>CAZVDY010000062.1:0-3534 GCA_964626235.1 uncultured Desulfobulbaceae bacterium | reverse complement strand
TCGGATTGCCGCCGTCCAGGGGAACCGAGTAGAGTTCATCCACCCCATCCGTGTCTTGGTCTGCAACGTACACCACGTGGGAACTGTCTGCGCTGATATTGAAGCTCAAAACATTCCCGCCGGCAACGAGGCTGCCATTGAGCTTGACCGGATTGCCGCCGTCCAGGAGAACCGAGTAGAGTTCAAGCACCCCAGCCGTGTCCTGGTGAGCCCAGTACACCACCCGGGAACTGTCTGCGCTGATATTGAAGCTCAAAATATTCCCGCCGGCAACGAGGCTGCCATTGAGCTTGACCGGATTGCCGCCGTCCAGGGGAATCGAGTAGAGCTCAGCTACTCCGTTCGTGTCCTGATCTGCCTGGTACACCACGTGGGAACTGTCTGCGCTGATATTGAAGCTCAAAACATTCCCGCCGGCAACGAGGTTGCCATTGAGCTTGATCGGATTGCCGCCGTCCAGGGGAACCGAGTAGAGTTCATCCACCCCATCCGTGTCTTGGTCTGCAACGTACACCACGTGGGAACTGTCTGCGCTGATATCGTAATTGCGTCCAACATTCCCGCCGGCAGCTAGGTTACCGTTGAGCTTGACCGGATTGCCGCCGTCCAGGGGAACCGAGTAGAGCTCATCCACCCCATCCGTGTCTTGGTCAGCAAGATATACCACCCGGGAACTGTCTGCACTGATATTGAAGCTCAAAACATTCCCGCTGGCAACGAGGTTGCCATTGAGCTTGACCGGGGTGCCGCCGCTCAGGGGAACCGAGTAGAGTTCATTCACCCCATCTTTGTCCTGATCAGCCCGGTACACCATCCGGGAACTGTCGGCGCATATTGTGTAGTCCCAGACATCGCCAAAAACCACCAACGGTCCACTGAGCTGGTAGGGCTGGCCCACGCTGTTCGCGGCGTGAACATCCTCAATCGGGAAGATACAGCAGGTTAGCAGAACAAGATATAACCTGATCATTCCTGGTCGGCTAAAACGGCATGTAGACTTTAGCTCTTCTGACATAACAGATCTCCTTTAAATTGCTTGTGAGGCAGCCTTCTGTTTATCCATTATATTCTGAGCGGACCGGGCTGCGGGATCAGAGGCTGATTATCGAGATCCCGTGTTCTCCCCTGACCGGGAAACACAAGCTGCTTTTGATGCGCACGCCGAACAGTTCAGTCTCATCGTAAACATCCTGATCTGCCCGGTAGATTACATGCCTGCTGTCCGGACTGATTGTAAAATCATCAACATCACCCTGGGAAGGAAGAGGAGAGTTACGCCTGACCAGAGGTCAGCCCCTGAGTGGAACCATGTAGAGTTTCCACACCTCATCCGTATCCTGGTCAGCTTGGTACACTAGGTGATAAGTAATCATTGGGCAATGACAGGGAAAAAGGGGATAAGATCGGGGGTAGGTACACATAACGTACCGGAAGTCAACTCCCCGTCATCTTCGATGAAGTCCTTTTGTCTAGCTTGTCGGCCTGTTGCACAGGCAGCAGGAGTACATCTAATGCGTAACATCCTTAAAACTCAAATTAAAAATATCAAACAAGCTGGTATAAGTCAAGGGAGCCTTGAAAAATGACGTTCCAGGATTTCAGCATCTTAACGAGAATGACTGTCAATAAGAGCCGTCATTATCAGACGCCACGATTATCTAATCCGGTTTTCTCCCTCTCACAAGGCCGTTTCCGAGGGATGATCCATACCCAGTCTTACCCCCTTGCCGACTGTGCAGGCAATGCCTGGGAGTGGACCCGCAGCCTTTGGGGCAAGAGTTGGAGAAATTCTGGGCCACTGGGGTGAATACCGGCTGGAGCGGCAGGGACGAACCCAGGAAAAACAGTGCACTATCCCGCCATTCCCTGGAAGGATATGGCAGGGACGGGGGATGTATGGATTCGCAGCTATTTTGGTGTTGATGGAGACACTGTTTGGGATAGTGTACAAGAGAAATTACCCCGGGTGCTGCCAAGGCTGGCAAAGAGTAACCGATCACAGGGCATGTAACCCAGCGGTATATCTTGATTCCAAACTGTAATTGATCACAGGTGCTGCAGCCTGGCACGGCAGTCCGGGGAACTCCTCGCTCGGTTACCGCAACAGGAATTAAGTATGGTGTCCCCCGAATTTACGCATCCCGAAAATGTTCGAGTTGCCCGGCAATGAGGCGCTGATCAGCCGGAAAGGGGATAGGTTGATCATAAAACCGGAAAATTCCAGGGACACCATACTTGATTATTCGGCGTCAGCCGGGTGTGGGCGCTGGATGGTCTTCTGAAACGTCCTGCCGTCAGTAGAGATCAAAGGCGTGGACGTACTGGCCGGTTTTGAGGTTCCGGTCCAGGAAGACGATGTGGCCCCGGGCCCTGGCCAGGTAGGTGACAAGGGGCAGCATGGCCATGGGCAGCCCCGCAGCCCAGTACACGGTGGCGGCGCCATACTTCTGCCTGGCCCAGGTCAGGGACTGGACGATCTCCAGGGCCAGGGCGGGCGCCATGGCGGCATCGATTTTCGGCGGGAAATCGAACCGGATGGCCCGGCTGAGCTGCAGCCTTTCCCGGTGGGCCTTCGCCCAGTTGAGCAGGTCATCGAAATGCATGGCCTGGCTGAAATGGCCGACCAGGATGTTTGCTCCCTGGTCCAGTTCATCCTCGCGGCCAAGGGAGAGGTGGTGCAACGCATCAGGTTCGGCCGGCATGGGATTCTGCCGCCCGACAGACCATTCCTCCTCGCCATAGGTGTTCCAGCAGGTGAGGCGGCCGACACTGGTGCCCCGGTCCCAGTACTTGCCTATCAACCCGGCAATGCCCAGGGGCGCCAAGCCAGCCACCCGCAGATGCTCCACCCGGCCCAGGGCCTTGCTCAGGTCCTGGATGGCCCGGCCATACTGCTCGTATTCCTCTTCATCGGCCGGGAGCCAGCCCCGGAAATCCCAGTCGCGCACCGCGTCAAGCCGGTGCTCCCTGGTCCGCAGCTCGATGACCGGGTACTCCAGCGTCCAACCATCGGGCAGGCCGCTGGGCTGGACCCTGTCATCGCGGTGGCCGAGGTAGAGCACCACCTCGTTGGCTGCATCCGCCCCGGCCTCGCGGATCAGGGTGTTCAGCAAGGTGAACAGGGCACCGTCGTCATCCAGCCTGATGTAGTGCGGCTCATGCATCCGGACCATGTCGGCCAGTCCTTCGACCACCTGCTTATCTACCGAATCCAGGACCGGGATCACATGCCTGCCAAGATCCCTGGCCCAGGCCACCTCCTGTGCGACCCAGTCCGAATCCATGGAATGTTCGCTGAGAAACAGGGTAATGGCGGCGATGTCCTCGCTGTGGATGGCCTGTTGGATGCTCTTTTCCAGGGAATGCCCCGCCTCCGGCAGCATGTCCTGGCTATCCAGCCAGGGCGCGATGCCCCGCATGGCGCCATGGGCCAGGAACCGCCTGACCCGTTCCTTATCCTGATGGCTGTAGCTGACAAAGGTTTTGACAATACCGGTCATGATCGGTTTCTCCCAGGTTGCTGCGATTTTCTCC
>CAZVDY010000061.1:0-31619 GCA_964626235.1 uncultured Desulfobulbaceae bacterium | reverse complement strand
ATCCTGGAGACCATGCTCGGCAACCAGTCCCTGTTCATCCGCCGCGACGAGGTGGAACGGGCCTGGCAGTGGATCGACACCATCCAGGACGCCTGGGCCAGGTCCAATGAACCGCCCAAACATTATCCGGCCGGTACCTGGGGTCCGGTGGCCTCGGTGGCGCTTTTGGCCAGGGATGGCCGCGAGTGGGAGGAGTGAGGGCACATGGCACTGGACAGACAGTTCTTCACGGACCGGGCCGCGCTGACCACGGCCCTGGCTAACACGGTCTGCATGGCCCTGTCCGAGGCCATTGGCGAGCGGGGCCGGGCAAGCCTGGCTGTGTCCGGCGGCAGTACGCCACGGCCGCTTTTTGAGGCCCTTGCCAGCCGCGAACTGGCCTGGGAGCGGGTCACGGTCCTCCCTGTGGATGAGCGCTGGGTCAACCCGGATGATCCGGATGCCAATGAGCGGTTGATCCGTGCCTCGCTTTTGCAAGGTCGGGCCGCAGCCGCCGCCTTCATTGGTATGAAAACCGAGGCCGGGGATCCACGGGCAGCCGAAGACGCCTGTTCCGAACGGTTGCGCCCCTTTTTCCCCCTGGACCTTGTCCTGCTCGGCATGGGCGGCGACGGTCATACCGCCTCGCTCTTTCCGGACGCGCTCCGCCTGGACGAGGCCCTTGAGGAGGAAAATGAAAAAATCTGCATGGCCATTACCCCGCCCGCTGCCCCGCACAAGCGCATGAGCCTGACCCTGGCCGCTCTTCTCAGGAGCCGGGCGATTGTTGTTCATATTGTCGGCAAGGAAAAAAAAGCGGTCCTTGACCAGGCCCTGGCCCCTGGCCCGGTTCGGGATATGCCCATCCGCGCCATCTTCAGGCAGAGCCGGGTGCCGGTGACCATCTTCTGGGCGCCGTGAACGATTCTATAACGTAAGAGGACAGAGATATGAACAGGGTTGTCGAGCAGGTCACCGAGCGGATCATTACCAGAAGCAGGCCCCACCGCCAGGCCTATCTGCGCCGTATCGAGATTGCAGCCGACTCCGGCCCGGCCCGGGGCCGGCTGCCCATGAGCAACCTGGCCCATGACCTGGCCGCCTGCCCGGCTGCCTGTCGCAAGCGGCTGCTTGCCCAGGATGCGGCCAACATCGGCATTATCAGCTCCTACAATGATCTGGTCTCCGCGCACCAGCCCTATGGGGACTATCCCGATCTGCTCCGGGAGGCTGTCCAGGCAAAGGGCGGGGCGGCCCAGGTCGCGGCCGGGGTGCCGGCCATGTGCGATGGCGTCACCCAGGGCGAGCCGGGCATGGAACTGAGCCTGATCAGCCGGGACGTGATAGCCATGGCCACGGTGATCGGTCTGTCCCATAACGTCTTTGACGGCGCCCTGTTGCTGGGCGTGTGCGACAAGATCGTGCCCGGCCTGCTCATGGGCGGGCTCCAGTTTGGCCATTTGCCCATGCTTTTGGTGCCGGCCGGCCCCATGCGGCCGGGCATTGCCAACCGGGAAAAGGCCCGGGCCCGGCAGCGTTATGCCCAGGGGGAGATCAGCCGTGACGAAATGCTGGCCATCGAGCTCAAGGCCTACCACAGTCCCGGCACCTGCACCTTTTACGGCACGGCCAACTCCAATCAGCTCATGGCCGAGATGCTCGGCCTGCACCTGCCCGGGGCCTCGTTTGTCAATGCCGGAACCCGGCTCCGCCAGGCCCTGACCCTGGCCGCCGGGCACCGGATCTGCGCAATAACCCACCTCGGCGGCGAATATATGCCCATTGGCCGGGTGGTGAACGAAAAGAGCGTGGTCAACGCCATGGTCGGTCTGCTGGCCACGGGCGGCTCCACCAACGAGACCATGCACCTGGTCGCCATTGCCCGGGCCGCCGGCATCCGCATCGACTGGGATGATTTTGCCGAGCTTTCCGAGGTGGTCCCGCTCCTGGTCCGGATCTATCCCAACGGTCCAGGAGATATCAACGGGTTCCAGAAGGCGGGCGGCATGGCCCTGCTGTTCCGGGAGCTGCTGGCAGCCGGCATGCTCCACCAGGAGGTGGTCACCGTGGCCGGGACGGGCCTGTCCGCCTATCTGCGGCAGCCGGTCCTGCGCGGGGAAGAGCTGGTCTACGAAGATGGTCCGTCCGAATCGCAAGATCCGGAGGTGATCGCTCCCTCTGCCCGGCCCTTTGCGGCCAGCGGCGGCATCCGGGTCGTGTCCGGCAACATGGGGCGGGCGATCATGAAGGTGTCGTCCCTGCGGGACGGCGCCGATACCCTGGTCGAGGCCCCGGCCATGGTCTTTCACGGCCAGCAGGAGCTGGAAGAGGCCTTTCGCCGGGGGAGGCTGGATCGGGACCTGGTCGCGGTGGTCCGCTTTCAGGGGCCGCAGGCCAACGGCATGCCGGAGCTGCACAAGCTGATAACCTATCTCTCCATCGTCATGGACCGGGGATACACGGTGGGTCTGGTGACCGACGGCAGGCTGTCCGGCGCTTCGGGAAAGGTACCTTTTGCCATACACCTCACTCCCGAGGCCTTCTGCGGGGGCATGCTGGCCAAGGTGCAGGATGGTGACCTGATCCGCATGGATGCCCGCAGGGGTGTCCTCGAACTCCTGGTCGGCAACGAGGAACTGGTGCGGCGTGAGTATGCAGTCCCGGATCTGAAGGCGGATCGCTACGGCTGGGGCAGGCAGATCTTCGCGCCCCTGCGGAGGGACCTGCTCGGAGCGGAGGAAGGAGGCAGTTCCATCTTTACCTATGTGTCGGAACGCTGTAATGTGGTCTTTCCGGCAGACTGACCAGACAAGGGAGCCCTGTACCCATGAACCCGACAATTTCCCCCCGTGATGTACTGACCGCCGGTCCGGTGATCCCGGTGCTGGTGGTCCGGGATGTCCGTCAGGCCGTGCCCCTGGCCCGCGCCCTGCTGGCCGGTGGTATCCGGGTGCTGGAGATCACCCTGCGCACCGACTGCGCCCTGGAGGCCATCCGCCGGATCAGGGACGAGGTGCCAGAGGCCCTGGTGGGGGCCGGAACCGTGGTCTCGCCGGCCGACCTGGAGGCCGTGGCCGAGGCCGGCGGACTCTTCGCCATCAGCCCTGGGTTGACCGGCGAGCTGCTGCAGGCGGCCGCCGCAGGTCCTCTGCCCCTCGTCCCCGGCATTGCCACTGTCTCCGAGCTGATGACCGGCCTGCAGCATGGATTGGAGGTGTTCAAGTTCTTTCCTGCCGGTGCCGCTGGCGGTCCCGAAATGCTCAGGGCCATCGGTGGCCCGTTTCCCGATGTCGGATTCTGCCCGACCGGCGGCATCAACGCGGCCAATTACCGGGATTACCTGGCCCTGGACAATGTACTCTGTGTCGGCGGTTCCTGGCTGGCGCCCCGGCCGCTTCTCCAGGCCGGCGACTGGGATGCGGTCACCCGCCTGGCCCGGGAGGTCGCCGGATCATGAAGGATGTGCGGTCTCTGGAGCGGCTGGTACGGCAGGAACTGGCCAGGGGATTGAGCCGCAGGCAGGTCCTGGCCAGTCTGGGCAGGGAGCACGACCGGGACGAGGTGGTCTATTTCCTCAATGAACTGCCCGAAGAGGCGCAACGGAAACGGTTGCAGCCCCTCAACTGGGCGCTCTGTCTCCTGATCCTGGTTCTCACCGTGCGCAAACTCTATCTCATGGCCGGGCTGCAGCTGGCGGCCATGGCAGCGGACCGGTTCTCCCCCTTCCTCATGCTGGACCTGGTGGTTCCGATGATCCATTTCTATATTCTCTACAAGCTGATCCGCTACCAGCGGCAGGGGTATCTGTTCATGGCCATCCTGGGCACCCTGGCCTTTGTCCGGCCGGAAAACCGCATCCAGCCCGAACTCTCTCTCTACCTGGTCATCACTATCCTGTCCTTTCTGCTGCTGGCCCTGCTCTTTCCCCGGGGACAGCGGCTCGACTAGGCCTGTCGTCCCTTTCCCCCGGCTTGATTCCCGGCGAACCGCCCGTGTCTCCCGGATATCCTACCGCCGGTCATCGGGCAGGCCCTTGGTTCCTTCCAGCAGGGCATCGCTCAGGTCTGCACCGGTGAGGTCTGCACCGGTGAGGTCGGCCCGGATCAGGTTGGCGCCCTTGAGATCGGCTCCTTTCAGGTTGGCATTGCGCAGGTCGGCACCCGGCAAGTTGGCATAGGTGAGGATGGCGTCCTCCAGGTTGGCGCCCTGCAGGTCGGCCCGCCGCAGGTTGGCCATCCGCAGGTTGGCGCCCGCAAGGTTGGCACCGGCCAGCCTGGCCGCCACCAGGTCCGCCTTTTTCAGGTCCGTGTGGGCCAGGTTGCAGCCTGGACAGTCCCTGGCCATCCACTTGACCGTGGAACGGATCTGCCGGTTGACGGTCGGAGAATGGTAGCTGTTCTCCTCGACGATGGATTTGCCGCCCGCCTTTCCGGAAGGTGCTGGACTGCTCTCCACGGACGCTGCAGACGGTCCCGGCGACGGTGCGGCAGCCTGCTGTTTCCTGGCCCTGCGAACAGACCTGCGGTAACTCTTTCTCGGTTCCTTGACCGCGTAGAAGGCGTTCTTGTAATCGCCTTCGAACCAGACCGCCCGGAACTTGATCACCCCGCTGCTGCCTGCGAGCTGGTAACCTTCACCATGGCCGCCACCCAGGACCTGGTAGCAGAGCAGGTCGCCATACCACCAGTTCTGAAAGCGGAAACAGAGCTCTCCCTGGTCGCTCACATCCCAGCGGCCACGATCTTTGTTGTTGTAGATGTCCACTCCGAACACCCTGCCGGAATCATGGAAGTAGAGGTAGGATTTTGATTCAAAATCCTCCATGAGCAGGGTATTGTTCTCCACGAGCTCGAGAACCCGGGCCGCATCCAGGGGCCTGGCTCCGGCCTGCCGTTCCAGGCTGGAGACCGTGGTGGGCCCGCAGCCGTTGAGCAGGAGCAGGGAAAGGAGGCATAGGAAAGCTGTGATCTTCATGGTGAGTGCCGGTCTCTGTTGGTTGGTGTTGGCCGGCGGCCCAGGAGGCGGGGCCGGAGTGCCGCTGTTTCGCTGCCCACCTCCGCGCAACCGGCTGGCTTGCAATCCTCTTGCTTCGGATGGCTGTCATGATACACAGGCGGCCGGTTTTTCGCATCATATTCTTTGTCCTCCCACGGGAGGGAAATGCTTGCGGCCAACATGAACCAGACTGGCAGGATCGAGGAGAAGCTGCGCGGGATCGTCGAGCGGGTTACCTTCCACAACCCGGACAATGGCTGGTCTGTGCTCAAGGTACGGCCATTTGACCGGCAGAGCGAGCTGGTGACGGTCATCGTTCATCAGATGCAGGTCTTTGCCGGGGCCACCATGGAGTTCAGCGGGTCCTGGACCCATCATCCCCGTTACGGTCGTCAGTTCAAGGCCACCAATGTCCGGGAACTCAGGCCGGCCTCCAGCGGCGCCCTGGAGAAGTATCTCGGTTCAGGCCTGATCCGGGGGGTCGGTCCCAAGACGGCCCGCAAGATCGTCCGCCATTTCGGGGCCCAGACCCTGGAGGTCTTCACCAACGAGATCGAACGGCTCACCGAGGTGCCGGGTATTGCCGAAAAGAAACTGGCCATGATCAGAAGGGCCTGGGAGGAGCACCAGGCCATCCGGGAGGTGATGATCTTTCTCCAGTCCCACGGTATCTCCACCCTGTTCGCGGTCCGGATCTTCAAGGAATATGGAGACGAGGCCATTGCCCTGGTGAGCGAGAATCCCTATCGCCTGGCCCGGGACTTTTACGGGATCGGATTTTTTACCGCCGACAGGGTGGCGCTGTCCATCGGCTTTGCCGAGGACAGTCCCATGCGGATCACCGCCGCCATCCGGCATGTCCTCTCGGCCAGCCGGGAGCAGGGCCACTGTTACCTGACCGGGGAGCAGGTCGTGGCCCAGGTCAACGACCTGCTCAGGCAGGATGTGGGCGACAGGATCCCGGGATTTCTGCAGCAGATGGCGGACGAGCGCCTGCTCAGCGTCCGGCTCCTTCCCGATCCGGCGGATCCAGGGCGGGAGATCGCCTGCTACTATGCCCGGGCGCTGTACCGGGACGAGGAGTACGTGGCCACCAGGCTGCTCCGGCACGTCCGGCCCCTGGCCGGTGATACCGACAGGATGGAGGTCTGGCTGCAGCGGTACGGCAAACAGCACGACCTTACCCTCAGCACGGAACAGGCCGCTGCCGTACGGGGCATCGCCTGCCAGAACTGCGCCATCCTCACTGGCGGTCCCGGCTGCGGCAAGACCACCACGGTCCGGGTGCTGGTGGCCCTCCTCAGGGCCATGGGACGCTCCGTGATCCTGGCCGCCCCCACAGGCAGGGCGGCCCAGCGCATGGGCGAGGTCATCGGCCTGGAGGCCAGGACCATTCACCGGCTGCTGGAATTCAAGGGAACCGGGTTCCGCCGCAACGAGGAGAATCCGCTTCGGGCCGATGTCCTCATCGTGGATGAATGTTCCATGCTGGACATCAGCCTGACCGCGTCCCTGCTCAGGGCCGTGGGTCGGGACACGGCCCTGCTGTTCATCGGCGACAGCGATCAGCTGCCTGCCGTGGGTGCCGGCAATGTCCTGGCCGATATGATCGGCTCCGGCCGTGTCCCCTGTTTCCGGCTGACCACCATCTTCCGCCAGGCCCGGCAGTCCAGGATCATTCTTCATGCCCATCAGATCAACCGGGGCGAGCTGCCCTACATCGAGTCGCCGTTCAAACGTCCGGAGATCTGGCAGGAGGCGGACTGTCTGTTCATCGACGCCGAACAGGCCACCGAGGCGCAACTCCGGTTCATCGCCCGGGTCAAGCGGGAATACGGCTCCATCGAGGCCAGGGAGGTGGAGAGCGGAGATCCCTACGCCTTTGAGACCGGGGACGTGGAGAGCAGCTATGACCGGCTCCGCATCCCGGAACAGTTCCAGCACGTCTCCCTGGCCACCCTCGTGGCTGCCGATTCGGCGGCTGACGAACTCAGGGCCGTGCTCAGGAAGGTCCATCCCTGGTCGTCGCTCTACTATGGCCTGACCGCCCTCGATGTGGTCCGCAACCTCTATACCACCTGGATTCCCCGGTACCTGGGGCCGGAGTGCGAGATCCAGATCCTGTCGCCCATGATCCGGGGCAGTCTGGGCACGGCCGCTCTCAACCGGGTGATCCAGGAGGCGGTGAATCCGGCGGGCAGGGGCAGGGCGGAGATCCAGGTGGGCGAGCGGCTCTTCCGGGTCGGGGACCGGGTCATTCACCGGCGCAACAACTATGACCTGGAAGTGTTCAACGGCGATATCGGGGTGATCGAGGAGATCGACAACACGGCGCTCACCTGCCGGGTACGGTTCACTGCCGATGGCCGGAGCGTGCTCTACCAGCGGGAACAGATCGCCGAGCTGGAGATGGCCTATGCCATCACCATTCACAAGGCCCAGGGCTCCGAGTTCGACGCGGTGATTCTGCCCGTGCTCACCCAGCATTACCGGATGCTCTTCCGCAACCTGGTCTATACCGGCCTGACCAGGGGGAAGAAGCTGGCCGTCTTCGTGGGCACCAGGCGTGCCCTGGCCATGGCGGTCCGCAATCGGGATACCTCGCTGCGGCAGACCGCTCTGCAGTATCTGCTTGCCCGGCCGGAAAAATCATGACAGGCCGCTGAAATGTTCCCCTCCGGCCCCTGGCCGAGGACCGGAAAATCAGGCAAGTGAAAAAGAACGCCAGTACATGGAGGAAGGCAGTTTCTGCTTGAAAAAAAATGTAAATAATGCTACTTTGAGAATCCTTACCACCGCGTTAATTTTCACACTCACTGGTTGCCGACGGAAACCTTCCGGGCGGCTTTTTTACGCAGGCCCTTCTGCGGGAACAAACTGGAATATGCAAGGAGTATGAGTATCTATGAGCGCAAAAATCATCAGCGGAACTGAAACTGCAAAGGCTATCCGTGAGGAACTGAAGGCTGAAGTCGCCGAACTGAAGGAAAAGCACAATCTCGTGCCCGGGCTGGTCACCATTCTGGTGGGTGAGGATCCTGCCTCTCAGTCCTATGTCGCTGCCAAGAACAAAACCGCTCATGCGCTGGGTATTCACTCCGAACAGGTGACCCTGCCCGCAGACACCAGTGAGCAGGAATTGCTGGACCTGGTGGAGAAATACAACAATGACGAAAAGATCCACGGTATCCTGGTTCAGCTTCCCCTGCCCAAGCACATCGACGAGGCCAAGGTGCTCTATGCCATCGACCCGGACAAGGACGTGGACGGATTCCATCCGGTCAACGTGGGCAAGATGGTCCTGGGCGAACAGTGTTTTCTGCCCTGCACACCCCATGGGGTGCTGGAACTGCTCAAGAGGAGCGGTGTCGAGACCTCGGGTGCCGAGGTCGTGGTGATCGGCCGTTCCAACATCGTCGGCAAGCCGGTCGCCAACCTGATGCTCCAGAAGCGGGAGAGCGGCAACGCCACCGTCACCCTCTGTCACACCAGGACCCGTGACATGACCTTCCATACCAAGCGGGCGGATATCCTCATCGTTGCCGCCGGCGTGCCCAACATGATCAAGGGCGACCAGGTCAAGGAAGGGGTGGTGGTCATCGATGTCGGGGTGAACCGGGTCGGCGTCACCGAGTCGGGCAAGGCCAAACTGGCCGGTGACGTGGAGTTCGACACGGTCAAGGAAAAGGCCGCCGCCATCACGCCGGTACCCGGCGGCGTGGGCCCCATGACCATCACCATGCTGATGAAGAATACGGTCCAGTCAGCCAAGCAGTTTGCCGGCCTGGCCTGATTGGGTATCACATAGACGCTTATTCCTGAAGGATACTATCTGAAGCAAGAGGAGCCCATTATGGCGAAAGGAAACGGATGTGATCGTTGCAATGATATAACAGGAGCCTCCACCCTGGATCTCCTGAACCAGGACCTGGCCAAACAGGTCCGCACCGCCTATGACCGGCTGGAGGATCGGGGTATGTCGGCCTGTCTGTTCGGCTCCGGCGGCACCTGCTGCCGGATCTGCAACATGGGGCCCTGCCAGATCATCGACGGCGTGGAGTCCATGATCGGGGTCTGCGGGGCCACCGCCGAGACCGTGGCCGCCCGGAACTTCGCCCGGATCGTTGCCGCCGGCACCGCCTCCCACACCGACCATGCCCGGGAGATGGTGCGCGGGTTCATCGCCACGGCCAAGGGCGAGACCCCGCACGAGATCAAGGACGAGGCCAAGCTGCACATGATGGCCGGGATCTTCGGCATCGAGACCGAAGGGCGGGACAAGAACGAGATCGCCCTGGAACTGGGTGAAAAGGCCCTGGCCGAGTTCGGTCAGCAGGAAGGCGAGCTGACCATGATCAAGCGGGCCCCGGCCAAGCAGCAGGAAACCTGGAAAAAACTCGGCGTGGTTCCCAGGGGCATCGACCGGGAGGTGGTGGAGATGATGCACCGCACCCACATGGGCGTGGACCAGGAATATAAGAATATACTTCTCCAGGCCGCCAGGACCTCCCTGGCAGATGGTTGGGGCGCCTCCATGCTCTCCACCGAGCTGACCGATATCATGTTCGGAACGCCGGTGCCCAAGCGGGCCATCGTGGATCTTGGGGTACTCAAGGAGGATCATGTCAATGTCACCGTCCATGGTCACGAGCCGCTTCTGGCCGAGTCCCTCTGCCTGGCCGCCGATGACGAGGAGATCGTCGCCCTGGCCAAGAAGGCAGGGGCCAAGGGCGTGAACCTGGCCGGAGTCTGCTGCACGGGTAACGAGATCCTCATGCGACGCGGTATCCCGGTTGCCGGTTCCTTCATCCAGCAGGAGATGGTGCTCGCCACCGGCGCCGTGGAGGCCATGGTGGTCGATGTCCAGTGCATTATGCAGTCCGTGGCCCAGGTGGTCAAGGGCAAGCATACCGACATCATCACCACCAACTATCGGGCCAAGATGCCGGATGCCATCCATATCCAGTTCGAAGAGGATGACGCCTACAATTCGGCCAAGGAGATCCTCAAGCATGCCATCGCCAACTTCAAGAAGCGCGGCGAGTACTATATTCCCAAGGACAAGAAGCTGGACGTGGTCGTCGGCTTCAGCCACGAGACCATCAACTACATGCTCGGCGGCCGATTCCGCCAGTCCTACCGGCCACTGAACGATAACATCATCAACGGCCGCATCCGCGGCGTCGGCGCCATCGTCGGCTGCGAGCACTACAAGTATTCCGATGACGTCCATTTCAAGATCGCCACAGAGCTGATCAAGAACAATGTCCTTGTCCTGGCCACCGGCTGCGCCGCCCAGGCCCTGGGACGGCGTGGACTGCTGCGGCCCGAGGCCGCCGCCGAGTATGCCGGCGACGGCCTGCGTGAGGTCTGCGAGGCCGTGGGCATGCCGCCGGCCCTCCATGTCGGCTCCTGCGTGGACAACAGCCGCCTGCTGATCGCCCTCACCGAGATGGTACGGGAAGGCGGTCTGGGCGAGGACATCTCCGAGCTGCCAGCCTGTGGTACCGCACCGCTCTACATGTCGGAGAAGGCCGTGGCCATCGGCCAGTACTTTGTCACCTCTGGTGCGCATGTCATCTTCCAGAGCCTGCCGGTCACCGGTTCCAAGAAGCTGAGTGATTTTCTCTTCGGCGGCATGAAGGAGCTCTATGGTGCCTGCTGGGATGTGGAGGAAGATCCCATCAAGCTGGCCCGGAAGATGATCGCCGCCATCGAGGAGAAGCGGGAAGCGCTTGGCATCAACAAGAAGAAAGAGCGTGTTCTCATGGATATGCAGATGCGCCGCGAACTCGAGGGCAAGACGCTGCCCGGCATGGGCTGCGGAGGCAAGTAGCAGGTATCGTGCAGCCGGCGGCTGTCGACCAGGAAGGGCTGCCGGCAATCTGATTGAAACCGTGTGAGAGCTTGACCGGTCGCTGACCTGTGACCTGCGGGCCGGAAAGAACCAGTCCGGGACGTCCGGCCCGGTCCAGCGGGTCGGCCGTTGGTTGGAGAAATATTTTCAGGTAAGGAGGATCGATGAAATCGGGGAGCAATTTGGAGCGGGTGCTGACCAGCGGCGAATTTGCTGTGACCGGTGAGCTGGGGCCGCCGAAAAACAGTGATCCCGAGGTGGTCAGAAAGAAGGCTCGGATCCTGAAGGGAAACGTGGATGCTGTCAACATCACGGACTGTCAGACAGCGATCGTCCGGATGTCATCCATCGGGGCCGGGCTGATTGCCCAGTCCGAGGGGGTGGAGCCGGTCATTCAGATGACCTGCCGGGACCGGAACCGGATCGGGATGCAGAGCGACCTGCTGGCCGCTTCGGCCCTGGGTCTGAAGAACCTTCTCTGCCTGACGGGTGATCACCAGAAGTTCGGCAACCATCCCGGGGCCAAGGGTGTCTTCGACATGGATTCCATCCAGCTGCTCGGCATGGTCCGGGACATGCGGGATGCGATGAAGTTCCAGTGCGGCGAGGAGATCAAGGGGGCCAAGCCGGCCTTTTTCCTGGGCTGTGCCGCCAATCCATTTGCCTATCCCTTCGAATTCCGGGCCGTCCGCCTGGGAAAGAAAATCGCCAACGGCGCCGACTTCGTTCAGACCCAGATCATCTACAACGTGGAAAAATTCGCCCGTTTCATGGAGATGGTCCGCGATCTCGGTCTTCACGAGAAGGCTTACATCCTGGCCGGTGTCACGCCGCCCAAGTCGCTGGGCATGGCCAGGTATATGCAGAAGTTCGTTCCTGGCATGGATGTCACCGACGAGGTCATTGAGCGGATGAAGGGTGCCCGGGACAAGCAGGATGAAGGCATCTCCATCTGTGTGGATATCATCAACCAGGTCAAAGAGATAGAAGGTGTGGCCGGCGTCCATGTCATGGCCATCGAATGGGAAGAGGCGGTGCCCGAGATCTGCGAGCGGGCCGGATTGCTTCCCAGGCCTGCCGTTGCCGAGGAGGCGGAGCCCGTTGCCGAACCGGTCAGCGAAGAGGTCGTCGAGGTCAGGGCCGAGGAGATCGCTCCTGTGGAGGAGACGGTGTCCGAGGACATCCTGGCCCAGGCCCGTGCGGAGGCTGACCGGATCCTTGCCGCCGCCAGGGAGGAAGCCGAGAAGATCAAGGCCGGAGCAGCTGTCCAGGCTGTCCCGGTAACCGAAACCACTGCCACTGTCAGCGATGATGCAGGAGAACACGAAATGAATGAAAAAGACCGTCTGATGGCCTTGAAGTCCGTGAAACAGGGACTGGAGGCCCTGAAAAAGGCATACGGACTCAATGACGATCAGTTTGAGGCACTGCTCAGCTTTGCCGGTGCCGAATCGATTCTGAACCGCGAACCGGAGATCGGAAAGGCTGCTGCCACCGCGCCTTCTGCTCCTGCAGCGCCGGCGGTGGACGAGGAAAAGGCCCGTGCCGAAGCGGAAGCCAGGGCAAAGGCCGAGGCAGAGGCCAGGGCGGCTGCCGAGGCAAAGGCCAAGGCTGAAGCCGAAGAGAAGGCCCGGCGCGAGGCCGAGGAAAAGGCCCGTGCCGAAGCAGAGGCCAAGGCAAAGGCCGAGGCAGAGGCCAGGGCGGCTGCCGAGGCAAAGGCCAAGGCTGAAGCCGAGGAGAAGGCCCGGCGCAAGGCCGAGGAAAAGGCCCGTGCCGAAGCGGAAGCCAAGGCAAAGGCCGAGGCAGAGGCCAAGGCGGCTGCAGAGGCCGAGGCGGACAAGAAAAGCGTAGCTGCCAAGGCTGCCCCGGCAGGCCTGGAGGTCGCTCCCCTGGCCCCGCCTGCCACTCCCTTTGCCGAGCGGGCGAGCAAGGTGCCTGCCAGCTCCTACAAGGTCGATTATTCCGGTGCCATCCGGGAGGTTCTCCTCGGTAACGGCGACAATGCCGTCAAGGTCGGCGGATCGACCGTGCTGCCGTTCCACCTCTTCGAGGGCGAGATGCCGAGAAAGCCCCTTGTCGCCATGGAAATCCAGGATACCCGGCCGGACAACTGGCCAGATACCCTGACAAAATATTTCGACGACGTGATGGACAATCCCGTGGACTGGGCAAGGAAATGTGTGGAGGAGTACCAGGCCGATGCCATCAATATCTGGCTCAACAGCACCGATCCCAACGGCCAGGACCGTTCCTCTGCAGATGCGGCCAAGGATGCGGCCGCCGTGATCGAGGCCGTGGACGTGCCGATCATCGTCTGGGGGTGCGGCAACAGCGAGAAGGATACCGACACCCTGCGTGAGGTCACCTCGCTCATCGGTGACAAGAAGGTCTGCCTGGCTCCCCTTGAGGATGCCAACTACCGCTCCATCGGCGCCACGGCCATGGCCTTCCAGCATCCGGTGGTGGCGGCCTCGCCCATCGATGTCAACCTGGCCAAGCAGCTCAACATCCTCCTGGAGAACCTGGGAGTTTCCCTGGATACCGTGCTCATGGATCCCTCCATCGGCGCCCTCGGTTACGGTATCGAGTATACCTACTCGGTCATGGAACGGATCCGGATCGCCGCCCTCACCCAGAAGGACGAGAAGCTGCAGGTACCCATCATCTGCAACCTTGGCCGGGAGGTCTGGAAGACCAAGGAGGTGTCCCTGGCCAGTGACGACATGCTCGGCGACCAGGAGCGGCGGGGCATCATGATGGAGGCCATGACCGCCTCCTGCATGCTGCTGGCCGGTGGCGAGGTCCTGATCATGCGTCATCCCAAAGCGATCAACATGACCAAGTCCCTCATCGACGGACTCATGGCTTAATATAATAGAAGAAAAAAATCATATCATACTGTAACTGATGTCAAACTAAGGGAGTTATCTCAATGTCGAAGATCATCTGTTCAGCTGCGATCCGCGGCGCCAAGAACATCATTGACATGGCCGAGGAGACCTATGAGGAGGCCCTCAAGAAGTTCGGTCCGGAGCAGGAAGTCTCGTTTCCCAACACAGCCTATTTCCTGCCCATCATCTACTCCATTCTGGGAGCCAAGGTGACCAAACTGGGTGATATGAAGGATATCTTCCAGGAGTGCCGCAAGCTCCTGCCGCCGGTGGTCAGCGAGGATATCTGGCTGCCCTACCTGGCCCCGGCCCTGGATGCGGGCATGGCCACCTTTTTCGCCGAGGAGATGTTCGAGGCCATCCGCTATCTCAATGAACCGGATTACTACACCAAGACAGAGGATCCAACGGCCGACAACATCTGGCTGGGCGCTGCCGACGACGTCATCTTCCGGAAGCGCGGCGTGGAGTTCGTCGACGGCACTGCACCGGGTTTCGCCGCCATCATGGGCACTCCGGACGATCCCAAGGTTGCCTCCAAAATTGCCCTGGAACTGCAGGAGAAGAACCTCTACATCTTCATGCACGATCAGACCAACGGCAAAAACATGGCCGAACTGCTCCAGGAGAACGATGTCCAGGTCGGCTGGTCCACCAGGCTCGTGCCGTTCGGCAAGTCCTACACCTCGGCGGTCTTCGCCATCGGTTTCGCCTGCCGGGTGGCCCTGGCCTTCGGCGGCATCAAGCCGGGCGATTTTCGCGGCAACCTGCTTTACAACAAGGACCGGACCTTTGCCTTCATCATGGCATTCGGCCCGGTGTCCGACGAGTGGTATGCCAACGCCGCCGGTGCCATCAACTGGGGCTTCCCGACCATCTCCGATTACGACATCCCCCAGGTTTTGCCCACCGGCATCTGCACCTACGAGCACGTGGTCTCCAACGTGCCCCACGACGAGATCGTCCAGAAGGCCATCGAGGTGCGTGGCCTGAAGGTTACGGTTTCCAAGATCGACATTCCCATGGCCTTCGGTCCGGCCTTCGAGGGCGAGCGGATCCGCAAGGACGATCTCTACATGGAGTGCGGCGGCGGCCGGACCACCGGTGTGGAAGTCCTGGTCTCCAAGGAGATGGACGAGGTGGAGGATGGCAAGATCATCCTGGAGGGGCCGGACATTCCGGATATCGAGCAGGGTCAGAACCTGCCCCTGGCCATCCTGGTCGAGGTGGCCGGCCGGGAGATGCAGTCCGATTTCGAGCCCATCCTGGAGCGGCAGTTCCACCATCTGACCAACTATATCCAGGGCATCATGCACATCGGCCAGCGAAACATCATGTGGGTGCGCATCGGCAAGGCGGCCGTGGAAAAAGGATTTTCCTTCAAACATATCGGGGTCGTCCTCCACGGCAAGCTGCATCAGGAATTCGGCGCCATCCTGGACAAGGTGCAGGTCAAGATCTATACTGTCCAGGAAAAGGTGGACGAGGTCATGGAGCTTGCCAAGCGAGTCTACACGGAGCGCGACCTGCGCCTCGGCTCCATGACCGACGAGACCGAGGACGTTTTCTACTCCTGCACCCTGTGCCAGTCCTTTGCCCCCAGCCACGTCTGTGTCATCACCCCGGAACGGATCGGCATGTGCGGCGCCTACAACTGGCTGGACGGCAAGGCCTCCTACCAGATCAATCCCACCGGTCCCAACCAGCCCATCGAGAAGGGAGAGTGCCTCGACGAGATCAACGGCTACTACTCGGGTATCAACGAGTTCGTCGCCCAGGCATCCCGCGGTGCGGTGACCGAGGTGAGCTGCTATTCGCTGATGAACAACCCCATGACCGCCTGCGGCTGTTTCGAGGCCATCGCCGCCATGCTGCCCCAGTGTAACGGCATCATGGTGGTCAATCGCGACTACATGGGGATGACCCCCTCGGGAATGAAGTTCACCACCCTTGCCGGCATGGCGGGTGGCGGCATGCAGACCCCAGGGTTCATGGGTGTTTCCAAGCACTACCTCACCAGCCGCAAGTTGTTCATGGCCGAAGGCGGCATCAAGCGGGTCGTCTGGCTGCCCAAGATGCTGAAGGAGGAGATAGCCGACAAGCTCAGGAAACGGTGCGAGGAGATCGGCATGCCCGAACTGTTCGATATGATCGCGACCGAAGAGCAGGGAACCACCGAGGAGGAGATCCTCGAGTTCCTCAAGGAGAAGGGGCATCCCGCTCTGGAGATGGAAACAGCCATCGGCTGATAGCACAACGATGATGAATTGCAGCCGGAACTGCCAGGTTCCGGCTGCCTCTGCGATAGACGCTCAAGGAGGAAAGAGACAATGGCGTTAACCGGAATACAGATTCTCAAAATGCTGCCCAAAAAGAATTGCGGCGAGTGCTCCATTCCCACCTGCCTTGCCTTTGCCATGAAGGTGGCAGCCGGTCAGGCAGAGATCGAGGCCTGTCCGTATGTCAGTGAAGAGGCAAAGCAGACCATTGGAGAGGCATCGGCTCCACCGATCCGTACGGTCAAGATCGGTTCCGGTGATGCCGCCTTTACCTCCGGCGGCGAAACCTGTCTCTTCCGCCATGAGAAACGGTTCGAAAACCAGACCGGTATCGCCATCCTGGTCTCCACGGACGAGGCAGCAGACTCCATGGAGGCCAAACTCAGAAAGATCAACGATCTCGAGTACGAGCGCGTCGGTGTCATGATGCGGACCAACCTGGTGGCCATCAGGGACAACGGCGGCGCCGGTCTTGCCGAGGTGGCGAAAAAGGCCATGGAGCTTGCCCCCAAGGCCGCCATCATCCTCATGAGCTCCGATACGGCCGCCCTGAAGGAGGCTGCCGAGGCCTGCGGAGAGAACAAGCCCATGCTCTACGGCGCCGATGGTGACAACTGGAAGGATTTTGCCGCCCTGGCCAAGGATACCGGCTGCGTCATCGGTGTGAAGGGAAAGAACCTGGACGACACCGTGGAGGTCGCCGGCAACCTGGTGGATGCCGGAATCAAGGACATGGTCATCGACACCGGCGCCCGGACCATGCGGGAAGCCTTCGAGGACAACATCGTCGCCCGCCGTTCGGCCATCAAGGAGAAGTTCAAGCCTCTGGGATTCCCGACCATCACCTTTCCCTGCGAGATGGCCGACGACCTGATGATGGAGGCCATGATCGCCTCGGTGCTGATGGCCAAGTATGCCGGTATCGTGGTCCTGTCCGACATCCAGGGCGATGTCCTCTTTCCGCTCCTCCTGGAGCAGCTCAATATCTTTACCGATCCGCAGCGGCCCATGGTGGTGCAGGAGGATATCTACCCGATTTCCGGACCAGATGAGAATTCGCCGGTTCTCATCACCTGCAACTTCTCGCTCACCTACTTCATTGTTTCCGGCGAGATCGAGGGATCCAAGGTGCCCTCCTGGCTGCTCATCAAGGACACCGAGGGACTGTCTGTCCTCACGGCCTGGGCTGCCGGCAAGTTCGGCGCCGACCTGATCGCCATGTTTGTCAAGAAGTCCGGCATCGGCGACAAGGTCAAGCACCACGAGCTGATCATTCCCGGCTACCTGGCGACCATCAAGGGCGAGCTGGAAGAGGAACTGCCCGACTGGACCATCACCATCGGACCGCGCGAAGCAGGGCATCTGCCCGCCTTTCTCAAGGAATGGCAGCCGGCTGCCTGAAACCAGACCTGAGAGGATATGGCCACAGTTACACTTACCATCGACGGCAACGAGGTCATCGCCCAGGAGGGGCTTTCCATCCTGGAGGTGGCAAAACGTTCCCTGATCACCATCCCGACCCTCTGCTACATCAAGGATACCGTTTCGGAAAATCCGTGCGAGATCTGTGTGGTGGAGATCAGCAACCACGAAAAGCTCGGCCTGAGGTCCTCCCTGTCCAGGGAGGGGCTCTTCCGGGCCTGCGTCACCCGGGCCATGGACGGCATGGAGATCCTGACCGAATCCGAATCGGTCATCGCCCATCGCCAGGAGCGGCTGGCCATCTTTTCCCAGACCCACTTCGGTGATTGCAAGGCGCCCTGCAACCTGACCTGCCCGGGACAGATCAATGTCCAGGGGTACATCGCCCATGTCGCCAAGGGGGAGTACGAGGAGGCCCTGCGGTTGATCATGGAGCGCAATCCGGTGCCCTTTTCCGTGGGTCGGGTCTGCCCCAGGTTTTGCGAGACCCGCTGTCGCCGTATCCTGGTGGACGAGCCGGTCTCCATCAACCATCTGAAACGGTTCGTTGCCGACTGGTGCATGGCCAACGAGATCGATCTGATGATTCCCAAGGAGCGGCCCACCGGCAAGCGGATCGCCGTGATCGGCGGTGGCCCGGCCGGCCTCACGGCCGCCTATTTCCTGGCCCGCAAGGGGCACGATCCGACCATCTTCGAGGCTGCTCCCCAGCTGGGTGGCGCCCTCCGGTACGGTTTTCCCGAATACAAGATCCCCAAGGAGGTCCTCAATTACGAGATCAACACCATCCTCAAGATGGGTATCTCCATTCGGCTGAGCCAGAAATGGGGTCGTGACTTCACTCTCCAGGATCTCCAGGACATGGGCTTCGACGCCATCTTCATCGGCATCGGTGCCTGTATCGACCAGCCCATGGACATTCCCTGCACGGACAAGGAGCATGTCTACACGGCCACCAGCTTCCTGCGTATGGTCAACGAGGGCAAGAAGCTCGAGCTGGGCCGGCGGGCGGCGGTCATCGGCGGCAACAATATCGCCATGGAGGTAGCCCGTTCCCTGCTGCGTCTCGGCGTCGATCAGGTGACCCTGATCTATCCCCGCTCCAAGCTGGAAATGCCGGCCAACCAGCGGAACATCCGGGAGGCCGAACGGGAGGGCGTCCAGTTTCTCCTCATGGCCTCTCCGGTGGGAATCTGCGGACTGGCCGACGATGCAAGCCGCCTGAAGCTGGACCTGATCCGGATGAAACTGGGAGAGCCGGACAAGCGTGGCAAACGGGACGTCATTCCCATTCCCGATTCCACCAACTCCCTGATGGTGGATACGGTGGTCTCTTCCCTGGGCCAGATGGCTGTCAACGGCGAATTGGGCGGCGGGGAACTGGAAGCCAGGCTGAATATCTCACCCAAGGGGATGATCGTCGCCAATCCCCGTTCTTCCCAGACCAGCGTGGAGGGGGTCTTTGCCGGCGGCGATGCGGCCACGGGCACCAAGTCGGTGATCCAGGCAGTGGTCTCGGCCCGGCGGGCAGTGGAAAATATTCATGCCTACGTGATGGGCGTGCCCAAGGCACCGGCAGAGAGCCGGTTCAACTTTACCCGCGGCCGCGGTTTCGACGATGTCTCCCTGAAGAATTTCGACGGCATCAGTGTCAAGCTGCGGGAGAAGATGCCCGAGCGGCCGCCCGAGGTGTGCACCCAGGATTTCGACGAGGTCAAGCTCGGGTTCACGGAAAAGATGGCCCGCCGGGAGGCGGAACGATGCCTGTCCTGCGGCTGCACGGCCTTTGAACGTTGTGATCTCAAGCGGCTGGACATTGAATGCAATGTCAACATCAACAAGACCGGCATGGGCAAGGTGCCGGTCTATCCCATCGACACCGGGCACCGGGCCATCGTGGTGGACCGTAACAAGTGTATCTACTGCCTGCGTTGCGTCCGGTCCTGCGAGTACGATGCCCTGGAAGTACGGGCCGGTTCCCTCGATGAAAAGGGCCGTCCCCTGGACCTGGAGATCCTGTTCAAGGACAACTGTGTCTCCTGCGGCAAGTGTGTGGACAACTGTTCCACTGGTGCCCTGAACAAGAAAAACCGGATTGTGCCCATCCAGTCCGAACAGGTTCGCAACATCCGGACAACCTGCCCCTACTGCGGAACAGGCTGCCAGATAGACCTGAAGGTCAAGGGTCACACGGTGATGGAGGTGACCGCTGCTCCGGAGGCCGGGCCAAACTTCGGCGATCTCTGCGTCAAGGGGCGGTTCGGGCACAACTTCATCCACCACCCGGACAGGCTGAAGAAGCCCCTGATCAGGCGTTACAAGGGTGGGCCGCTGGAACCTGTGAAATGGGTGGAGGTGCTCGAGGTGGTGGCCAACGGCTTTCTCCGTATCCGGGCCGAGAAGGGCCCCGATGCCCTGGCCGGCCTGTCGTCGGCCCGCTGTACCACCGAGGAGAACTACGCCTTCCAGAAGTTTTTCCGCACAGTGATCGGAACGAACAACGTCGATCACTGTGCCCGCTACTGACACAGCCCCACGGTGACCGGTCTGGTCACAGTGCTTGGCTCGGCGGCAATGACCAACACCATTGCCGAGATAGAGAAGAACGAGGTGATCTTTGTCATCGGTTCCAACACCACGGAGACGCATCCCATCATCGGCCTGCGCATGCGGCAGGCCGTGGAGAAGGGGGCCCGGCTCATCGTGGCAGACCCGCGGCGCATCGCGCTTTGCGATGACGCCGAGCTCTGGTTGCAGCAGCGGCCAGGCACCGACGGGGCGCTCATCAATGCCCTCTGCCACGTCATCCTCCGGGACAATCTCCAGGACGAAGCGTTTATCGCGGAACGGACCGAGCGGTTCGCGGAACTCGAGGCGTCTGTTGCCGAGTGCACGCCCCAGTGGGCGGAAACCATCACCGGCATCCCGGCCGCAGATATCGAAAAGGCAGCCCACCTGTACGCCAAGGCAGGCCGCGCCGGTATCTACTATACCATGGGCATCACCCAGCATACCTCGGGCACGGACAATGTCTGCGGCCTGGCCAACCTGGCCATGATCACCGGCAACCTGGGCAGGGAGGGGGCCGGGCTCAATCCTCTGCGCGGCCAGAACAATGTCCAGGGCTCCAGCGACATGGGCTGCAATCCGGTCAACCTGCCCGGCTACCAGCGGGTGGATGACGATGCGGCCCGGACCAGGTTCGAGGAACTCTGGGGAACGGAACTGCCGGCAACGCCGGGACTGACGGCCACCGAGATGCCGGAGGCCATACTGGAGGGCAAGATCGCCGGCATGTGGATCATGGGCGAGAATCCCATCCTCAGCGATCCCAATGCCGGCCATGTGAGAAAGGCTTTGGAGAAGCTGGATTTCCTTGTCGTCCAGGACATCTTTCTCACCGAGACCGCCGAACTGGCCGACGTGGTCCTGCCGGCGGCCTGCTTTGCCGAGAAGGACGGCACTTTCACCAATACCGAGCGCCGGGTGCAGCGGGTCCGGCGGGCCGTGCCGCCCCCGGGCGAGGCCCGGGACGATCTCTCCATCATCAACATGATCACCAGCCGGATGACCGGCAAGGTAGTGACCAGCATGGAGCCCAGGCGGATGAACGACAAGTTCTATCACACGGTGCCGCCCCTGGCCCGGGAGGTCTTTGCCGAGATCGGGCAGTGCTGGCCTGCCATGGCCGGAATGTCCTACGAGCGGCTGGAGCGGGGCGGGTTGCAGTGGCCCTGTCCGGAAAGCGATCATCCCGGCACGCCCATTCTCCATGTGGGGAGCTTTCCCAGGGGCAGGGGACTGCTTACCCCCATTGTCTGGAGTGGTCCGGACGAGCTGCCCGACGAGGAGTATCCCCTGGTGCTCACCACGGGCCGGGTCCTCTATCAGTACCACACCGGGACCATGACCAGACGGTCCAGGGTCCTGGAGGAGTCGGCGCCCGGTCCCTTCGTGGAGATGAATCCCGAGGATGCCGAGGAGTTGGGTATCGGGGACAGGGAGACCGTGCAGGCGGTTTCCAGGCGCGGTTCCATCAAGCTGCCGGTCAGGGTGACACCGACCGTGAACAGGGGGCTGGTGTTCATCCCCTTCCATTACCGGGAGGCGGCGGCCAACCTGCTCACCAACGATGCCCTGGATCCACACTGCAAGATCGCCGAGGCCAAGGTCTGTGCCGTGCGGATCGAAAAGGTGGCTTGAGGATGACTGTCAGCCGGAGGATAGGAGGCTGATTTACACAGTATACGGCGAAAACATTCAGAATAATTTTATCTGGAGATTGTGATGGGAAAAGGAATGGAACATAGGGCCGGATCAGTCATGGTCGTAGGCGGCGGTATTGCCGGAGTACAGGCAGCCCTGGACCTCACTGAGCTTGGTTACTACGTCTATCTGGTGGAAAAGGCGGCGGTTGTCGGCGGGGTCATGGCCCAGCTCGACAAGACTTTTCCGACCAACGACTGCTCTCTCTGAATACTGGCGCCCAAGCTGGTAGAGGCCGGTCGGTCTCCAAATATTGAGATGCTCACCAATGCGGACCTTCTCGCGTTGGATGGTAAACCAGGTGATTTCACGGCAAAGATCCGTAAGCGCCCCAGGTATATCGATGCTGATGCCTGCACGGCCTGCGGGCTCTGTACCCAGTACTGTCCCAAGCACCATGTGGATCCCTACAACGAGGGGCTGGCCCTGACCCGTCCCATCCACATCGACTATGCCCAGGCAGTGCCGGCCACCTACTACATCGATCCCGGCTCCTGTCTGCACCTGCAGCACGACACCTGCCAGATCTGCGTACCGGTCTGTCAGAGCCATGCCATCAATTTCAATCAGCAGCCGGAAGAGGTGGAGCTGAAGGTGGGTGCGGTGATCCTTTCGCCGGGCTTCGGCAGGATCAGCGAGGAAACCCTGGCAAAGTTTTCCTACGGCAAACACCCGGACGTGGTGACCTCCATCGAGTTCGAGCGAATGACCACGGCATCCGGCCCCTTCCTGGGCGAGATCAAGTGTTTCTCCGACGGTCGTCACCCCAAGAGGCTGGCCTTTATCCAGTGTGTCGGTTCCCGGGATCTCGGCTGTGACAACGGCTACTGCTCGTCGGTCTGCTGCATGTACGCCATCAAGGAGGCCCTGGTGGCCAAGGAACACGATCCCGAGGTGGATATCACCATTTACTACATGGATATCCGCACCCAGGGCAAGGATTTCGACAAGGCCAGGGAGCGGGCCGAGGCCATGGGCATCCGGTTCGTCCGGGCCAAGGTTGCCGACGTGACGCCCTGGGAAAACCGTCTCCAGCTCACCTATGCCACCCTGGACGGCAGGCACGAGTTCGAACCCTTCGATATGGTGGTCCTGTCCGTTGGCCTGGAGTCGCCCCGGGACGCCGAGGGTATTGCCGACATCACCGGCATCGAGCTCAACCAGTACAACTTTGCCCGCTTTGACACGTTCAATCCCCTGACCACCAACCGGGAAGGCGTGATCGTGGCCGGTGCCTTCCAGGGGCCCAAGGATATTCCCGAGTCGGTCACCCAGGCCTCGGCGGCCGCCGGAATCGCCGCCGGCTTGCTGGAAAAACAGCGCGGTCAGGGGATCATTCACAAGACCTATCCCAAAGAGAAGGAACTGGAGGACGAGGTCCGGATCGGGGTCTTTGTCTGTCACTGCGGCATCAACATCTCCTCTGTGGTTGATGTCCACAAGGTGGAGAACTCGGTGGAGGACATGGAAGGGGTGGTCTACCACACCGATTCCCTCTACTCCTGTTCCCAGGATGCTGTGGAGACCCTCAAGGAGCGGATCATCGAGCACAACCTGAACCGGGTGGTCATCGCCGCCTGTTCACCGCGCACCCACGAGCCGCTCTTTCAGGAGACCCTCAGGGATGCCGGCCTCAACCCCTGCCTGGTGGAGATGGTCAATATCCGGGACCAGTGTTCCTGGGTTCATGCCGGCGAGCCCGAGGCAGCCACTGAGAAGTCCGAGGACCTGGTCCGGATGGCTGTTGCCAAGGCCCGCGGCCTGAAACCCCTGCCCGAGCAGACCGTGCCCGTGACCCCCAGGGCCCTGATCATCGGCGGCGGCATCGCCGGTTTGACGGCTGCCCTGACCCTGGCCGAGCAGGGCTTCGAGTCCGTTCTCCTGGAGAAGGGTAAGAAGCTGGGAGGTAACCTCGGCCTGCTGAACCATACCCTGGACCACAGCGAAACCGCTGCCCACCTGAAGAAGCTGGTGGACAAGGTCAAGAAGAACAAGAAGATAGATGTCCTGACCAACGCAGAGCTGGTCCAGACCTCCGGGTTTATCGGCAACTTCTCCTCCGTGGTCGCCTCGGGCAGCGGCAAGAAGCGGAAAGAGCAGACCGTGGATCACGGTGTGGTGGTGCTGGCTACGGGCGGCCACGAGCATCGGCCCGACGGCTATCTCCTGGGCAAGAACAGGAAGGTCATGACCCAGCAGGAACTGGAGAAACGGCTGGCAGGCAAGGCCAAGGACAGGGCGCCCGGCTCGGTGATCATGATCCAGTGCGCCGGTTCCCGCGGGGACGATCTCAACTACTGTTCCAAGGTCTGCTGCAATCATGCGGTGAAGAATGCCCTCCGGATCAAGGAGATCAACCCGGATTCCCAGGTCATTGTCCTCTACCGGGACATGCGGACCTACGGCTACGCCGAGGACGCCTATCGGGAGGCCCGCCTGAAGGGCGTGGTCTTCATTCCCTATGACCTGGACAGGAAGCCCGAGGTCTACGAGAAGGGCCGGCGGCTCCATGTCCGTTTCTTCGATTCCATCATGCAGGAAGAGATGGACATGACGCCGGATCTGCTCGCCCTGTCCGTGGGCATCGTCCCCGACGGCACCGAGGAGCTGTCCAAGCTCCTGAAGGCGCCGCTCACCGACGACAGGTTCTTCCTCGAGGCCCATGTCAAACTGCGGCCCGTGGAACTGCCGGTGGACGGGGTCTATGTCTGCGGCCTGGCCCATGGACCCAAGCCGGTGGACGAGACCATCGCCCAGGCCCAGGCTGCAGCGGCCAAGGCAGCCATCCCCCTGGTCAAGGGCTCGGTATCCGTGGATCCCATCGTGTCCAGCGTGGACCAGGACAAGTGCATCGGCTGCAGCCTCTGCGTCAATCTCTGCCCCTTCTCGGCCATCGAGATGGTCAAGGTGGGCAAGCGGCGCAAGGCCAGGACCATTGCCGCCTCCTGCAAGGCCTGCGGCATCTGCTCCAGCCACTGCCCGACCTTTGCCATTTCCATGGGAGGGTTTACCAACGAACAGATCAACGCCCAGATCGAGGCGTTTGGCAAGGTTACCGAACAAGAAACCGCTGAGGTATAAGAATGAGTGACGAATTCAACCCGAGGATTCTCGGTTTTCTCTGCAACTGGTGCTGCTATGCGGCCGCTGACGCGGCCGGCGTCTCCCGCTTCCAGTATCCACCCAACCTGCGGACGATCCGGGTGATGTGCACGGGCCGTATCGATCCGGCCTTCATTCTGAAGGGATTCCTGGAGGGGGCCGACGGCATCTTTTCCGGCGGCTGACAGCTTGGCGAATGTCATTACCAGGTTGGTAATTACGATGCCATGGGAGCGGATGCCCTGGTCCGCAGGGTCCTGCAGGAGATCGGTGTCCGGGAGGAACGCTATTCCCTGGAGTGGGCCTCGGCCGCCGAGGCGCCGCGTTTCGTCCAGTTGATCACCCGGTTCACCGAACGGATCAAGGAACTGGGGCCCCTGGGCGAGGCCGAGGGACTGAGCCGCGAGGAACTCAGAGAGCGGCTGGAAAAGGGCCTGGAGGTGGTTTCCAGCCAGAAGATCCGGATCAGCTTTGGAAACGCCTCCAAGGCGGTACGCAAGGATGCCATCTGGACCAGGGAACATATCGACGAAGTCATCAACACCAAGATGGCCAAGTCTCTGGACAAGGCCTTTGCCTGATCCACTCCCCTGAAATCCTGCCGTTTCCGGCCAGGGTCGACAGACATCCCGGTTCCCGGGGGACCGGGATGTCCTTCCTTGGCCGGCTCCTTTCTGTTGCACCTTTACCTGTTCCCTCTGGATAAGATCCTCTCAAGGGTGACCGTTTTTGTCCTGTGCCGGACAGCCCTGGTACCGAAAGCCGCGCCTCCACTTATTGCCTGTACAACATGGCGAAACTCTGTTACGATTGATATTCATTGCAGAATAGAAAGATTTCCCGCTTTTCCGGCTGCGAGATGATACGGCGTAACCTGCTTTCCTTCCTTCTTTTCCTGGTCACCGGCCTGGTACTGGCCGCCTGCAGCCCGGTACAGGTCAACTACGATTATGATCCTGGTGCCGATTTTCGCTCCATTCATACCTATGGCTGGGAAAAGGTCGACCTGGCCGACGATGCCCTGGCCAGGGAGCCGCTGCTGCGGAAACGGATCGTGGAGGCGGTGGACAGCTATCTGCAGGGCCGCGGCTACCGTCGGGTCTCCAGGAACAGAGCCGATGTCCTGGTGGTGATCCATGGCGGGTTCAAGGAAAAGATGCGGGTGACCAACTGGGAGGGCCCGGGATACTGGGGGTCCTGCTGGTATGATCCCTGGTGGCGGGGCGGTCGTCCCCATGGACGCCACATCGATGTGAGTTATTACACAGAAGGCACCCTGGTCATCGATATTGTCGACAGGGAAAAGGCGGAGCTGGTCTGGCGGGGACTGGGTACGGCCATTGTCCACCCCTACAGCTCTCCGGAGGAGTCCGGAAAGGCCGTTTACCGGTATGTCTGCGAAATTCTGGAACGATTTCCTCCCGGGCATGAAAAGGAGGCCGGCAGCGGCAACTGCTCGGCGCAGTGAGCCGTTCCGGCAGGTCTGGCCGGTAAATGATGCCGGCGATGGAAACAGTGTGACGAGAGCGAGGTGATTCGATGCAGAAGCTTGCTGCCCTGGACAGAAACGACGAACACCAGGCTGCCGGCGGCAGCGCCGGGGGCAAGGGGAGCAGGAGGGAGCGTTTCGATCTCCGGGATCCCCGCTGGTACCTGAACCGTGAACTCACCTGGCTGGAATTCAACCGTCGGGTTCTCCACGAGGGGCAGGACGAACGGACCCCGCTCCTGGAGCGGGTGATGTTCCTGGCCATTGTCGGTTCCAACCTGGATGAATTCTTCATGAAGCGCATCGGCGGCCTCAAACAGCAGGTCGGCGCCGGGGTCCGCAAGCTGACCGTTGACGGCCGCACGCCCCAGCAGCAGATCGACGAGTGCAACGAGGTGGTCTGGGACATCCTCCTCCAGCAGCAGGAACTGGAAGGGACGCTCCTGCGGCTGCTCGAGGAGAACGGCATCCGGATCGTCCGTTACCAGGCCCTCGACAAGTCGCAGAAAAAAGAGGTGGACGAGTATTTCCATGCCAACATCTACCCGCTCCTCACCCCCCAGGGCATGGATCCGGCCCACCCGTTTCCTTTCATCTCCAACCTGAGCCTGAACCTGCTCGTCACCACCCGGTTCAAGAACGACGAACACACCTATCTCAACAGGATCAAGGTGCCCACCGGCGTGGGCATTCCCCGCTTCATCCGCATCAGGGGCGAGCACCTCTACATTCCCTTCGAGGACGTGATCGCCAATAACCTGGATACGGTCTTTCCCGGCCTGCAGATCGAGTCGTGCGAGCTCTTCCGGGTCACCAGAAACGCCATCACCGAGCGCACCGGCGAGCAGGCCAACGACCTGCTGGCCATGATCGAATCGGCTCTCCGGGACCGCAAGTTCGCCGAGATCGTCCGCTTGGAGGTGGGCAGCTGCATGATCGCCAGCCACCGGGGCATGCTGGCCGCCGAGCTGGGCATCGACGAGAAACGGGACGTCTTCGAGGTGGACGGTATCATGGCAAAACGGGATTTTTTCGAGATCGCCTCCATAGACAGGCCCGAGCTCCACTACCCGGTCCATCAGCCCCTGGACCATGCCCGGCTGGGTGGCGATTCACCCAACATCTTTCATATCATCCGCGAGGAAGGGGCGCTGCTCCTCCAGCATCCCTACGAGTCCTTCGACACCTCGGTGGAGCGGTTTCTGCGCGAGGCAAGCACAGACCCCAAGGTCCTGGCCATCAAGATGACCCTCTACCGGACCTCGTCCGACTCGCGGATCATCCAGTACCTGCTCGATGCGGCCCAGAACGGCAAGCAGGTCGCGGTGGTCGTGGAACTCAAGGCCCGTTTCGACGAGTCGGCCAATATCCGCTGGGCCAACTATCTGGAACAGGCCGGTGTCCATGTCACCTACGGGGTTGTCGGGCTGAAGACCCATTCCAAGGTCATCTTCGTGGTCCGGCGTGATTATGACGGCCTGCGGCGGTACGCCCACATCGGCACCGGCAACTATCATGCCGGGACAGCCAGGCTGTACAGCGATCTCGGCCTGCTGACCTGTGATCCGGACCTGGGCGCCGACCTTACCGAACTGTTCAACTACCTGACCACCGGCTATGCCCCGGTCAGAAATTACAAGAAGCTGCTACCCTCGCCCAAGATCCTGAAAAAGGCCCTTCTCGAGAAGATCGCCAGGGAGATCCGTATCCAGAAGGATGGCAAGAAGGGGCACATCCAGTTCAAGACCAATGCCCTGGAGGACAGGGACGTCACCGCGGCCCTGTACAAGGCCTCCCAGGCCGGTGTGCGGGTGGACCTGCTCGTCCGCGATACCTGCCGGCTCAGGCCGGGTATCCCCGGGCTGTCGGAAAACATCACCGTGGTTTCCATCGTGGGGCGGTTCCTCGAACACAGCAGGATCTACTATTTTCGCAACAATGGCGCAGAAGAGTATTTCATCGGCTCGGCAGACATCATGAAGCGCAACCTGGAGAAGCGGGTCGAGGTGATCACCCCGGTCGAACCGCCCGAGCTGCAGCAGCGGTTGCGGGAGATCCTGGATGTCCAGCTCGAGGACCAGCGGAGTGCATGGGAGATGCAGCCGGACGGCACCTATGTCCAGCGGATGCCGCCCGAGGGCTCGGCAGGGGTCGGGTCCCAGGAGATTCTCATCGAGCTGGCCAAAAAGCGGCGGGCCGATGCCCAGCGCTTGTTCAAGAAAAAGAGCAAGAAAAAGATTGCCAAGCGGAAACGGAAGTGACCTCACTTTTTTCTTTCATTTCAACTGCGCCGCATATAAAATCACAGGTATGAACGACGCAGCCTGAAGGCGGTCTCCTGTTTCGTCGGCAGGAGGATGGGCCGGGACCTGTGAGCAGGAGTGAAAGGAGTACTGTGCGGGGAATCAAGCAGATCGTTGTCAATACAGTGCAGGGGCTGGGTGAATGGATCCGCCTGTTCCAGGACCGGGAGGACGGCGGACAGCCCACTTCCGAGGAGATGGAACGCCACCTGCAGGAGCTCAACAGCACCATCGAAGGCGGTGGCCGCGTTCCGTCCCGCATGGCCGGCGATCTCTCCTCCGGCGAGGAACAGGGATATTACAAGATCGTCCTCTTTGCCAATCGCAAGGATGGCACCCGCCAGGAGGTGGAGCTGGAAGGCATTGTCTTTTCCGCCGCCAGTATCAGCGGCAGCGAATCCGTCCTTCGCGGCCTGGACAACGAAGAGCTGGTCGGGGTCAGGCTGGTTAACTACAACGGTATTTACACCCTCGTGGACGAGGAGACAGGCGACTGTATCGGTGAGCTGCGCCGTGAATAGAGGCGCCTGCAGTCCAACCGGCTGAACGCCGGTAGTACCAGAACAGTGACAAATCCTGTTATTTCGATTGATTGAACACCCTTCCCGCTTTTTTTCCTTTTTTTCCCTCCAGCAGGCATTTTCCCGTAAAGTTCCTCCCCCGGCTGGTCGATAGGAGAAGTAACAGGATAGAACAACCTGGAATGAGCCGGCAGGGAAGCCGGCCATCAATGCAGGGAGGCAAAGAACATGCTTGCAAACATCAGCTGCAATCAGCAGAGTCCGGGTATCGTCTGCCGCGGCCGGGAACAGTCAGCCGGCGTCCAGGAGGCAGGGAACCCCTTTCCCGATGCGGATCGTGTCACACTCCAGGGAGCATCCTCCCCGGCCGCTGTCACCTATGCCGGCGACCTTGTGCTGGACAGTGAGGAAAATGGCCGGTATGGTCTGTTGAGGGACCTGGTTGCCAGCCTGCTCCGGGAGCAGGGGATCGATACCCTGGTCATCGATGGCGATACAGAGATAGATCTTCCCGCCCTCACTCCCGAGGAGGCATCCGAACTGGTTGCCGAGGATGGCTATTTCGGAGTGGAACAGACCTCGGAGCGGATCTTCCGTTTCGCGGTCGGTATCGCCGGGGGTGATCCCGGGCGGATAGACGCCATCAAAGAGGGGATCGACCAGGGGTTTCAGGAGGCGCTGGAGGCATTCAACGGTTATCTTCCCGATATTTCCTATGACACCTATGATGCGGTCATGGAAAAGCTGGATGCCTGGGTAGCGGAAAGTCAGGATGTAGCATGATGTTCAAGATAGAAGGGTGGTTGTCATGACGGTAGAATTTTTTGGCATAAAGGGTTTCGGCCCCATCAACGGTGTCCGCAGGAGCGAGCAGGCAACTGGTGGCCGGCAGGCCGGCAAGGCAGAGGAAAACAGGGAGGCCGCATTTTCGGCCGCACTCCAGGGGGCCGGCAGGATGCGCGGCGCCGCCCTGGAGGAGAGTGAACGGACCGCCCGGGTCGAGGCCCTGAAGCAGCAGGTCGCCGACGGATCTTACGAGCCAGACCTGCATCAGGTGGCCTCGAGTCTGCTGAAGTTTCTGGTCGAAGAGGGATAGAGGATGACCCGCGACAAGGTTCGCGAGCTGCTGCGCCGTCTGCACGGGGTGATCATTGCCGAGCGGGAGCATGCCAAGGCCCTGGACCTGGAGGCCATGGCCGCGGATATCCGGGAAAAGGAGGCCATCATCCAGCTCCTGGGCACCGTGCAGGAGCTGCATCCCGACGACCGGCCCTTTGCCGAGGCCGTGCGGGAGGAAAACCGCCGCAATGCCTACCTCTTCAAATCGACCCTGAACTGGATTCAGGACACCATGGAATTCTTCGGGCACAAGACCGTGCCCGCCACCTATGGCCAGTCCGGCCGTAACGTAACCGCAGCCCCCAACGGCCGCCTCCTCTCCGGCCGGATCTGATTCTCCTGACCTGGGGGCCGGGTCTCGACCTGCCGGTTTCGCCATGGTTCGAGACCCGGCCCCCAGATTCCGGGCCGGCCTCCCGGGCTGACCTGCCAACCCATCCGATTTCACAACGATTCCTGTTGACAGTTCCCCGCGGCTGGATTACCTCTTCAGCCTGTGGGCAATGCAGTGTAGCAGGGGCCGAACCCGTGTGAATCACTGACCTGCCCAGGGGTAGCGGGGCCGGTTTACCTTTTTTCCTGAATTCTCGGGACAGCCGGCCGGATGTGCCTTGTTCCGGGAAGGTTCCCCCCCGGAGATCCGAAGATACGACAGGAGCAGGCATGAGCGACGACCTGACCATTGCCATTCCCCACGGCCCGCCCATCGAGATGGTCCGGGCGGATGGCGGCGGATTCCAGATGGGCGGAGTGAGTTGGCCGGGTGATGCCAAGCCCGTCCACCCGGTGACCCTCTCCGGTTTCTACCTGGGCCGGTACCCGGTGACCCAGGCCCAGTGGCAGGCGGTCATGGGAAAGAACCCGTCCCGTTTCATCGGCGCCAACCGGCCGGTGGAGCGGGTGAGCTGGCAGGACTGCCAGGCATTTCTCGGGCAGCTGCACCGGCTGACCGGCCGCGCCTTCCGCCTTCCCACCGAGGCCCAGTGGGAGTATGCGGCCCGGGGCGGCTGCCGGAGCCGGGGGTTCCGCTATGCGGGCAGCGACCGGCCCGACGAGGTGGGCTGGTATGACGAAAACAGCTATGGCGAGACCAAGCCGGTGGGGCTGAAACTGGCCAACGAGCTTGGGCTCTTTGACATGAGCGGCAATGTCTCGGAGTGGTGCGCGGACAGGTATGATGATGAGTACTATGCCCGCTGCGCCGAGGCCGGCGTGGTGGTTGATCCGGCTGGTCCTGACCAGGGAGCGTTCCGGGTCCAGCGTGGCGGCAGCTACTTCTCCAGTGCGGGGTTCTGCCACGCCTCTGGTCGGCTCAACCGCCCAACGGAGGAGGCACTGAAATACAACGGCCTCCGGCTGGCCCTTCCTGGCCAGTCAGTGGGCTAGCCACCGGCTT
>CAZVDY010000060.1:0-67602 GCA_964626235.1 uncultured Desulfobulbaceae bacterium | reverse complement strand
AACAGTCGCAGAAGGATGTGGAACGGGCCTGGAAGGCTCTCCAGGGACGATTCAAGGCCCTCGAGGAAAACTGATTCCTATCCTGCCTGAATCTTTATCGGCGCCGAAGGTCCTCTTCGGCGCCTTTTTCATTTCCAGCTGACTGCAATTTTTCATACAATTTTTTCTGAAACGAAAAAAAAATATTTTCGGGAATACATTGCACCGCAATTCATCTCCCTCTCGCTTACCACATCTTTACCCGAGAAGAGAGATTATTTGAGGCGAATCACTTTACATCGAACTTCCAATACATTATAAAATTTAGAGGATAAGGAGGGATGGCTGTATGGACCTACGCCCCCTTTCAACACAATTGTCAAAATCCCCAATTCCAGAAAGCTGGCGGAAGGCCGACATACTGCGACTTTTTCCCTTAGAAGCGAAAATTATTAGAAACCAGATCCGGTGTCTCTGGCGACGGAGCAGAGTGACCTTCTGGAGTCATGACCGAAAAAACAAACAATTTCATAGCAAACAAATGGGATGAAAAGATGAAGAAGATGGAGAGAAGCAAAACGTCAATACTGTGGTTCGCCCTGTTGCTGTTTCTGACAGGGAGCGGGTCTGCCACCGGTGCCACGGACCCTGGTGCAAATTTCACCAGCTGGCCGGATACAGGGCAGACAAACTGTTACGACCAGTATGGTCATATCATTACCTGTCCACCAGAAGGGACGGCGTTTCATGGTCAGGATCCGCAATATTCCGACCTGGGGCGAAGCTATACCAAATTGGATGCAAACGGCAATGAACTGCCTGACAACGCCCAAACCTGGGTCATGGTCAGAGACAACATCACCGGCCTGATCTGGGAGACGAAAAACAATCGGGACAACATCCCGGACTATACAAACCCCCATGATACGGACAATCAGTATGCCTGGTGCGACCCGGATCCGGCGACGAATGGAGGGAATCCTGGAGACTGTGCATCCTATCACAACACAAAAGTGTTCATCGACTACCTCAATGCCACCAAGTTTGGTGGTTTTGACGACTGGCGTCTGCCCACCATCAAGGAACTGGCCGCCCTGGTGGACTATGGCCAATCTGCTCCAGCTATCATACCGGAATACTTTCCGGTTTTTGCCCATGACATCGCCTTTTACTGGTCGTCCACCAGCACAGCCTTTGATACAGGCAAGGCCTGGAGTATGAAATTCCAGTATGGCAGCGACGAGGTCGAACAGAAGTCTAATAAACACTATGTGTTGGCCGTACGGGGCCAGCAGTAGAGGACCGGACTGGATACTCTGTGAATATTTACCAGGAATTCAAGAGAAGGAACATTGACATGCAGCTAAGATATATCGTATTGACACTCTTCCTCAGCCTGTCCCTGATGCGACCGGCCTGGGCGGACTTTGTGGTCAATGCCGACGGGACGGTCCTGGACACCAAGACTTGTCTGCAGTGGCAGCAGAAAACATTGGATACTGATGGTGATGGCCTTGCCGATGCGCTCACATGGGAAGAGGCCCTCTGGGAAGCCGAACATTCGACCTATGCAGGGTACACGGACTGGCGTCTGCCCAACATCCATGAGCTCAGATCCCTCATCAAGTATTCCCGGTTCAATCCGGCCATCGACACCAATGCGTTTCCGGATACCAAGCTTTCGGCCTACTGGGCATCTACCACCATCGACAGTATCAGGAACTGGGCCTGGGTTATCGAGTTTGCCGATGGAAATGACTATGGTTATTCCAAAGCGTACAGCCGTAACTATGCCCGTCTTGTCCGGGGCGCTCAGTGCACACGTTTCGATCTCAATATCTCGTTTCAGGGCAACGGCCACGGTACCATCCATCTGGACAATCCGACGAGTGAATGTTCGACCAACTGCTCGCACACCTATGACCGGGGCGAAACCGTCATTCTTCACCCTGTAGCCGGCCAGGGATCCAGTTTTTCCGGATGGTCTGGACATCCAGACTGTCTCGACGGCCAGGTGACCGTCAATGCGGACCGGGACTGTGTGGCATCCTTTACTGCAGACGAGCTGTTTATCACGGCCATAGCCCTTGGTAATGGCTTCATCGAGCCGTCCGGAACCCAAACCGTTTCCTACGGCTCCAGCCTGACATTCACGATTACTCCACTGAATGGATATTACATCAAGACGGTCCTTGTGGATGGCATGCCGGTCGGACCGGTTTCCCAGTACACCTTCACCAACATCACGGAAGCACATACCATCAACGCAATTTTTGCCGAAAAAGAGCTCCCTGCCACCCTCTCCCTAGAGATATTCGGAACCGGTAACGGAACGATCAATATCAATCCACCGAATCGCAACTGTTCCGGTGTCTGCCAGGAGACCTATACGGATGGGGCAAATGTCACCCTGACTGCTATCCCAGACGAACATTCCACCTTTGAAGGATGGATCATTGACAACACCTGTTCGTCCGGAGAACCGTCCATTGTTCTGGGAGTCTATGCAGACCAAGACGTCTCTGCAGTCTTTCAGGCGAAAACGTACACTGTTACCCCGGTTGCTGGCCCTCATGGGACGATAATCCCATCGGTTCCGGTGGAAGTGCCCTATGGCACCACCACCAGCTTCACCATCAAGCCGGATCCTGGATACGCCATCGGTTCGGTCATCGGGTGTGGCGGCTCCCTGATCGGCAGCGACTACCAGACCGGCCCCATAACAGGATCATGTACCGTGAAGGCGACCTTTATTGAGACAACAGGAGGTGGTGGTGCGAACAAAAAAAGCTCCCTTCTCCCGCTCTATGTGCCGCCAATGATCGGTGCGGGGCATCATATCCATTAACAACCGGGGAATCCAACCCTAAACAGCAAGGCCCGATCTTCCCCTGGGTCAGGGGAAGATCGGGCCTTGAACTTTCTGAAACTCTTTCCTCTCGATCAATCAGGTCTTGTTGCCTCCTTTTTGCCCGTCTTTTTTCCGCATTGCCAGCATGCGATCCCGCTCTGCCTTGAGTTCCTCGTACTCCTTTTCCGCTTTGAGTAACATTTCGTCCTGACGTTTCTTGATCTCGGCAATCTTGGCTTCGAGTTTTTCTTTTTTTATTTCCAGACCTTGGGCACCAAACAGAGTATTGGCCAGATACTGAAAGGAAAAATGCATCAATTCCACGTCATCGGTCCTGATCTTTTCAAGAATCTCTGCATCAACCTCATAGGTTTCCAGAAATGAACTCTCAAAAATAAAACGCCGAAAGGTATCAAGATCGGTGGAAGCCATGAAAAACATCCGTTTTGCGGCCTCGGAAAGCGATGCCTGATAACCGAACGACTTGCGTCGCATGACCAGGCGAAGCCATTCCTTGTTCATCTCGTCCCGCAGGTCAACTCCCTGATCGGCCCGCCACTCCCTGATCGTCCACTTCTTCGGCTCCTCGAATCCTTTACAGTGGGGTTCCTTGACAATGAAAAAAAACTTCTCTTCCTTGGCATCATCAGAGCCGCCTTCATGAAAGTCTGCCATGCCGACCGGGTAGTATCTGCAGGCTGAAGGACGGTCCGAATAGACCGTGCATCCTTCGGGCGTGACAAAGGGGCAGGCCTGTTCATCTCCAACAAGTTTGATCCGTACACCGGGCATGTCGGTTTTTTCCAGGTAGGTAGGCTCCGTGTACAGGGAAATGAACTCATCGGCTGTCAGATTCAGCCGCTTGCGCAGGATCATGATGTCATACGGCGTGAGAATAATCTTGATGTTGTGGCAACAGGCCGTAAAACAGGGAACCCCAGGATGACACTCGAACTGCAGGGGCGAATCCAACGTCAGTTTGCGGGGCAAGATATGGGACGGATTCTTGTCCGTGTGCTGTTCGAAAATCTTTTTGTCTTTCAAATCCTGATTTGCTGTCATTTTCTTCCTCACATGACCTTCTGGTCAGTAGTTATTTAAGGAAACTTGGAAAATTTGTCATGGTCCTGATAAGTTTCCCCCGAAGCACGCTATCCTGTTCAAGTAGCCGTGCAATATCATCATGCGGCAACGCCACCGGAATCAACAAAATATTATCAGTTGATTCAAAAAGATATCAATCTTGACCAGCAATTTCCGCCAGGCTCTTTCCACCGAGCCGGATATACCGGTTCAGGGAGAGTGCGTTCATGAGCCTGGTATAGTACCACTTCAGTCTGGAGAGTGAAAGCGAATCATTGCATCTGATCCGATTTGATCAGAAAAACAAAGAACTGTCACTCTGGTCGACACAGATCCTGCCAAATGGACACTTTTGCTGCCTTGCCATTTGCAAAAAAAAAATTTATAGTTAAGTAAGTTGTCAGAGACAACACCATGATTGCCCCGACACAGCCTTCAGCTGCCTGGCGATCGGCTGTAAAAAACGAATTGATACAATTACATGAAAACGATATTCAATAAATCGATTGATTTCTCAAAAGTAGAAACACTCGTATACCACCTGCCCAATGGTCCGGCCTTTTCGGTCGAAGTACAGGGCATGGAAGAATTTCTGGAAATCGATATGGAATTCGGAGACTTCTGCGACACTTCCGACATAGATGGCGTAGTCCATTTCTTTCCCAAGGGCAACGCCTGATACACTCCCTACCAAAAAACCTCAATGCGGCAGGTTTCTGCCTCCGTGACTTTTTCAATCGATACAACGACAGACACCCACGTTCACACCTCCCTGTGCAACCATGCCGTCGGAACCATGGAACAATATGTCAGGGCGGCGATAGAGAGAGGATTGCGCAGAATCGTCTTTCTTGAACACCTGGAGCTAGGCATCAACTATTTTCATCGCACCTGGCTGCGCGAGACGGATTTCAGGCAGTACTTTCAGGAAGGCGGAGAGCTTCGGAAACGGTTCTGCAAACAGATCGACATCTGGCTAGGTGTCGAAGTCGGCTTCAATCCTGACAGAATAGAGGAGCTGCAATCATGGATTGATCGTTATCCGTTCGCGTATATCGGCCTGTCCTATCACTTCTATGATACCGGCAGAGAACACCTGAATATGCTCAGCCACAAGGAGCATAATCTTCGTGCGTTGGAACGGATCGGGTTACAAAAGATCGTTTCCGAGTATTTTGATGCCCTTCTCCTGGCCATCGACACCCTGCCCTGCGACAAGGTCTGCCATCTGGATGCTGTTCTCCGGCATCACCCGGAAGTGTACTTTGCGCCGGAACACTGGCAGCAGATCGATCGCCTACTAAACAAAATGGCGAGAAAAAAGATTCTGCTCGAGGTCAATACCTCCGGATATGCCCATCGCAATGCACCGTATCCCTCGATTCCCCTTATCAGAAGGGCACAAGAACTGGGCGTGGCCCTTGTCGCAGGCTCTGATGCCCACCATCCGGATCAGGTGGGTCGCTTTTTCTCCCGGCTCACAGCGCTTACCTCCTGATCACTCCCCTTCTTTGCGCTTTTTCCCCGCATTTTTCTCCCACTGATTCCGGATCAACCACAAAACAGACAGATAACGCGCTCTTTTCCGAAAAAAACTATACAAACCAACTCTTGATACCCACTGAGACGGAAAGAAGGCAAAAAAAATTTCCCTTAACGAGACTTTTTTTATCAGTGTGTGGCCAATTGTGAGTTTTTTGTCAGTAAGGCTGGCTATACTGAGACACAAAAAAAATCCATAGATCTGATTGTCCACCAAGGGAAAACGAGGACCGTGAAAACAGCATCTGACACTCATGGACAATGGCTTCAGGTGACCGCACGGGTACTTGAGGCCCGGCGCAACCGGCTGCAACATCTCGTTCTGGAAATATCTTGCCAGGACAGAGCACTGGGGCTGTTTGCCTCGGATTTGGCAAGGGCACGCCTGGCCAATGGTGAGGTTGACGATATCCTGACAGCGCTTCTTTATACCGAATCACCGGCATTTCGGGATCGGGTACTAACCGAAATCAAACAGAGATGCCTTCTTTCCAAACCAGCGATCTTCTTTCTGACTGAACTGATCAAGGATGAGCTGAGGGTTTCCTGATTCTGCAGCCAGGAGCCATCTGAATCCGAGACGATTCCGCCCAGCTCCCTGAAAAACACAATAACCAGCTGATATATCAGCACAGTACAACGTCATTCCGTCTTCAGCAGCTGTCAGTCCGGGAACGGCAACCGGCGCTCAGGGAACAGAAATAAACTTGGCCATGGCCGCCTTCAACGAATCGGCATTGAACGGCTTGATCAGGATATCATTGACTCCAGCCTGGGCAGCCGCTTCATGATCCTGGGTATCACTTTGCGTTGTGACCATAATAACGGGGAGTTCCTGATCAGAATATCGTTTCCGTATTTCCCTTGTCAATTGGATGCCGGTTATTTCCGGCATATTCAAATCGGTGAGCACCAGGGCCGGTTTTTCATGCTCAAGCCAGTCAAGGGCACCGGCCGGAAATTCGAAAAGAACCGGTTCAAAGCCTATCTCATGCAGGGTAGCCTTATAGATATTGAGGATCATCCGTGAGTCATCCACAGCGCACACCTTGATCCTCGCTGCGGCAGCTCCTATCTCTCCACTTTCCACCTGCACTGCAAAACCGTCATGGCCGTGTTTCCTGAGAAGCTGAACATAATGATCGCGAATGTCCTGGTGGGCATGGGGCAGATATTTCAAGGCCATCCGGCGAAAATAGTCTTCTCCTGCCAGACTCAAAAATATATTGTCCACCTGGGCGTTGACGATGATCTTGACAATGTGGTGGGCCTCGTCCCCCTCGCCGCGGATCAGGTTCTTGATGCCTGCTGCCAACAACTCATTGAAGTTGCGATCAATCGCCCTGGCAGCAGCGATACAGACATGGTCTTCCGGATCTGTCAGACCGGCTGCCAGGGTGTAGGCGCCCTTGCGGATCGGCAGGCTGGCCAGGGCTTCGTAAGCCGCAAAACGAACATTGGCATCTCTCGGCTCGTTTTCGAGCAGGGCCCGGATGGGTTTGATGGCGCTTTCGTCACCGATGTCGCCCAGTACATTCAGGGTGTGGACCAGGAAATCCGCATCATGCTCCTTCAGGTTCTCGATGAGCACCGGAACAGCCTTGTCGCCAATGCGGACCAGTTCCTTTTTTGCATAAATCCGCATATGGGCATGATGGGAACGAAGCGTATCATTCAATTTTTCCAGGGACACCTGATCCTGGACACTGGCAAACACTTCCAGGATGAGCAGATCCAGTTCGTTGTCCGTTCCCATCCGTTCAGCCAGCCTGTGCATGGCCGTTGGAGTCCCCACCTGTCCCAGGGCATTGATTGCCGCCATGATGAGTTCCCGGTCGGCAGCATAGAGATAATCTGTCAGGGTATTGACGGCCTGCGGATCGCCGATCAGACCCAATGTCTCGATAATCTTCCGGATCAGAGCGGAATCCTCGCTCCTGGTCAGAAGATCGATGAGGGCCTGGGTGGCTTCCTGGAGTTTCAGCTCCCCTGCCGTCTCGATCATCACGGTCTTGTCCTCGATTTCCGGGTTGGCAAGCCCCCGGACCAGTTCCTCCGGATAGGCGATGAGCTTGGAAATGAGCGTTTCCCTGACTATGGGGAGATCCTGGCAGAGAAGGGGATACCTGCTGAGCAGATAGTTCAGTAACGGAACGGAAAAGCGGGCATCAGCCCGCATCAGCTCAAACAGGATCCGGTTCTGGGTCTTCCTGTCCACATCGGCCAGATGATCAAGGACCAGTCTTGCCTTCAAGGAATCACCGGTCTGGATGTTTGCCCTGATCTCCTCGATCATATGGTCCGGATTCAGATCTGCCATACTGCTCTCCTCAACAACGCGGTCTTACAAAAAAACAGGACGTTTTCGTGGAGACAAAAACGTCCTGCGATCACAAAAAATTCCGCAACAGACAGAAGGACTATTCCGGATACCAGTCCACTCCTATCCGGCGGACGACATTGAAACCTCCACTTAATACTATGGTATTGTTTTTTCCTATATGGTCAAGAAATACCTGAACTTCGTAGGACCGAGTGCCTGCGTCGCAGAGGATAACCAGGGTCCGGTCACTGGGCAATTCGTCGTGCCTGGCCCGGATCTCCGCATAGGGGATGGCCAGCCACTTTTCCTGGCCGAACTTTTCCACAAACGGACCAGCCTCCAGGGGATGACGGATATCCAGTGCCATCCAGTCCGGCTCCCGGTCAAAATCCTCCATCCAGGCGAGGAAGCGGTCCATGCCCACCTTCCGCAACCGGCCGGCGCAGATGTTATCGGCCACAAAAGCGGCAGCATTGATGGAATCTATGGCTGCGGAAAAAGGCGGTGCATAGGCCATCTCGGCGACCGTGAAATCCTCGATGGTCGCCCCCTTGGTGATCATCACGGCTGCAGCATCGATCCTGGCGGAAATGGAGTCGTTCATCATGCCGAATCCCTGCAGCCCCAGAACGCGCCGGGTCCGCCTGTCGAAGACGAGCTGAAAGACGACAATGGCCTCGCCCGGAAAAAAATGGGCCCGGTCCGACGGGGCGGTAAGCGCATAATCGGCATCAAAGCCTTCGGCCAGCGCTGTCTCATAGGTCAGGCCGGTGGCGGCGATGCAGCGGTCAAAGGCCTTCATGATGAAGGAGCCGACCACCCCGTCAAAGGTTGTGGCCAGGCCGGCCATGTTGTCCGCAGCGATACGTCCCTCCCGGTTGGCCAGAGATCCCAGCGGTGCATAGGCTTCCTTGCCGGTGATCAGGTTGGTGGTGGCGATACAGTCGCCCGCTGCATAAATATCCGGATCCGAGGTCTGCAGACGCCGGTTGACCACGATTCCGCCCCAGGAGGTCACCGCCAGGCCGGCCTCGGCCGCAAGCTCACTCCGTGGCCTTACTCCCGCCGCCATGATGACCAGGTCAGCTTCCAGCGTCCGCTGCGGTGTTTTCACCGCTCTGACCCGTCCCTTGTCATCACCGAGAATTTCTGTTGCCCCTTCTCCGGTATACACGGCCACCTCCTTTTCCTGGAGATGGTTTTTCAGCATGGCGGCAAACTGCCAGTCCACGATCCTGGGAAGAAGCTGCGGCATGAACTCGATGAGCGAGGTCTTTACACCCCACAGGTCCGCCAATGCCTCGGCCATTTCTACACCAATGGCTCCACCGCCGATAACCACGGCTGTCTCGACCTCTCCCCGGGCGATCCGCTTCTTGATCTCTATGGCTTTGTGCAGGTTGGCTATGGTGAAGACGCCGTCCAGGTCTGTTCCCGGGATCGGCAGGACAAACGGCCGGGCGCCCGTGGCCAACATCAGCCGGTCATAAGGGAGGTCCTGCTCCTCTTGGGAATCGAGATTTCGGACACGGACGGTCTTGGCCTTTCTGTCGATGGCCAGGGCCCTGGTCCTGGTCAGCACGTTCACGCCTTTGGCGTTCCTGAAAAAGGGCACGTCACGGACCATGTGGAAACTGGTGGAGCGGAGTTCCGCCTCGTCCGAGACATCGCCACAGACATAGTAGGGAATGCCGCAGCCGCCATAGGAAATCAGGCTGTCCTGGTCGACTATGGTGATTTCCCAGCCAGGCTGCAGTCTTTTCAGATGACAGGCCGCCTTGGGACCAGCCGCCACACCGCCGACAATCACGATCTTTTTGCTCATCACAATCCTCCATGTATATGAAAACAGAAAAAAATAAACCCGCAGAAAAAATAAGAAGGGGAAAATCGTTTCAGGATGCCCGGAAAACAGGATGGAATAGGCTAATTTGGCCCGGTCTTTTTCTTTGTATGCCGATACATGCGGACATGCATCTTCTCCAGGGTCACCAGGCCTTCCTGGATGGCCGGATCAATGACCTCGAGGAATTCTTCCAGCATCCTCCGGGTGTCGACAAGCTCGATGACCACAGGGAGATCCTCGGAAAGACGCAGGATAGAGGTGGTCTTGATTCGGGAATTGGCTCCATAGCCCATCATCCCACGCAGTACCGTGGCCCCGGCAATGCCGCACTCCCTGGCCTTGATCACAATCCACTCGTAGAGGTGCTTGCCCTCGTGGCGGGCACTCTCTCCAATGAAAATACGCAGCATGCAACCCTGTTGCGGCAGCTCCATCCTTACCTCCAGACCAACGATGCCATGACCCGCCCCAGCCAGACCAGGGCCACCCCGGCAATCACCTGAAAACCGACATTGAAAAGGGCCAGCAGGACCCGGTTATCCCTGAGCAGGGTCAGGGTCTCGTTTCCGAACGTGGAAAATGTGGTAAATGCACCCAGCAGGCCGACCAGAACAAATCCTCGCGTTTCCACTGAAAAAAACGATCTCGTCTCAACCAGGTATGTGAGCAGACCGATCAGCAGGCAACCGATCATGTTCACGGCCAGGGTGCCGAAGGGAAAGGTGACCGATCCGGAACGATCCTGCACCCAGCCGCTCACCTGATACCGAAGTACAGCCCCACAGAATCCTCCCGCCCCGATCAGGCAGAGCCGAATGACAGCATCCATCCCCGTAGGCCTCGCTTACTTGTCAAACAATCCTTTGAACAGATCCGGCAGGATCTTCTCTGCCTGCTTTTCAATGGCCTTACCGGCTGCCTGGGCCATGAGATCACTGATGGCCTCGGATAGAGCCTTGCCGTCGTAGTAGGGATTTTCCGCATCCCCCCGGATGGGTACCCGGATGGTGGTGCCGGCAAGCACCCGGTAGCCCTCCCGGCCCACCAGCTTCTCGGTCACCGGAATCTCCAGCAGGTAGTCCAGGGTCCGGTCCATCCCCACAGAACCGCTGAGTTTCATTTCAGACTCGGCAACCAGGATGCGCAGCGGGGTGCAGGTGATCCGCCCCTGCTTGCCAATGCAGGTGATCTCGCTTTCCTTCAGAGAAAGCGGCTGGTTTTCCAGCCCGGCCAGAGCGAGCAGCTCACGCAGCACCCCGCTGGAATCCAGTTCTATCCTGCTGGTATCGAAAACCACGGTAAACCGGGCACGCTGCTCTCCCCCTTTTTCCAGGGGCCACGAAAACTCATCGAACCGACCACTGAGCCGGCCGCTCGGCCGGGCCAGGACGCCGAACAGGGGATGGATCTTTTGCAGCAATCCCTCGACCAGGGGCTTCTGGATAGCCACATCCTGAAGAAACCTGCTGCCTTTTGCAATGGCCAGGACAGCCGGTTGCCGGTGAAAGTCGACCTTGGGCGCAAGGTCCAGTTTGCCATCGTTGAACTTTCCGGCCAGTCTCAGGTTCATCATCCCGTCCTCCAGCCGTACCGGCAACGTCAACTTCTGCAGACTGCAGCCAAGATACTCGATATCCTCGGCAAAGAGTTCAATACGGGCCTCAGCAGCCTGGAGCCGTTCCTTTCCTGGGCGATCAAGCGGGATCCGGCACCGGAAATCACTCTTTTTCTTTCCGGTCATCGCGATTCGGGTCCCGGTCAGCTGTTCGATCACCGCTGCCAGGACTTGCAAGTCGGGCAAGATCTCGCCCTCCAACTCCAACTCGTTTTCCGCCTGGACCTTTCCCTTTGTGTCCAGGGTCAGCAAAGCGGATTCCAGGGAAAGCCCGCTGATCTGCAGATCGACCGGTTGCAACTGACCTGTGGCTGCAAGCTGCAGGTCGACCGTTTCCTCGGAAAGGATCTTCCTGGCAGAACGGTGCACTGTCAATGCCTGGATGACCGCATGCAGGTCCATGGACCGGCTGTTTTCCGTGCGGTCGTCGATCACGGCATCAAAGGAAGTCTTTCCGGAAATTGCCAGGTCTGGTGACATCGCACCGGCAAGGTGCAGCAGATCGCTCAGGCGGCCCAGATCAGCTTTTCCCCGGGCCTTGAGGGACAGGGTCTTCAGCGGTTCTCTCCAGTCTGCAAGGGCAAGAGATGTATCGCTGAGATTCAGACCTGTTGCGGAGAGATCCATATCCTTGAGAAAAAGCCTGTGGTCTTTGAGTGCTATCCTGGAAGAATCCGCCTTGTGCGGGAACGTATCCATCTTGTCGTACACCTGGAGCTTGCCGATGACCACCGGCGCATCCCCTGCGGCAGTTTTCTTGCCCATGGAAAAACGGACCGCCTTGTCCTGGTATGTTTTACCATGATCATGAAGAACAAAATCCTCCAGGTCCAACTCCATGCCCCGGAGCAATACCACATCCTCCCCCATCGAGCCCTGGCCGGCCAGCCGGAAGGCACCGGTGACCGTCATTGCTCTCGGCATCAGGTCAAGGCTGTGCAGAAGATCAGTGATCCGTCCCAGCCCGCCGGTTGCCAGCAGATGAAACTTTCCTGCTGCCGAACCCTGGCTTTTTTTCAAATCCCGGGCCTTCAGGTGTGTCGTTCCCAGCCAGGAAACGAGATCCAGGTCCAGGTCCATTCTTTTGCTGCTAGCATTGCTCAGGGGAGACGGCAACAGCAGGGTGCAATCAAGGGTCAGGGGATGGGCAGGCAGGAGCAACTCGTTGTCTCTGGAAAGCGTGAATGCGCCCACCTCCATCCGGGTATCCACCTTGAACCGTCTGTCCACCTCTGCAGCCGAGGTAGCGGTCAGGTGCAGGTTACCACCCAGTCGCCAGGGCATCTTGAACAACCTGCCGATTTCCGCTGATGCCTTTCGCAGATCCACATCCGCCTGCAGGGCGGATCGATTGAGATCGCCATGACCCTGCAATTCCAGGAAAGGCGCCTTCAACCGGGCCGTCTTGACGGTAAACATCTTGTCTTGTTGTTCGGCCTCCAGGTCAAGAATCAAGGGCGCATCCCAGGCCAGCACCTGTCCCCCCTGAACGCCCCTGATCTGGTCGATCCCTGCATTGGCCCGCAGGGTCATGCGCTGTTCTTTTCGCTGCATGTTCAGCGACAGGGAAAGGGTGCCGGAGTCGAGCCGGGTTTCGGGCTGGAGACGGAGAAGGTGCGGAAAGGCGGCAAACAGCAAGGGCAGGTCAAGTTGGCCCTGGCCCCTGATCTCCACCTGCTCTGGTCCGTATATACCACTGGCGGTGAATTCCGCAGGATCGGCTCGAAAATCGAGCCGGTTGAGTTCGATTTCCCGGCCTTCCTTGCGGCGGGCATCCATGGAGAGCAGCACCTCCTTGAACCTGGGCCTGTCCTGACCGAGAAATCCCCCTTTCAGGGCAAGATCATGCAGACTGATATTTCCTCGCAGGCTGATGTTCCCGATGCCGGTCATCCGCACATTCCAGTCCCCCTCGAGAACGCCCTCTCCGGTGGGCAGATCGGCAGTGACGGCTGCAAGGCCAAGGATATCCTGGACCGGGAAATCACTGGCCGTCATGTCGACCTGGCCGATCAGGGTATCCAAAAAGGCATCTCCGCGGCTGGGCAGATCGATCTTTCCCTTGCTGGACAGCCATCCTGTATCCCCGGCAGGGAGTGTTTTGAGAGTATAAACCAGGGAGCCTCTGGTCAACTCGGCATCCAGATCCAGGGCATGGACAACCACCTGCTGTTGTCCGCCGGGCTTCCTGTACAGGACCGCACCGTCTTCAAGCAACAGCTTGACCAGCAGCTCATTCCATATCGGTTTGCCGCCGGATTGTTTTTTTTCTGGTTCCCTGGCCGGTGTCTCCTGCCTGTCTGCCTCCCCGGCTTCCGCGGATGGGGAGGGCCGGGATCCGGTCTCCCGGGAAGTGCCGGCAGAAAGTTCCACCAGCGGTTTTTCCATCCTGATGGTCCCCAGGTCCTTTCCGGCCGTTGTCAGCACGGCCAGGAGTCCCTGGCTGCAGGTCAGGCGCGGCACCACCACGTGTATCCCCTGTGCCCTGTCCTCATAGTCGATCTCCCTGGCTTCCAGGCCGTCGCTCCAACCCACATGCCACGACCCGATACTGACCGTACCGGGAAGACGTCCGGACGCCTTGCGTACACAGAACTGGAGGAAGGCATCCGTCGAAATGACCATTGGCAGGGATGCAACCACCAGCACCACTGCAACCAGGATGACCAGCAATAGTGTCGTCTTCTTCATGAACAGGCTACCTCGTCAAACCAGTGCCCAGCCGGTCCCACCACCCCAGGTTGATCCAGCCGTTTCGGACACTTCATACTGCTGCGTTACCTTGACGTGAAAACAAGAGGTTGTCAATGTTAAACCCACTTCCGGCCACGAGGACCCTGTTGCCGCCCTGTTCAGCGTCTCTGCAGCTGATCCAGCCGCAGCCGTTCCCGGTCATCGAACAGGTTCCTGCGAAGCTGCCAGATGGCGACCATCACCCCGAATCCAGTCCCCGCCGCTATGAGAAACATGATCAATATCTGGTATTTCACCGCATCCATGGGACTGGAACCACCCAGAATCTGGCCGGTCATCATCCCCGGCAGACTGACCAGTCCGGCCACGGCCATGGCATTGATAATCGGAATCATGCCACTCCGCAGGGCCTGGCGGCGGATCTCTGCAGTGGCCTCTGCACCGCTCTGGCCCAAAAGCAGCCGTTGCTCGATAACCTGCCGCTGCTGCCAGATCGTTTCGGTCATCCGGTCCATGCTCAGGGCGATGCCGTTCATGGTATTGCCCAGGAGCATGCCGAGAAGCGGAATGGCATACCGGGGAGCATACCAGGGTTCGTTGCCGATGATCACGGCCAGGGCAATATACGCCACCGTGAACGAGGAAACGAACATGGCTCCCGTGCCCAGCAGCCAGCCCTGGACGCCCCGGATCCTCCTGTTCTGTCTGGCAGACACCTCCCGGCCGGCCACCAGAAGCATAAGCAGAGAAACACCTGCTACAAAAAGAAAATCACCTCGGGCAAAGAGTATATTCAGGACCTGGCCGATGAGGAGCAACTGCACGGTCGTCCTGAAGGCCGAGACAGCCAACCGCTTTTCCAGGCCCAGACGGAGGCGGTAGCTGCACAGCCCCAGTACCAGGACCAGGCCCGCTGCAAGGGCGAGATCGACAGCGCTGAGCGGTTTGACTCCCATCCTATGCTCTCCCCGGTTGAAGCATCTCCAGCGAACCATCCCGGTGCATGTGCATCACCCTGGCAGCCACCCGGCCAAGCTGCTCCGGATCATGACTCACCCAGAGCAGGGGGACAGCACGCCCAAGCCGGTATTGCTGGAGTACCTGTTCCACCTGGGCCACGTTGCTGCTGTGGAGATTACCGGTCGGTTCATCGAGCAGGAGTGCCTCGGGCTGGTTTTGCAGCAGGCGGACCAGGGCCAGCCGCTGCTTTTCTCCGGTGGAAAGACGGCTCACCTGCCAGGACAGCACAGAGCGATCAAAGCCAAGCAGCCGGAGACGCTCCAGGTCATCAGGGTCAAGTTCCCTGAAATGCTCACCAACCCGGTCGTGCCACCAGTGGCTTTCCGCAGGCAAAAGGCCCACCTTTGTCCGCCAGGCCGGTCCGGAAATCTCCCGGCAGTCGAGATCTCCCAGAAGGACCGATCCCTCATGGGGATCCAGATCCGCTATGGCCCGCAGCAGCAGTGTCTTTCCAGCCCCTGATGCCCCTTCCAGGCCAAGGCATTCACCGCTCCGGACCGTGAAATCGTAGGGCCCCCGTTGGGCGAAAGCAAGGGCGCGGATCGTCAGGGGGGCCATTACCTGTCCCTGCCGGTAACTGGAGGCAGGCCAAGCAGGAAATCAGCCACCTGGTCAGCGCCATCGGCCATTGCCGGCGAGCTACGTCCGAGGCGCACCAGCTCCGGCAGGCTGGCCAGCCACTCCCCGGTCCGCAGCCCAGAGGAGGCAATTTCGAGGCCGGCCATGTTTTTCCTGATAAAGGCTGCCAGGGGTCCGGATTCCCTGAAGTCGGTACGGCAGACATAGCCATAGGGCACCCCGGCCCGCCAGACCTCGGCCAGAGTCGAATAGCCGACCTTGCCAATTACCGCATCACTGGCATGGATGAGATCGGGATGATAGATTCCGGAGTTGGCCGCCAGGAGACGCAGGTTGCCGTCAACCACCAGGGTATCGGCATATCCGGGCAGAACAAACACCCACTCTCTTGCCCTGCGCAGGGGCTGGAGGCCGACGTCCTCGCCACTGATGCCCCCCATGGTGACAAGGATCATGCGTTCGTCCCCGCCGATCTGTAGCTGCCGACGGATATCCTCACGGGATGTCCGTGGCTTCCTGGCCACAGGGGCGGTCTGGCAGTCACAGGCAGCCGGCCGGCATATTGGGGCGGTCTGGACGTGATAGTCTGCCTCGGAAAACAACGTTTCCAGGTAATCGATGAAGGGTCGCAGGCCAGGGTGCTGTTCTGCATAGCCGGCATATATCCAGTCCCAGGTGAAATTCTCCACCAGTACGGAGAGCGCACCGCTGTTTTTTGCCACCTCGATTCCGAGGGGGGCGATGTCGCAGACTACCAAGGAACAGGAGGACAGCCGCTCACTCACCTGGTCGACCAGTTGCTGACCGAGGGGATAAAGGGCGGCCAGGGCGGCCAGAGTCGCCTCCAGGTCTTCCTGAAAGGCCGACTGCTGCACCAGGCCCACATCCGTGGGAAGACGATGGTAGACAAAGGGTGCGGAGAGGGACTGTTGGAAAAACCACTCCGGCACTTCGGTCACCACATGAAAGAGGACCTCTGTCCTGGCGGCCACCGCCTCCATGACCGCCGCTGCCCTGGCCGCATGCCCGAATCCATGGGGAGTTATGCAGTATCCGATCTCTCTGGCAACCACCTGGCCTCACTCCTGCCTGCTGATGGTAATGGTGAACACAGAACCTCTCCCCTCCTCACTTTCCACGGTGATGGTGCCGCCGTGTTTTTCGACGATATTCCTGGCAATGGCCAGGCCCAGTCCGGAACCACGGTGTTTGTTGGTGAAAAACGGGGTAAAGATCTTGTCCAGGGTGTCGGCTGCAATGCCCTGGCCGGTATCTTCCAACCGCAACCAGACACTGGACCGGCTTTCATCCATGCCAGTTGAAACCGTCAGCGTACCCCCTTCGGGCATGGCCTGCACCGCATTGATCACCATGTTGAGAAGAACCTGATGCATCTGTTCACTGTCCAGCTCCACTTCGGGCAGTTCAGGATCCAACTCCTGGACCAGAACGATATGTTTGGCCTCCAGTTCGGCTGCCATGAACCGGACGACCCGCTCGACCACCGCGTTGAGGGACCATGGTGCGGTCTCCGGGTCACGCGGCCTGGCAAAATCGAGAAATTCCCGGACGATTCTGTCCAACCTGGTCGTCTCCTCGACAATGATCTCGGCCAGGTGTTCATTGCCCGGTGCGACCTTTCGGATCCGTTTTCCCAGGATCTCCGCAGTGGAGCGGACAATGCCCAGGGGATTTTTTATCTCGTGGGAGACCGCGGCAACCATCTTTCCCAGGGAGGCCAGCCGTTCGGCCTCGTGCAGCTTGTCTTCCAGCAGACGGCGCTCCCGCGCCTTTGCCTCCATGATTCGGTTGGCCCGAACCACGATGGCGCTCAACACTCCGAACAGCACGCCCATGACCAGCAGGGAAACGAGGATCATCCGTCCCTGCAACTCGATGATCGCCCGCAGATCATCGGAAAGATCCTTGACCACCTCGATCACCCCCATGATATTGCCGCCCCTGCCGCCGGGCCGCTCCTCCTGGCGAAAGGGGACAAAGGTCTTCAGGGTACAATAGACGGGTGGAGTTCCGGGCAGAAGGTTATAGAGGCTTCCCGATGAGATAAGAATGGAATTCTCCTCTCCCTTGAGGGCCTTCTGATACTCTATCCCGCCCATGTTCCTCCTGCCCACCAGTTCCGGATCGGTAGAATAGGAGATGATATTTTCCCGGGAATCAAAGATGGTTACCGATTTGATCTGCATTCCTCGGGTGATATTGTGCACAATGGCGTCCAGGCGTTCGAACTGGGCCTTGTTGGACAGGGCGATCCGGCCGTAGCGGACCACTGTGGGCAAAACGAACTGGAGAAAGACCTGCCTGTTCAGGTTCTCGGCAAAGAGCCTGGAATAGGCATCACTGCGTTCCAGCAGCACCTGCTTGGCATTGTTGGACAGAACCCAGGACAGGATGAGTGAGGCCACGAAGATGACGGCCAGGCTGGTGAAGGAAAAATACTTGACCAGCTGAAAGGGCTGCGGCCCCTCGACTGTGGATGGCGTTTCCTCTGCCTTGGACGATCTTTTTTTGAAGTCAGGAAAATTCAGCCGCATTGCATACCCCGCACCGCCGGCAGACAGCTGTGTCGCAGGCAACAGTCTCCCTGCCGGCCAGGGCCTTTTCCAGTTCACGCCAGAGGTATTCTTTTTTCAGGCCATGGTCGATGATATCCCAGCAGAACAGTTCCTCCCGGGAACGGCTTCTGATACCGTACTGCCAGGGACTCAGACCATGATATTTCATTGCCTGCTTAAAGGAACGCTTTCCGGTACCGATGTCAAGGAGAACCGGGGCAATCCTCCGGTCAGCCCGTGAAAATACCGCCTGCTGCAGGGCCCGCTCCGGACGCTCGCTCCGCAACTGGATATTGGCGATGGACCGTAGCCCCTGTTTCAGATACCGCAGTTTTTTTCGTAGCGCCGGCAATGGATCGGTCTCTTCCGCCGCACCTGCTCCACAGGGCAGTCCACCGCCAAACCCGACGTACTGGAAGGGTGTCCACGGCTTGGGAACAAAACTGTTGACCGACAGCATCATCTGACAGATTCTTCCCCGCCGCCTGCCGACAGCAAGCAGCTCCTGGTGAAGACTGCCGACGAGCGCGATGAACTCATCCAGATCTTCCCGTGTCTCCGTGGGCAGCCCGATCATCACATACAGTTTCAGGGTGTGGATGCCTGTCCTGGCCAGGTCACCGGCTGCCCGGAGAATATCCTCCGTGGCCAGCCCCTTGTTGATGACCATCCGTAACCGCTGTGAACATCCATCAGGGGCAATGGCTACGCTTTTCAGTCCAGAGGATTCCAGCAGGGCCAGCAGGTCATCGGTTATTCGGTCCGCCCTGAGGGAAGAAAACGAGAGGCTGCAGCCCTGCTGCCGTAAGTAGCCGGCCAGGCGATCCAGGGTCGCCGCCCCGGACATCTCCATGCCCAGCAGGCCGATGTGACGGCAGAACGACGGCCGTTTCTCCAAGGCGCTGATCACGGCATCAGCAGACCACAGCCTGGGAGGACGATAGATGAATCCGGCAGCGCAAAAACGGCAACCTCTACTGCATCCACGCCCCAGTTCGACCATGAACATTCCCAGTTCCGCTTGCGGAGAAAGAATGGTTGAATGGGAGGCAACCCCTTCCGGTGCTTTCAGGGCTATCCGGCGGACCTGTTCCGGCAAGCCCGGTTGCCGCTTCCATCCCTGCAACCTGCCCAGGCTGTCGTATCTGCACCGGTACAGGGAAGGTGCATAACAGCCGGCCATGCCGGATGCGAATTCATGCACCAGCCTGGTCCGGTCGCAGTTGTCGGTCAGTTCGGCAAGCCTGGAAACAAGCCCGGGCAGGACAGGCTCGGCCTCGCCGATCACCATCAGGTCGGCAAAAGGGGCAAGCGGCTCCGGGTTCATGAAGACAGCAACCCCGCCCAACACGACCAGGGGATTGCCCGGCACGATCCGCCCTTCCCTCTTTTCAGCAAAGGGCTCGATCCCTCCGGCAACGAGCATGGCTGCCAGGGCCGGATAGTCCTGCTCAAAACTGATCGAAGCGAAAACCAGGGAAAAATCGCTCAGGGGACGGCTGGACTCCAGGGACCGAAACAGCTGGTCTGCCTCGGGATAGACAAACCGCTCGCAAACAACGCTCTCAAAGCTGTTCAGTCTATGATAGAGTAGCTGCCAGCCGAGGTTGGATACGGCAAGGGAATAGGGAGCTGGATAGAGGAGGGCAATCGGAAGCCGGTCTCTCCATTTCTTGCGGACAGTCCCGACTTCCTGGGCGAGGAGATCAGTCAATGGCAAACCGGGACTCCGAATAGCCGGGGATATGCCCCTTTTCCACTCTCTGGATGATGAGCTCTTGCCCTCCTCATCCGGTGTATAGCCGGTTCACTTTAGATCAGTTGGCTTTTTTTCGTATGTAGGCCGGCTCATCCCACTCCCCGGGTTCCTGCTCATTGAAAATGGGCGTCGGCATGGTCCGCAGTCCCCTGGGAACAGGATTGGGCTTGGCATAACTGACCGAGTGACCGTCAGCTATCTCCTGATCCACCACATCCTGGATCGAATTCTGTCTCGCCTGTCTATCCCGTTTCTTTTCCCTGGAACGGCGGACCACATCGAGTTCGGAAATGGTCTCGGTATCGTCTATACTCTCGATACCGGTGGCGATCACCGTTACCCTCAGTTCATCACCAAGGGAATCGTCGAACAGGGCGCCAATGATGATATTTGCGTCCTCATGGGCCTTGTCCTGGATGAGAGCCGATGCCTCCATGAACTCGGCCATGGTCAGGGTTTCTTCGGCTGCCGAGATGTTGATCAGTACACCCCGGGCCCCGTCGATCCCCACATCCTCCAGGAGCTGATTGTCAATGGCCCGCTTGGCCGCCTCGCTGGCCCGGTTCTCGCCAGAGGCCGATCCCGTCCCCATGATGGCAGGCCCGACCTCTTTCATGACGGTCTTCAGGTCGGCAAAGTCCACGTTGATATGACCGGGCAGGTTGATGAGATCGGTAATCCCCTTGACAGCCTGAAAGAGGACATTGTCCACCATCTTCATCATCTCCACCAAGGTGGAATTCTTCTGCATCAGGGTCAGCAGCCGGTCATTGGGAACCGTGATAATGGTGTCGGTGTACTGTTTCAGCTCCTCCCAGCCGACCTCGGCATTCCGCATCCGCTTTTTGGCCTCGAAATAAAAGGGCTTGGTGACCACGGCAACGGTCAGGGCGCCCGCCTCCTTGCTCAGCTTGGCGATCACCGGGGCTGCGCCGGTTCCTGTCCCACCCCCAAGCCCTGCGGTGATAAAGACCATATCGGCCCCGCGAATGACATTCTGGAGGTCATCATAACTTTCCTGGGCCGATTCCCGCCCCATCTCCGGATCTGCACCGGCCCCCATCCCCTTGGTGATGCCTGGCCCGAGCTGCAGGCGAATATCGGCACGGGACTTCTCCAGAGCCTGCATATCCGTGTTCGCGGCAATGAATTCGACGCCGGCCAGCCGCTGTTCAACCATGGTGTTGATCGCATTACCGCCACCGCCACCAACTCCGATGACCTTGATGGTCGCTACCGATTCTTCTTCTGCCATTCTAAACGGCATCTTCTCTCCCTCGCTCACCATATTCCCCTTATCTGATCAATAATTATACCACCAACCACAGTCCGTCTAAAGTCCTTTCCAGGCCTTTCAGACAATATTTTTTATCCAATCTTTCAGTTTGCTTACCATGCCACCACTGACCCTCGGCCTGTACTGCCTGCCCTGGCTGCCATACAGAACCAGGCCCACTGCTGTGGTGCAACGCGGTGTCGCAATTTCTTCCACCCTGCCGCTCACCCCGCCCGGATGACCGATTCGCACCGGCATGTCAAAGATCTGCTCTGCCATGTCGACAATATTGGGCAATAGGGCCGTTCCCCCGGTGATAACCAGTCCTGAGTTGATCTGGCTGCGATAACTAGACGAACAGATGTTCTGGTTGACCATCTGCAGGATCTCTTCCATTCGCGCCTCCAGTATCTCCACCATGACCCGCTGGGAAACCTTGCGGGGCTTGCGGTCGCCGACGGTCGGCACCTCGATGATGTGATTGTCCTTGATCAACGAGGAAAGGGCGCCGCCGAAACGGTACTTCAGTATCTCGGCCTCCTGAAGCGGTGTACGCAGCCCCACCGACAGGTCACTGGTCAGATTGTTACCGCCAAGGGCCAGTTCCCAGGTATGTTTGATGGTTCCGTTACAGAAAATGGCCACGTCCGTGGTGCCACCGCCGATATCGAGCAGGACCACACCCAGGTCCATCTCTTCCCGGCTCAGGACGGCATGGGAAGAGGCCACCGATTCCAGGACGATATCGGTCACGCTCAATCCTGCCCGGTTACAGCTTGCCACCAGGTTATGGAGGGCGGTCACATCGGCCGTAACAATGTGTACATTGGTGACCAGCCGAACTCCGGTCATACCCAGAGGATTCTGGATACCGGTATGATCGTCCACCATGTACTCCTGGGGCAGCACGTGGATGATCTGCTGGTTGTCGGAGATCTTGACCGTCTGGGCGGCCTGGATCACGGCGTCGATCTCCTTCTGCCTGATCTCCTGATTGTTGATGGCAATGATACCCGGAGAGTTGAATCCCTTGATGTGCTGGCCGGCAATCCCCACGTAAACGGTCTGGATGTCGCAGCCGGCCATGTCCGAAGCCTCGTCGATCGCCTGCCTGATGGACCGGACCGTTGCCTCGATATTGACCACAATGCCTTTTTTTATTCCAGCCGAAGCGGCTGTCCCCACCCCGATGATCTCCACCCGGTCGGCAAACACCTCGCCGATGACAGCGCAGGTCTTGGTGGTTCCTATATCAAGACCGGCAACCAGCTCTCCAGTCTCTCGAATCTCCTGTTCTTCCATCTCTCCCTGTCAAGTTATCAGTTTCCGGCCGAAAACGGGGCCCTCCGGGCGGGGACAGGTTTACTGCTCCATTCCCGCGACCAGTACCCGATCTTTGGCGTATTCCATGTCGATCCTGCGGATTCCTTCCATGCCGTCTTTCCTGTAATACCAGCCCAGCAGCTTGACCAGCCGCCTGTATTTCTCTCTGATGTCGTCCCGCCCCACGTGGATGGGGAAAGGGGTATCCACCAGGAAAAGCGTCAGACCGTCCCTCCGGTCCAGGTGAATCTCCGAGATGATCTGAATCGGAAAGACCGCGTTACCGCTGGCCGCCAAATGAAGCAGTTCCAGGACAGCCTCTTTCAATCCGGTGGCATCATTCTCATCATCTTGAGCTTCTGACAAGATCGTATCAAGACCTTCTCCGGTCAGGACCGGCAGATCCAGATTCTGACCCGGCTCAACCGGCGCAAAGACCTTTCCCTGCCGATCCAGGTAATAGAGCTGGCGTTTGCCTTCATGTTCCATATTGGCGAGAGCCAGAGGCACATGCTCGTGCACCCTGATTTCCAGAGCAGAGGGCAGGTATCGCTCCAGTTCAACCCGATCTATCCAGGCATGGCTGGCGATGCGCTCGGCCACCTCTTCCAGGTCCAGCCCCAGGAGGGAGATTCCCAGTGTCAGCCCTCCCAGGTTCATGATCTGCTGGCGGGTCGTCATGACATTGCCGTAGATATTGAGTTCAGTCAGAAGAAAGATGTCCGAGGTGCGAAGGACCCGGTATCCAAAAATCATTGTGCCTCCGAAAAATATCACACCGGCAAGGCACAGGACAGAGGTCCTGGACAGCCGCTTCAGCCGCCAGGACCGCTGACAGCGGGAAAGAAAAGAATTGCCGGCAGGAGACCGGTACAGTTTTCCGGCCCGCAGCCTGGACAACCACCGGCCCAGGACCTGCCGCAGCATGTTCCGTCCACCTGTCCTAGAAAACCGGCTGTAATGAGATCGTATTCTTCGCATGGCCATATCCGTCGTTACAGTATGTGCACCTCTGGTTCCAGATGGATGCCGAAACGGTTATAGACCTTTTCCTGGACCAGTCGCATGAGCCGGATGATGTCGTCTGCCGAGGCCCTTCCCCTGTTGATCAGGAAGTTGGCATGCTTGCTCGATATCACGGCATCCCCGCAACGCATTCCCTTCAGTCCGGCAGCCTCGATAAGCCGGCCCGCCGAATCACCGGACGGATTCCTGAAAAAGGAGCCGGCAGAGGCCGAACCGGTGGGTTGTTTTTTCCTCCTGCCGGCAAGATACTCGATACAGCGGCTCAGAATTTCTTTCTGCCGGCCCCGCTGCAGCCTGAAGCTGGCTTCGGTAACAATCAGACCGCGCAGATCATGCCCCAAGACAGCCATTTTTCTGTACGATGGCAGCAGATCGCTGGCCGAAACCCGAAACCGGTTTCCCTGTCGGTCCATGAGCGAGAGGGAACTGATGCACTCTCCGACCTCCCGACCCCATGCGCCGGCGTTCATCCGTACTGCGCCCCCCACTGTCCCCGGTATACCCACCATAAATTCAAGGCCCCCCAGAGCGTGTCCCGTGCACCAGGCCACCAGGCGGGCCAGGGAGCAGCCCCCGCCGGCAGCGACTATCACAGGATCCGAACCATTATCGACACTCTCCTCCTGCCGTCTTATGGCGGCAAATCTCCCCTGCAGCCGGATAAACACGCCCTGATACGGATCGCTTGAAACCAGCAAATTTGACCCTCTTCCCAAAATCTGCCAGGGAATCTGATACTCATAGAGCAGTCTGAGGAGGTCCCCAAGCTCGTCTTCACCATGAACCGTGACCAGGGCCATGGCCCTGCCGCCGGCGCGAAGAGTGGTGTGATCGGCCATGGCCACATTCCAGGTGATAGTCCCCGGCCACTCCAGCAAAGGCCTGGCCAGATCAGACGACAACACTGTGGTTTCATTATATTTTAACATCTGCACCGTTCTCTCTCCCATCGGCCAGTAGAGTAAGCAACTCCTCGCCGGCACGTACGATATTTCCAGCTCCCAAAGTCAAAACCAGATCCCCTTTCTGGATCAGGTTAAGCAGCATTTCCGGGACCTCCTCCACTTCTGGAACATAAAAACAGTTGCGCTGGCCATGCGCTCTGATGGCCTGCAGAAGTACCGGTGAAGTGACCCCTTCGATGGGCGTCTCACTGGCTGCATAGATATCGGTGAGCACCAGAATATCGGCCCGATGAAAACAGGTGGTGAATTCCCTGAACAGGCCCTTGGTCCTGGTATAGCGATGGGGCTGAAAAATCACTACCAGTCGCCTGTTTGGCCAGCCCTCCCGTACAGCGTTCAGTGTTGCCCGGATCTCGGTGGGATGGTGTCCGTAATCGTCAACCACCAGAATGTTGTCTTCTTCACCTTTAACCTGCAGCCGGCGTTGAACCCCGGCAAATCCAGCCAGGGCCTTGGCGATGACCGGAAAATCGATATCCAGCTCCAGACCGACCCCGATGGCGGCCAGAGAGTTGTAAACCGTATGCAGCCCGGGCCGGTTGAGCCGTACCTGGCCGAGTTCCTGACCATGATGATAGACGGTGAACACTGTGCCACCCTCGTTCACCCGAATATGCGAGCCGTAGATATCAGCCTGTTCACTCAATCCATAAGTAATAACCCGTCGCCGGATTTCGGGCAACAAGTCTGCCAGATTCCCGTCATCCAGACAGAGAATGGCTGCCCCGTAAAAGGGTATCAGATCGATGAAGGCCAAGAAGGCCTGCTTCACCTGATCAAGATCCTGGTAGTAGTCCACATGTTCCAGATCGATATTGGTCACCACCTCGATCACGGGTGAAAGTTTCAGAAACGAACCGTCACTCTCATCGGCTTCGGCCACGAGAAACTCACCCTCTCCCAGTCGCGCATTGCCTCCCAGACTGTCCACCTTGCCACCCACTACCACGGTTGGATCAAGCCCTGCCTCACCGAGAACCGTGGCCACCAGTGAGGTTGTGGAGGTTTTTCCATGACTGCCTGCAATAGCGATACCATACTTTTTCAGGCGCATTAATTCGGCAAGCATCTCGGCACGCTGGATTACAGGAAGATGGGAATCCAGGGCAGCCCGAACTTCCGGATTGTCGGAGGAAATAGCCGACGAAGTGACCACTACATCGGCACCCTGTATCCATTTTCCTGCATGTCCCTGATATACCGTTGCCCCGAGTCGCTCCAGCCTGTGCGTAATCTCGGAAACCCGCAGGTCGGAGCCACTGACCTGGTAGCCGAGATTCAACAACAGCTCGGCAATACCTGACATTCCGATGCCGCCAATACCAACGAAGTGTATATGTTTTGTTTTGTTATACATCTACCTCGCGTTGCCTTGCCTTGCAGCCTTTCACGGAGCAAAATATCCTGTTTACCGAAACTACGAGCATTTCACCATATCCAGGCAACCCTGAACAATCAGATGTACCGCCTCGGGCCGGCCAGCCTGCCGCATTTTTCGGGCCATGGCATGTAACCGGACCGAATCCCGCAAGAGTCTCTGGATGGTGACAGCCAGCTCTGCTCCATCCAGTTCCTGCTCCCGCATCACCAAGGCCCCTCCCTGCTGTTCATAATAACGGGCATTTTTTTCCTGGTGATTGTCCGCAGCATAGGGATACGGGACCAGGAGAGCCGGCAACCCCATGACAGCCAGCTCGGCGAGCGAGGTGGCTCCGGCCCGGGCCACGACGAGATCGGCCTGGCTGTAGATGGACGCCATATCCCGGAAAAATGGATTCACCTCTGCCTCGATACCAAGCTGACCATAACGTTTTCTCACCAGTTCATAATCAGCCCTGCCTGTCTGATGGATGACCCGTATCCTGACTGCTGCGGTTGTACCATCAGCGGCCGCAAGCTGCTCCACGGCATCCAGCATGAGCAGATTGAGAGCATGCGCTCCCTGACTGCCGCCCAGGACAAGAATGCAGGGCGAACCAGTTCCAACCTTGCCGGTTCGCAATTCAGCCGCTTCAACGATGGACTGCCGGACCGGATTGCCGGCCAGCACGACCTTGCTGCCGCCAACTCCCTTGCAGGGCAGGGAAAGAAATATCCTGTCCGCGATGCGGGCAAGAAGCCGGTTTGCCAGCCCGGGTACGGAATTCTGCTCATGGATGCAGACAGGTATCCGCTGCAGCTTTGCCGCCAGGAGTACCGGCACGGTCACATATCCGCCCACACCAAAAACAAGCTGGGGCCTGAAGGAGCGAATCATCCCATAGGCCCGGCCGACCGCTCCGGGCAGGCGGGCAAGGCTCAACAGACTGCCGCGGAGCCCCTTCCCCTTGATGCCTGAAAATGCCAGCGGACGGCAGGAAAATGTCTGACCGGCCAATACCTCCAGGTCCAGCGTCCTGGCTGTGGTGATGAACAGGATCTCACAGCGCTCCCGGAGCCGTTGCATGCCACCGGCCAGGGCAATTCCGGGAAAAAGATGTCCCCCGGTTCCACCGCCTGTGATCACGATACGCATCCGTCACCACCTACTGCTGTAGTTACCGGCCTGTCTTCTGCCCTTGGCATGGCCCGGTCCCGGCAGCCAGACTGTCCCGGGAACCGTCCCCTTGCAGCCAGCTCCCGCACCTGGGCGGCGAAGATCCTGCCCCGCTCCGAATAACTGGCAAACATATCAAAACTGGCACATCCAGGTGCCAGAAGTACCACGTCTCCGGGCTCTGCCACTCTGGCGGCCTGCCTGACCGCAGCCTCCATGGAGTTCACCCGCTGCCAGGGAACCAGGTCGCCAAGGGCTGCCTGCAATTCCCCGGCACTCTCTCCCAGCAGAACCAGACGACGAACATGCCTGCTGACATGCGGTCGCAACTGGCGGAAATCACCACCCTTGTTCCTGCCGCCGGCGATCAGGATCACCGGCCTGTCGTACGCGGACAGAGCGGCCTGGACTGCCCCGATATTGGTTGCCTTGGAGTCATCCACAAACTCGACCCCGTCGATCACCGCCACCCGGGTCATTCTGTGCTCGGGTGGCTCGAACCCTGCCAATCCCTGCTGTATGGCCTGTTCACTGCACCCAAAGACACGGGCCGCCAGGATAGCTGCAGCACTGTTCAGGCGGTTCACCCCTGATGCGAGGCTGGTCCCGGCCAGATCATACTCCTCCCGGCCGGGAAGAATCCCGGGCAGATCCAGGACAACCTTCTCCTGAGCCACCCTGGCCGAACACTGTCTGTCCCGACCAAACCAGAGCGTGGTGGCTCCGGTCCCGATCTCCAGGCCTGCCAGTACCGGGTCGTCGCGACCGAGGATCGCCCAGTCACCCGCTCCCTGGGATGCGAAAATCCGCCTCTTGGCAGCCAGGTAGCTTGTCATACTGCCGTGCCGATCCAGATGATCGGGAGAGAGGTTGAGAAACAGGCCAATATCCGGCCTGAACGATCGTACCGTTTCCAGCTGAAAACTGGACAGCTCCAGGACCACCACCCTGGTCCGACCTGGCGCCAGCAGGTATTCGCACAGCGGCGTACCGATATTTCCGCCGAGGAAAACTCCATACCCGTCAGCCTCCAGCAAGGCCGCGATCAGGCTGGTCACCGTGGTCTTGCCGTTGGAACCGGTGACCGCGATGACCGGGACCTCGATCCGGCCTGCAGCCAGCTCCAGTTCCCCGACAACCGGGATGCCCCGTCGGCGCGCCGAGTCCAGGACATCCAGCCCCGGATCCACCCCCGGGCTCACCACCACAAGATCTGCCCGGCAGACAAATTCCTCGGTATGACCGCCGTACTCCATCCCGATGGTTGAGCGATCCAGCATCTCTCTGTTTTCGCGACTCACGGCCTCTTCCGGACCAGCCTCGGACACCAGGACCTCCAGGCCGCAGCTGTGCAGAAAACGGACCACGGCCAGTCCTGACCGGCCAAGTCCGATAACCACTGCCCGCATGCCGCTGCCCAGTTCCATGCCCGCCTACCTGAGTTTCAGGGTGGCCAGGGCCATGAGCCCCAGAAGAATGGAGACGATCCAGAAACGCACCACTACCTTGGGCTCCTGCCATCCCTTTTTCTCAAAATGATGATGAAACGGTGCCATGAGAAAAATTCGCTTCCCACCGCTCAGCTTGAAATAGCCCACCTGGAGAATGACCGACAGGGCCTCCATGACAAAGATGCCTCCCACGATGGCCAGGAGGAACTCCTGCTTGATGATGATGGAGACGGTTCCCAGGGTTCCCCCCAGGGCCAACGACCCCACGTCGCCCATGAAGATTTCCGCGGGATAGGTATTGAACCAGAGGAAACCGAGACAGGCACCAACCATTGTCCCGCAGAACACCGCAATCTCGCCTGCGCCCTGGACAAAGGGAATCTGCAGGTAGGAGGCCACAATGGCGTGTCCAGCCACATAGGAGAAGATCAGATAGACCGAACCGCTGATCATGAGCGGACCGGTGGCCAGGCCGTCCAGTCCGTCGGTCAGGTTGACCGCATTGGAGGCGCCCACGATGACCAGGACGGCAAAGGGCACATACCACCAGCCGAGGTCGGGATGAATCCCCTTGAAAAACGGAATGGACAGCGTCCCGTCGTATTCAGGATGCAGGAGCAGGTACATGCCGACCGCAGAGGCACCGAGAACCTGCAGAAGAATCTTGCCCCGTGCCGACAGGCCGGCGCTGTTCTTCTTCCGGATTTTTCTGATATCGTCCACCGAACCGATACCGCCGAAGAACAGCGTTATCCCCAGTACCAGCCAGACCAGACCATTGGTCAGATCGGCCCAGAGCAGGGTGGCTACCGTCATGGCGGCCAGGATGAGAACACCGCCCATGGTGGGCACTCCCTGCTTGCTGAAATGGCTTTCCGGCCCATCCGAGCGGATAACCTGGCCGATCTGCCTCTCCCTGAGCCAACGGATGAACAGTGGCCCCAGGAAAAAGACGATCACAAAGGCGGTCAGGGCACTGCCAATGGACCGGAAGGTGATGTACCGAAACACGTTCAGCCAGCCAAACTGCGCGTGGAGAGGATACAGGAGATGATAGAGCATACTCTTACCCCAATGCCTCCGCCGTTTCCCTGTCCGCACCAAGGCCATCCAGCAGGGTCTCCATTCGCATCCCCCGTGATCCCTTGATGAGCAGCCAGTCCCTGCTGTTCACCGCCCCATTGTTCAGCAGGGTATGCAGCCAGGACAGTATGTCGGCCTTGTCGGCAAAGGCCTGCACCCTTTCTCCAGGCATCCCGGCCTCTCTGGCCGCAGTCGCCACCTCCTGCCGATGGGCTCCGGTCACGGCCAGATAATCGTATCCCAACCTGGCCACCAGCGTGCCGATCCGGGCATGGGCATTGGCCGCTTCCCGTCCCAGCTCGAGCATATCACCGAGAACCGCCAGCCTGCGGCAGTCCGGCCCGCCAAACGAGGAGACTGTCCGCAGGGCCGCTTCCATGGATGCGGGATTGGCATTGTATGAGTCATTGACAACCCGCAGCCTGCAGCCGGGCACCACCTGCATCCTCTGGCTATACCCCTGGAAATCTTCCAGGCCGGCACCAATGACCTCCGGAGGCAGACCGGCGGCATGGCAGATGGCAGCGGCGGCCGCGCAGTTGCTGATGTTGTGCAACCCTGGAAGGTTGACGGTAAGTGTTCCCCGCCAGTCGCCGATATCGAGGACACACCGGGCTCCCTGTTCGCCCAGTTCCCTGATATCGGTGATGCGCACCACCGGATCACACCGGAATCCTTCCGGGGTGACGGCAAAGCCGACACATTCGGCCGGATTCACGGGAAGTTCCCGAACCAGGGGATCGTCACAATTGATTATTCTGGCTGCACCGGCGCGCATACCGGCAAAGAGTTCTCCCTTGGCCCGGGCCACCCGGTCAATGGATCCCAGGCCCTCCAGGTGGGCAGGCTGTACATTGTTGATGCATCCTATGTCTGGATCGCAGATTTCGGTCAGCCGGCCGATCTCTCCGGGCCGGTTCATGCCCATCTCCAGAACGGCCACCTGAGTGGTTGCCTGCACAGGCAGCAAAGAGAGAGGCAGCCCGACGAGGTTGTTGAAGTTTCCCTTGGTCTTGAGGAGTCGCTTCTGTTCCTGATCTGCACCAGAAAACCAGCGGTCAAAAATGGCTGCGGTCATCTCTTTGACCGTGGTTTTCCCCGAACTGCCAGTGATCGCGATTACCTGCAGCCGTTCTCCCAACAGCCGGCGGCGGTAGCCGGCCAGGTTGCCCAGGGCCTGCAGGGTATCCTCCACCCGGATCAGGAGCACATCATCGGCCATCCTGCCGACATCCTTGTGGACGATCGCCGCAGCAGCACCGTTGGCCACGGCAGTGGCCAGAAAATCATGGCCATCGAACCGCTCACCCTCCAGGGCGACGAACACATCGCCCTTGCGCACAGTCCGGGAATCCGTACTCACCGTATTCAGGAGCACCGGTTGCCGACCGCTGATGATGCGACCACCGGTTGCTGCCAGCAGGTGCTCCTGGTTCCAGCGGAGCAGGCCATCCGCAGCAGCCAGACGATCATCGAAGAACCGCCGTTCATCTCCGACGAGCTGATAGGTCTCGTGTCCCTTGCCGGCAATCAGGACCACGTCCTCACCCTTTCCGAGGCTGCATGCCAGGTGGATGGCGGTCTCCCGCTCGCCGACAACGGCATAACCGTCCCCTGTCTCGAACAGGGAGTCGACCCGGGAAGCATCGAAGTGTTTCTTGCCCCTTTTCCGCACACCGGGAACGATCTCGGCCAGTATATCGTCCGGATGTTCCGACCTGGGGTTATCCGATGTCAGCAGAATGATGTCACTGTACCTGGCTGCCGCCTCACCCATGGCGAAACGCTTTCCCCGGTCGCGATCGCCGCCGCATCCGAAAACACAGACGAGCCTGCCAGGTGTCAGTTCGCGCAGGGTACCGAGGACATGGGCCAGGGCGTCCGGTGTATGGGCGTAATCCACAAACACCGCGGGTTGACCGGTCCGGGCATCCTCCTGCAGCTGCACCCGCTCCAGGCGGCCCGGCACCCCCCTGCAATCACCGATGCCCCCGACGATGTCGGCAGGATCCTTGCCCAGGGCCTGCGCAGCACCGGCTGCCGCCAGTGCATTGAGTACATTGTGGCGCCCCACCAGCGGGGAGCGGAGCTTCAGCCGCTGGTCAGCCATGACCAGGATATACCTGCAGCCGTCGATACGCTGGTCCAGCTCCAGCGCCGTGACATCTGCGCTGTCCAGGCCGCAGGTGACCAGCCGTGAGGAACCAGCGAATGCAGGATCACGTTCAAGGCGGGCCGCAAGCTTTCTGCCCCAGTCGGCCCCTTCGGCCTCCTCGCCGACAACGATGACCGCTGTTCCGGACGGAGCCAGATACCTGGTGAACAACAGCTGCTTGGCGTGGAAATACTCTTCCATATTCCGGTGGAAATCCAGGTGATCGCGGCTCAGGTTGGTGAACACCGCCACATCGAAGTGCAGCCCGGCCACCCGTTGCTGAACCAAGGCATGGGAGGAAACCTCCATCACCACCCGCCGGACACCTGCGTCGGCCATACTCCGCAGGATCTGCTGCAGGAGCATCGGATCCGGTGTTGTCAGGGCGGCTTTCCTGACATGCTGCCTCCCCTCCCGGTCCGGATAACTGTACTGGATCGTCCCGATATTGCCGCAACGTTCTCCTGCAGCAGCAAAAATAGCCGCGAGGAGCCAGGCGGTGGTTGTCTTGCCGTTCGTGCCGGTGATCCCCACCAGGGAAAGTTTCCTGGCCGGATTTCCATACCAGGCCCCGGCCAGCAGACCATAGGCTGCATGGGAATCGCGCACCCGGATCAGGGCATCACCTGCCTTGCCCTTGCCGGACATGCCCCCCCTGTCCTCCACCACTGCGGCAAGACATCCCGCGGCAAGGGCCTGGGGCACATATCGATGTCCGTCCCGGGCAACTCCCCGAAGGGCAACGAAGACCCAACCAGGCCCCACTTTCCTGGAATCACAGCTTATTCCATTCACAGGCCTATCCAGAAGCTCTTCGGTGCCCTGACACCTGGCATCCGGACCCAGAACGGCAACGAGATCACCCAGCCTCACGACCACGACCTCACTGTATCGACTGCAGGACCAGCTTGCACTCTGTCTCCCCGTTCAACAGGCTGCCTGGTTTTGGTTGCTGGGAGACGATTCTGCCGCTTCCCTGTATTCTCACCCGAACTTCATAACGATTGAGCCGCTGCAAGGCCTTACGCAGGCTCAAGCCGACCAGCGACGGCATAATCTGCTCTCCCTGCACAGGCACTGGATCCGTCTCCTTGTAATCTATTCTCCGGCTGATGAGAAAACGCCGGAAGTTCTCTTCATTCTTACCCACAGGAAGGTCAGCGATCTCTTCCCTGGTGGCAAGCGTATGGAGAATGGGCATCAGCTCTCCAGCCACAGCAGCGAGCATCCGTTCCGAATCCATATCTTCAGCCGGTAATGGTTCCAGATTGTTTCTCCGGATGAGCATAAAAAACAGAATCTGTGGATTCTTCAACGGAGTAGCGGCAGTAACCAAATCTTCGAGCAGATACCGGCTGAGTCCATTATCCGCTATGACCTTTTTCTGACTTTTCGCGTAGACAAGGCCCTGTTTTCCGGAAAAGAGTGAATTGAGGAGAAGTTCTCTACGCACTCTGACACCGAGCGCCGGAGACAAGACATGTTTTTTCTTCAGTTGATCAAAACGATAGGGGAAAAAATGACTAGTTTCATGATCATACACTGATTCAAGGAAAAACGGCGTGTAACGCCAGCCTCCATTGATCTGGCTTGCCAGAGTGACAGCAGCCTGCATGGCAGTTATTTTCCCATTCCTATCCTGGTGAGAACCATAGTCTGCAGAATTTTGCCCTGGGCAGGTGGTCAGTAACGAATCGATATCCTCGCTCAGCCCTATGGCTCCAATGTAGGAATTGTAATCATCCTCGCTCAAGCCATATCCCGGGGCCGCTACCGTCTCGGGCAGCAGATCATCTGGTTCATCATATTTCCAAACCGCCGCCGCATGCTGCAGAAGCGGCCGAAGCATGGAGGGATCCAATTGCAGGCATCCTGGCTTCATTCGCCTTGCCTGTTCATCAGCCAGCCAGAAATAGTTTGGATTCAAGGAAGGCCAGCCTGCGAGGGCCAAAAGCCGTCCACTGGCCGGTTCCAGAACCATGGCCATACCTTTTCCACCGCCCATGGCCTGGACAGATTCCCGCAGCTTCTGCTCCACCCGTCGCTGTATATCCAGATCCACGGTCAGAACTATGTCGCTGGTCGTTCGGCCAAGAAGTTCCTGGCTATTCAGGATAAGCCCCTGGACCTCATCGCTTCGGAATGCACCGGGTTGCAGCACAGTATCAAACCAGGCTTCCACTCCTGCCAACCCCCTGTCTTTCTCTGTAAAACCTACAAGATGCGCTGCGGCAGTGTGAGCTGGATAAAACCGCTGCTCAACCGGCATAAGGAATACGCCGGCCATGCCCAGCGAAGCGATGGCAGCGGCCTGATGCCCATCAAGGCCATCGGCTATTTTCACGGCTCGTTGGGAAAACCTGAACATGTCCAGGAGAGCATCCTGATCCCCCCCGGTCAGACTGGCCAGTTTTCCAGCAGCCTCTTGCTTGCGTTTCAGTTCTGCCGGATGAACGTAGAGGTTATATAACCGATACGAGACGGCGAGTTCAGTAAAGTTTCGGTCATAAATGGTGCCGCGCAGAGGTTGCTTCTCGTCCTGCTCCAAAAGCACCGATCGTTCATCTTTGCCAAAAATCTGCAATAGAAGACGGGAACAGTCGGCCGGTGTAAATGGCAGCCACCAAAAAAGAACTGCCAGCCCGACCAATCCGCAGAGAATCATTGCTATAGCATACAGATACCGCCTGCGACCTCTTTTCTGCCTGATCCTCTGCTTCATTTGCCGATCTCATGACAACCTCAGGTTATGGCGGGACTAGAGAACTGCCAGCCCGACCAACTCACCCTGCCCCCTGCAGGCAAGTTTGACTCAGAACCGGTGTACCTGATTCTTGGCAGGAATCACGAGATGCAGGCGCTCGGCTGCCCTTTTGGTCACCTGTCTTTTCGACAGCATTCCGGCCCGGATGGCTCGCAGACTGATATTCTTTTCTTCCTCTGCCTTAAGCAGGACTGAAAGCTGCCGGCCTTTCTCGCCAAGAGAGGCAACCTGCCAGTGGATGAACAGGCTCCAAGCCCCCAGCATGATAACAACCATGGTCAGCATCAAGGCCAGGGCTCGGATAAAACCTGCCGACATCTGTTGGCTGGTCTGCTGCCTGATCCGCTGATTGAAATCCAGGCTACGGGGCCTGTATGACTTTGTACCGACTCCTGTAATCATACTCTTCCCTCCCATTTCCAAAATACAGAGCTTCATCCTGGATACACATCCCGAATCTGCTTAACACCGCTCTGCAACACGCAACTTCGCACTCCTGGCCCGTCTGTTGTGCATGATCTCATTTCTGTCCGGGCCAATTGGCCTGGAAATCAGAAAACGCAGTTCACCGCTGTTCGCCACTGCCTGTTTAACAATCCGATCCTCCAGAGAATGGAAAGTTATCGTACAAATCCTTGCTCCCTGTTTCAGGACAGCCGGCGCTTCGGCGAGGAGCCTGGCCAGATTGTCCAGTTCGCGGTTGACGGCAATACGCAGGGCCTGAAAGACCTTGGTAGCCTCATGGATTCTGGCAGGGCGATAGCGGGCTGGTACGGCCCTACGGATAATCTCCACCAACTGGCCGGTTGTCTGAACAGGGGTCTTTTCCCTCTCCCGGACAATTCGGGCTGCAATTCGCCTGGCCTGCCGCTCTTCACCATAATGATAGAAAATATCGGCGAGTTGCTCTTCGGCAAGCTGGTTGACCAGGTCAGCGGCCGTGGTCTGTATTTCCCTGTTCATCCGCATATCGAGAACCGCATCCACCTGAAAACTGAATCCCCGCTCTCCCCTGTCAAACTGCAGGGAAGAGACACCCAGGTCAACCAGGAGACCGTCAGCCAGCGGCAGGTCCAGTTGCCTATGGACCGAACCGACGGTGACATAGGAATCCTGTACACAGATCAGCCGGTCTCCGAAAGACTTCAGTCGCTTTCGCGCCAGGACAGCCGCCTCGTTATCCCACTCGAAGGCAAGTACCCTTCCACTTGGTGCCGAAGCCTGAAGAATCTGCTCCGCATGTCCACCCAAGCCAAGAGTACAGTCGATATACAACCCCCTGTCAGCGGGCTGCAGCCAGTGCAAAACCTGTTTGGCCAGTACCGGCAGGTGGTTGACATCGGCTTTTCCCCAGCGCGTCACGATTACAAAATGCCCAAGGCGGAAAGCCCCTGCTCGAAATTGTGAAATCTCTCCCGTGTACGCCGCGTCTCCAAATTCCAGCCTTCTTTGTCCCAGATTTCGAAGTGATCCAGCATACCGTTCAAAACGACCTCACGGGTTATTCCGAACTCATTGCGCAACGAACTTGGCAACCGGATCCGTCCCTGCTTATCCAGCGGACATTCTGTCACTCCGGAAATGACATAGCGGACAAAATCACTGAACCCCGGCTGGTTCCGACCTTCGGTCAGCAGCTTTTCCTCAATAATTTCCCACTCCGCAACAGGGTATGCTTTCAGGCTCTTCTGCCAGTTGGTGACGATCAGGGTCTCGCTGTATGCCTCGCGCAGGACTTCACGGAACCGGCTCGGAATATTGAGCCGTCCCTTGGCATCAAGCGTATGCTCTGACCTGCTGCGAAAACGCAACTCTGGCATCTCCTGCCTCATTGCTTCCCCTTTCTGCCAACCCTTTGCGCCACCTTTGCAACCCCTTTAAACCACTTTCCACCACGAACATAGTAATTACTGTACGAGGAATTGGTAGTCAAGGAAAAACAGCTCATTGACTTTCTTGCGCCCGGCCTTGAAGCAGGAAAAAAGACACTATATATTGTATAGAAAATTACAACAGATACTACACAGAAAGGATCGCCGATTCAGCTGACGGCATCAATCAGGGAAAAACAGGGTGAACTGTGACTCAACCTACTGTCACAGCGACAGTAATTTTAATATGAGCTTGAAGAGGAAGAAGGATAAAAAAAATGGTGGGGGAAAGTGGGGCAAATTCGTCCGGACAACGCTCAGCATGGTCGGTCTTCCGACCTGTGCAGGTGCGACCGCACTGGTCGGAAGACCTATGGATATTATCTGATTATCTGCTCTGAATCGTGCTGAAAGCACAGTACACTGGACCGCTCAATCCCACTCGTTGGGATCCACATCAGGTATCAGAAACCAGATTGCAGCCGGTTTGCATGACCAGACCTTGTCGTCCTCCTCGATTACACAGTCACTGAACTTCCACCCGAACTTGCTGAGATGTTCAGCCAGCTTGACCTTTGATTTCTCGTAAAGCTCCCGATCAAACCCTTCCATGTCAGAAACGCAGATCATCTCAACTTGTTTTTTCATGGCTGTACCTCTCTGCAAGGATTGATGGATTGAGACAGTTCGGTGAACGCCTCTTGCTGTTTATTTGCACATACACACTATGCTCACGAAACAGGGCATGTCAACGCATTGACGACAATTCATTACGCTCAGACAATATTTTTTCTCCCGGCCAGATCCTGTCCCCCAGTTCCAGACTCTGAACAACCCTGATATACCTTGTCAACAGCCCAAGGTCTTCGGAATAGCGGTCACTATTGACCTGGCTGTATATCCCGTCCGGGGCTATCAGATAGACATCCAGCCCGATAGCTGCGACGCTGAACGGTTTTTCCCTTTTCTTCCGGAAAAGCGGCTGGCCAAGAAAAGGACTGGCTCCACTCCCCAAGCCAAGATAATGAAGCACAGTTGGCGCAAAATCCAAGGAGGTGCTCCTGGCGGCATCGAAACGTTTCGGCAACCTTCTGCTCTGGTCATGAATGATCAGGGGAATCCGGTCGACGAAAATCCGCTGATAGGTCGGGTCGTCGATCGTATCCACGAAAGGTTGGGTCGGGTAGTGGCAGTGGTCGGCAGTGAAAATCAGGATGGTGTCGGCGGCATAGGGAGACGCCTGGAAGTATCTCCAGAACCTGCCAAAACACTGATCCAGGTTGTGAAGCGAATTCAACGTGGTGTTGGTCTGGTTGCCGAATCGCGCCTCACCTTTTGCAGGGTTGACCCAGGCATGGGTACCGAAATTGTAAAGCCCGAGGAACAATGGCTGTTTTTCTCCTTGCCCGGCACGTTCCTGCAGCAGGGAAATCAGTGCCCGGAACAGCTGACTGTCAGACAGGGCATCCCCCAGCTGTGGAGAGGCATTACCCAGGAAACGCTTACGGAGTGGTTCTGCGGTAAGCACCTTGTTGAAACCCAACTTTTTCACCATCTCATCCACAAACGCCTTCGTTTCCACATGGGGATCGAGAAAAATCGTCTCATAGCCATGTTCCGCCAAGATCCGGGGTAAACACCGATACCGGATCGAGGAGAATTCAGTATAATTGGGATACCAGCCTCCATGACCGCCGTACACTGGGTACAGGGAGCAGAGTTGACCGTGCAGCCCCCTGTAGGTCGCTGCCGTATGGTTGAAGTAATTGTCCACCACCATGGATTGATCGGCAAAGTCCTGCAGATTGGGAGTGAGCCCAGGTGACGAGGCACCATAACAGCTCAGGCTGCGAGCGGAAATCCCTTCTGTAAAAAAAACTATAAGATTGGGCAGAACATTCCTCTCTTCCCCGGGAACGGCAAAGGGTGGAGTTCCATAGTCGGCCTGCCGGATCAGTGGAAACGGCCTGTCCATGGCAAGGGTGAAGCCGAATTCCCGCAGTCGCGCCAGTTCCGCCGGAGAAAAACGCTCCAGACAGAGTTCCCGGTCACGGACATGCAGGGTTCTGTACAGGGCCTGCACAGGCGAGGCGTGGGCAATGTTGCGGCTGTAGAACAGCTCCAGCCGCTGCTGGTAGATCGTTTCAGGAATCCACCAATGGCTCTGGGAGAGAAGCAGCCCGCAGACCAGAGGGAGCAGGATCCAGAGTCTGTTGCCAGCCGTATCCGGAGCAAGGCGGGCATAGCGGACAACTGTTTCCGGCAGCAGGATCAACAGGCCAAGCAGCCCCAGGAGAAGGACAATCTTGCAGTCAATGAGGATGCTGACGTGGGAGATGTTGTCCACTGCCAGCCTGGACAGGAATTCGCCACCGCGTTCCAGAGAGACAAGCTGGACAAAATTCGCAGTCAAAAAAACAAACAGAACCGCATAGGCGGCAAGGCGACTGCCGAAGCGGCCATTGATAAGCAGCAGTACCAGGAGGAATACGATCAGGTATTCGACAAGAAACCTGTCGAAAAACAACAGGATCGCGCCCAGCGGCTCGCCGCTGGGCGGCAGAAATCCAAAGAGACGGGCATAGGCCAGAAGAAAGCCTGCCTCGATCGCCACCAGATAGGCGGCAGCAAACCACCGCCTTCGCCACGCTCTCTTCCTGGCCGGCATCAGTGCCCTGTTGCCGGCCTGCCCGTCTCAGCCCGGGGCTGGCACCAGCCAGCGGCATGGTGCCGATCATTCATCGAGATCCGCATATTCCGCATCCAGACCAAAGGTATGCTCAGGCCCAGGGAAAGCACCGGAGGCAACCTCGTCCCTGAACTGCTGGACAGCATTGCGCAACATCGGAGCAAGATCGAGGTATTTCTTGACAAAACCAGGGGTGAACTTCTCAAAAATTCCAAACATGTCATTGCTGACCAGAACCTGACCATCACAATCCGCACCAGCGCCTATTCCGATGGTCGGCACCCCGATTCTTGCAGTGATCTCCCGGGCCAGGGGACCGGGCACACATTCCAGGACAATGGCGAACACACCTGCATCCTCCAGCCTCCTGGCATCTGCCAGGATCTTTCTGGCTGTTTCCAGATCACGTCCCTGGACCTTGAACCCCCCTAGCTGACCGGCGGTCTGGGGAGTCAGCCCCAGGTGGCCCATGACCGGAACACCTGCCCTGACCAGGGCCTCCACCCCCTGACAGACCTCTTCGCCCCCCTCCAGCTTGACGGCATCGCAGCCGCCTTCCTTGAGAAAGCGAACCCCGTTGCGGACAGTCAGAGAACGATCTTCCTGATACGAACCAAAGGGCATATCTCCCACTACAAGGGCATGCTGGGTGCTCCGGCTCACCGCTGCCGCATGATGGAGCATCTCCTCCATGGTCACCGGCACAGTCGACGCATACCCAAGGACGACCATACCCAAGGAATCTCCGACCAAAAGCATATCCACTCCGCAGGAATCCAGCAGAGCGGCCATGGAGGCATCGTACGCTGTAAGCATTGTGAGTTTTTCACCGCCTTTTCTGGCTGCGATATCCCTGACTGTACGTTTTCTCATGACGGATTCCTCCCTGTTGTGGCCCGCACTCAGTCAAAGAGACCGGGCTGTGTTCCCTGCCTTTTCCGGAAAGGGCGCTGAAAATGTTCGTATGCCGCCGGAGTGGCCATCCTGCCACGCGGAGTCCGCACCAGGAAACCGGACTGGATGAGAAACGGCTCGTACACGTCTTCCAGGGTGTTCTTTTCCTCGCAGACAGCAGTGGCCAGGGTATCGAGCCCGATAGGGCCGCCCTGAAACTTGTCGATGAGTGTCAGCAGGATGCGGCGGTCCATCTCGTCGAGACCGAAGCGATCCACGGCCAGCATGTCAAGGGCCTCGTCCGCCACCTCCCGGGTGATCCTGCCATGTCCACCGACCTCATAAAAATCCCGTACCCGTCGCAGCAGCCGGTTGGCGATCCTGGGCGTTCCCCGGGAACGCCGACCCAACTCCAGGGCACCGGCATCGTCGATGGCAATATTGAACAGCCGGGCCGACCGCTTGACAATGGCAACCAGCTCCTCGGCACTGTAGTACTCAAGGCGCAGAATCACACCGAACCGATCCCGGAGCGGCGGAGTGAGCAGGCCGGTCCTGGTGGTGGCTCCCACCAAGGTGAATCGCGGCAGATCCATCTTCACCGACCGGGCCCCGGGTCCCTGACCGATGACCAGGTCGAGCTGAAAATCTTCCATGGCCGGATAGAGGATCTCCTCGACCACATGGTTGAGACGATGAATCTCATCGATGAACAGGATATCACCGGCCTGCAGGCTGGTGAGGATAGCGGCCAGATCACCGGGACGCTCGATCACCGGGCCCGAGGTCACCTTGATCCCAGCTCCCATCTCGTTAGCGATGATGTAGGCCAGTGTCGTCTTGCCAAGACCGGGAAAACCATGAAAAAGGACATGATCCAGGGGTTCCCCCCGCTGCCTGGCCGCCTGGATGAACACCCGCAGGCTCTTCTTGACCTGCTCCTGACCGATGTACTGATCCAGGGTGGAGGGACGGAGCGCGACCTCCACGCTGCTGTCCTCCTCTTGCTCCTGGCCGGTGACCAGTCGCCTGCCCCTGAGATCCTCTTCGTGATTCATCGCTCCATCTACCTGCTACCGGGCAACAGACATCCCCTCCCCTGGTTCGAACACCCTGAAAACCTGGGGCTTCCGGCTGCCCTCCGCCCCGAGCCCCAAAAACATCCTTTCAATACGGCGCAATTGATTGCGGCAACACGTTTCTTCATCCAGGCTCCGGGCTGCTCCCCGGTCCAATGGCCATGGCTGCAGTACTGCAAGCCGGACCGGGTCCTTCAGGGCCAGCCGGTGATACGTCCTACGACGTTCTGGCCAATGCCTGCAAAGCCAACCTGATGAGATCCTGCACCTCCATGGTGGCTGCCGCCTCGGGATCCCGGGCCTGTACACGCCGCAAGACCTGCCACGCAGTCTGCTGGGGATATCCGAGGTTCACCAGAGCCGAAACAGCATCCTGCAGTGCCGTCCCTTCCTGCACCGCTACCGGCGACTCTTTCCTGTTTTCCTCCGGCAGCAACTCTGCCATCCCGCCCACCTTTTCTCCGAGCTCCATACAGAGCCGCTGGGCGGTTTTCTTGCCCACGCCGGAGAGGGCTGTCAACCGGGCGATGTTCTTCCCCCGTACCGCCTCGCAAAACTCGGCCACGCCGATGCCCGAAAGGATGGCCAGGGCAAGTTTGGGTCCGACACCGGATACCGTGTTCAGGAGCAGGAACAGTTCCTTCTCTTCCCTGGTGGCAAAACCGAACAACGTGATGGCATCCTCCCGTACCTGGGTGGAAACGTAAAAGAAACACTCCTCACCCACGGCAGGAAGGGCATCGTACGTCCTGGCCGAGATATTCACCTCATATCCCACACCGTGCACTTCGGTTATGACCTGGCCGGGCGTCTTGAACAGCAGTTCTCCTCGAAGGGCGGCAATCACGCTGTGTTACCTCGTTTCCACGGTCAGGCCCACCGTATCCATGTGACTTGCATGGCAGATGGCCAGGGCCAGGCCGTCTGCCGCATCACTGCTCGGCGCCCCGTCAAGATCGAGCAGCAGGCGCACCATCTGCTGGACCTGGGATTTTTCCGCCTGTCCATATCCTGTCACGGTCTGCTTCACCATCCTGGCCGAATAGTCGTGGACGGGCAGATTGTGCCGCATGGCCGCTACCACGGCCGCACCCCGTGCCTGGCCGAGCTTGAGCGCCGCACGGGGATTCCGGGCGACAAAGAGATCTTCCACAGCCGCCACCCCTGGATCGTGGACCTCGATGACCTCGCAGATTCCCTGATAGATGGCAAAGAGCCTGGCTGAAAAATCCTTCATACCGCCGGTCCGGATAGTGCCGCAGGCGACAAAACCCAATTCCGGGCCATTCTTCGCGATCACCCCGTACCCGGTCGTTCGCGAACCGGGATCAATACCCAGAATCCGTATCATCCTGGTTTCTCGTGGCGCCCCCCGGAATCAGGACAGCGACTCCATCAATTCATCCGGAATGTCGAAGTTGGCATGTACCTTCTGAACATCGTCATGATCCTCCAGACGCTCCAGCAGCTTGAGAAGCGCCCGGGCCGACTTTTCCTCCGTCACCTCCACCGTATTCTTGGGGACCATGGCGATGGCCGCCTCGGCCACCTTGATCCCATGCTGCTGGAGTTGCTCAACCACCTCGGAGAACTCTTCCGGCGTGGTCAGGATCTGGAAACTGCTGTCCTCCTCGAGCACATCCTCGGCTCCGGCCTCGATGGCCACTTCCATCAGTTCATCCTCGTCGACCCCTTCACGGTCCACGGTTATGGTGCCCTTCTTGTCGAACATCCAGGCCACGCAGCCGGACTCACCCAGGTTTCCGTTACTCTTGGCGAAGAAATGACGGATATCGGCCACGGTCCTGTTCTTGTTGTCGGTCATGGTCTCCACCAGCACCGCCACTCCGGCAGGTCCGTAGCCCTCGTACAGAATTTCTTCATATACCGCGCCTTCGACTTCGCCTGTGCCCTTTTTGATCGCCCGCTCTATATTGTCCTTGGGCATGTTTTCGGCCTTGGCCGCCGTGATGGCACTACGCAACCTGGGATTGCCGTCCGGATCGCCGCCTCCCAACCTGGCGGCAACGGTGATCTCCTTGATCAGCTTGGTAAAAATCTTGCCTCTTCTGGCGTCATTGGCACCCTTCTTTCTCTTGATGGTGCTCCATTTCGAATGTCCTGACACGTCGCCCACTCCTTTGCCCCGGCCCAGCCGGAGGCTATCACTTCGTCTTTCTGCCGAACCCCCGGCCCAGGAGAAAGACCTCCCGGCTTTCCTTCCTCGAACTCAGGGGTTTTATGACTTTAACAGACTGAAAAAACGGTTTCCACTCCCTGACAAGCCCTGGAAAATCTTCGCCCTGAAAGGCCTTGCAATAGACTGTGCCTCCAGGGTGGAGAACGCTCTTTGCCAGCTCCAGGCACTGGCTGGCCAACCGGAGGGAAAGCTGGTGGTCCGCGTAGCGGCTTCCCGTCGTCCTCGGGGCCATATCGCTGAGAACAACGTGGAATCCTGGCCAGTTCCTGCGCAGCAGGGCCAGCAGCTCATCCGAATAGACATCATAACAAAGCCAGTGCATTTCGGCATGATCTTTTTGGGCAGGCAATTCAGTAGGCTGCAGATCCACCCCGACCACCATTCCTCTGGCGCCCAGTTCCCTGGCGGCATACAGGCTCCAGCTCCCGGGATGACAGCCCAGATCGAGCACCCGTTTCCCCTTTTTGAGAAAACGATATTTTTCTTGCGCCTCTTTCAGCTTGTAGACAGACCTGGCCGGATAGTTTTCCTCCTTGGCCTTTCGGAAATAATAGTCCTTTTCCCTACGCATGATGCTCCCTGGCTGCCAGCGAGGCCGCCAGGGCAAGGGCCTCGCGGCGGCTGCGGATCGTTTTTTCCATCTGTGCCTGCTCCACCCGCTCCAGAATCTTTCTGAACAACGGCCCCGGCTCCAGGTGCAGCTCATCGATCAAATCACGGCCGGTCAGCAGGGGAGGACAGGCCTGCACCGGCACGACATGCTCCAACCGGACCTGCTCCAGCCTGGCAAACAGTGTTGCCACCTCCCGCTCAATCTCCTGCGGCGAGCCGTCTCCCTTGCCGGCAAGGGCATCTGCCATGGCCAAAAGGAACAGTCCAGGCAGCCTCGGCCCCGCGGATCGGACCAGCCGCAGACAGGCCTTCAGGGACAGGGTTCCCTGCCGCTGGACATTGGCCAGGAAAAAAGGCCGCATGTGCAGCCTGATCAGGGTGAACACCTCCTCCTGATTTTTTTTCGGCCAGCGCAGCCTGCGGGAAAAATCCGCAAAGATTGCAGCTCCCTCACGGTCATGATTGTAGAAGGTGATCCGTCCCCCCCGGTCCTCGTCAATGGTGTAGGTGACCGGCTTGCCCACATCGTGCAGCAGGGCCGCCCACTTCACCAGCACCGGAGCATGAGGCCGCTCAAGGTATCGGCGCATCACCTTGCCGGACTCCGGAAAGTACGACTCCGGCCGGGACAGGACCTGTTCGGCACAGGCCAGGGTTTCCAGGCAATGGGCAAAGACATCCAGATGATGACTGGCCGGCTGCTCCATCCCCACGCCTTTCCGCAGCTCGGGCAGGATCTCCCAGAGCAAAGTGGTCTCGGCCATCCGGCCAAACATCGGCGCGGCCCTGGTTGAGGACATGATCAGCTCCAGCTCGTGGCTGATCCGTTCCACCGCCACCCGATTCAAGCGGGATGCATCCCGCCGCACCTGCTCCAGGGTAGAGGGATCTATCGAGAACTCCAGGACAGCTGCAAAACGGAAAACCCGTAGCAGACGCAAGGGATCTGCCAGGAAACTGCCCCTGGAAACCATCCGCACGCACTGCCTTTTCAGGTCCTCGAGGCCGCCGGTCGGGTCAACAATGGACAGGTCACCGGCCCCGCCTCGACCGAGGGCGGCAAAGGAAGCGATGCGCACTGCCATGGAATTCAGCGTGATGTCACGCTTGCCCAGTTCCTCCCCGATGGAGGATGCCCCCTCCCTGAACGAAGAAAAATCCACCACCCTGCCCTGCCAGACCACCCGGGCCGCATCCTCCTCGCGGCCCAACTCCACATAGGTTCCTCCGGTCCGTTGGCTCAGTTGCGCAGCCCAGCGGCGCGCCTGCCTGGAAACGGTCAGGTCGATATCCACAGGCCGGCGGCCCAGGAGCAGGTCCCGTACCGTCCCGCCGGTCAGGTAGACATCAGCCGGTATCTCTGCCTGGACAATGGATAGAACCTCCAGGAGGTCAGGACCGAAGACTCCGGCAACCTGGGTTGGGGGCAATGTTCTCGTCTCTGAAATCATGGCCTTCACTATAGCAGTGGTGCGGATTTTTTCCCACTCCGGCTGCGGGATACCAGTTTTCCTGCAATGGCGCAACCTGTCAGCCTGTTTTTCCGGTTGCCGACACGCTTGACTGCCTGACCAGAATGGAGTATCGGAAGGTGCTGCGGGACCTATGGAACAACATGGTCATTACGATGAACAGGAAACAGACAGAGGCGGCGACATCCAGAACCATCCGGATCGGTGCGGTCAGCATCGGCCTGATCGGCCTGGACCGGGCCCTGAACGAGGCGGCTGCCAGGGCCATGCCTGTACCGGAGGCGGCCAGATACCTCTTCCGGAAAATCCAGGAACAGAACTACATCCCCCCGGGAAAACGCGACCAGTATCTCCAGGCCCTGGAGCGGGAATACCGGCAGCACCTGGAAGGGGCGGGCCGGACGGACGATACCCTGGTCATCCGCATCTTCGGCACGGGCTGCATAAGCTGCAACGGCCTGCAGAATCTGCTGATCCAGGTTCTTGACCGGATGGAAATCGGCGCAGATATCGAGCAGATCCACGATCCGGACGAGATCGGCCGGGCCGGCATTCTCCAGACTCCGGCCCTGATGATCAACGGTGTGGTGAAAAGCGCCGGCCTCCTACCCACACCCGCCATGGTGGAACAGTGGCTCGAAGAGGCGGTCGAAACGACCGGTACCGAGAGCTGAGAAGTTGCCCGCCGTTCTCCCCAATTGCATGTCTTACCGAAAAACGTTTGTTTTTTCCCGAAACATCCGTACACTAAAAAGAGAATACCACAAAACTTGACCCCAAGGGAGGCCTTTGAAAATTTACGATTTTCGTTCGAGATCATGGCAGACGAAAAACGTTGCCATGGCATCATCCTGATATCAAGGAAGAAATAGTTCCGCACATGCGGAAACCAGAGCGAAAGTCGATTGTATTCCAAGGCGCCCTGAACGTCGATGGCAACGGCAGCCTGCTTTCGGCAGGCCGAATGCAGTTTCATCGGCAAGGAGCTTTCCAGCATTCTTTCCGCATCCTGAGCAACAATATTCCAGACAGCAGACGATATGGATACCCGGTGGAAAGCCATCCTGGCGGTCATGGTGATTATATGCGCGCTCTGTTCCTCCTTTATCTGGTTTTTCAGCAACCATGAACAACAGAGCCTGCAACGCATCATTTCCAGCAAGCAGGAAGGCGCCCGCCTCCTGGCGGAAAACATCCTGACCATGACAGCCACGCCCTACCGTTCGAGGATACGTAGTTTTCTCAACTACGAGGTATCCAGAAAACGGGAGGAGATCATCCAGGCCTTTGCCGAACTGGACCGATCCAGGCTTCTCCGCCTGACCCGGCCCTTTTTCAGAACTCTCAAGCAGGAAAGCCCCTATTTCGCCTCCATGGGCTGGATTCTGCCGGACAATACCGTATTTCTCCGGGTCCACAGGCCGGATAAATTCGGCGACAATGTATCGGAAATCCGAAAAGACATCGCCACGGTAAACCGTGAACACCGCCAGGTTTCCGGCTTTGCCATCGGTCCTTTCGGGCTCCAGTACCGTATCGTGGAACCTGTCTACTGGAAAGGAAAGCATATCGGAGCGCTCCAGTTCGGCATCAAGGCCAGCCTGGTCATGGACACTCTGGAGCAGAAACTGGGCGTACCCACAGGGCTGCTTGTCCCCAATCAGCAATGTTCGATCGTCCGCTATTCAAACATGCCGAAAATAAGGATGGATTCATTTTCCATCCGCAGCCGGGAAATCGACTTCTTCCGCCAGCTGCCCCCGGATTTCTCACCGGACGATACGAACAAGAAAATCACCCTGGACAACAGGCAGTACGTCCTTGTTCCAGTCATCCCGATAACAACATTTGCCGGGACCAGGCTTGCCGACATCATCCTGGCCCTGGATATCAGCGACGAGGTGCGGGAAGCCCGTTCGGCCCGAGTCTCCTTGGTGCTCATCAGCCTGGGGCTCGTGTTCGGCTCGCTTCTGATCCTCTATTTCAGTTTCGGTCACCTGATCCGGCAGATAACCTCCCTGAACGAACAGCTTCAGAGTGCCAACAGGGAGTTGGAGAAACGGGTGCAGCAGAGGAGCAGGCAGCTGGAAAAGGAGATTGAAGAGCGAAAAAAGGCCCAGAAACTGGAAACCATCGGCCTGACCGCCGGCAGTGTTGCCCACGACCTGAACAACATTCTCTCCGGAGTGGTGAGCTATCCTGACCTGCTCCTCCTCCAGTTACCCCAGGACAGCCCCCTGCGCAAACCGATCAGCGAAATCCAGCAATCGGGGAAACGGGCCGCTGCCGTGGTCTCCGACCTGCTGGCCATCACTCGCCACTCGGCAAAATCGCGGAAGATCAGCCAGCTCAATAACATTGTGACTACCTTCCTGGAATCGCCCGAGTTCAAAAATATCAGGAAGGAGTATCCCCTGGTCCAGGTCAAGACGGATCTGGCTCCACTGCTCAAGCCCATTGTCTGTTCCCCCATCCATATCCAGAAAATGCTCATGAACCTAGTCATCAACGGCATGGAGGCCCTGGATGGTCAGGGTAGTATCCGCATCGCAACCAGAAACGTAAATCCGGAGGCAGCCGACAGCGACGGGGAACAGCAGGAGTATGTCCTTCTGGAGGTGGCCGATGACGGGCCGGGCATCCCGGAAGAAGCCCTGGACAAGATCTTCGAGCCGTTCTACACCAAAAAGAATCTTGGCCGCAAAAGCGGAACCGGCCTGGGCCTGACGGTTGTCTGGAGCACGGTCGAAGACCACAACGGAATCATCCGGGTGGAGAGCGACAGTACAGGAACCGTGTTCTCCATTTATCTGCCGGCAACAGAGGGTACGCTGCCGGACCAGGAAGAGCAACCGGAGCCGACAGACACCCTCCATGGCAGCGGCTGTATTCTGGTGGTCGACGACGAGGAACAGCAGATCGAAATCGCATCCAAGATGCTGACATCTCTCGGCTATACCATCGTTGCAGCGCTATCCGGCGAAGAGGCCCTGGACTACCTGAAAAAACACCCGGTCGACCTGGTCCTGCTGGACATGATCATGGGAACGGGCTGGAATGGCCTGGAAACCTATCAACGGATCCTGACCATCAGACCGGACCAGAAAACGATCATTGTCAGCGGCTACGCTCAAAACGAGGATGTCCAGGAAGCCCTCTCCCTGGGGGTGAAAGGATTTCTGAAAAAACCCTACCTGATGGACGAACTGGGCAGGCTGGTCAGGGAAGCGCTCCGTTCCTGAGGGGCGAACGATTTCGACAGCTGCTGGGCAAGAGGACTACCCGGGAACGAGTTTTTTTCTTTGTTCAAGACCAATGGGCAGGTATCTAGACGATCCAGTCCCGAAAAACCGTATCGTCCAGGGGCGCCGCCTGCACGATCCTGGACTCCGCCCCCTCGATCCGCACAGCTGCCGGGGGTCTGCAACCATCGATCTTTTTTCCGTAACGAACAACGAGACCGGCCGCAATCTCCAGGAGCCGGTCCTCCTGTCCTGTGCCGGCAAGACGTTGTTCGGCCCACCTGAACAGCCCGGTGGGACCGGGCCGGTCCACCATCCTGAACATCCGGTCTCCCGGCTCCCTGAGCCCTGCCAGGAGACGATTCTCCTTCTGGTTACGGCCCAGGACAAACCAGTTATCACCGGGAAGACGGAACTGGCGCCCCAGAAGAAGAAGCCTGATATCGCTCACCCGGAAATCGGCCGTGCCGGCCTGAAAGAGGCCATTATAAAACCGTTCGATACGGGCGGCCAGATTGGGGTCGGTGAGCACGCATCCACCTGCCGGACTCGGATAGTCTGTTATGCCGAATTCCGCAGCCAGGCTGATCTGCAGCTTCCGGCCCCGGCCCGCACAACCATAGAGCCTGTCCCGGTCGACCAGGCCCTCCCGTTCCGGCCTTGTCGGCTTGAGCAGCTTGGCCGACAAGGGCCTGAGAAGAATATCGTCACAACCTGAATCCCGCTCGATTATCCGCAGTGTGTCCCGGCGTTGCGACATGGGCCGCTGGCCCAGCACCTCGCCGCTGATCAAGAAAGAGGCGCCTGAATCGGCCATCAGCTCTCTGGCCCGCTGGAGCATGAGGATCTTGCAGTCGATACAGGGATTGAAGTGCTTGCCGAAACCGTGGGCCGGGTTGCGAAGCAGTTCCATGTATCCTTCGCTCAGGTCGACCAGTTCCACTTCCAGGCCGTATTTCTCCCTGACCTCGTTCCTGTAGGCCAACTCTCGTTCGAGGAGCTGGTGATCGAAAAACGGGGTGATGAACTTCAGAGCCCTCACCCGGATTCCCTGGGCCGCGATAATCCGGCAGGCAAGAATGGAATCGAGCCCGCCGGAAAACAGCGCCAAAGCCGTCACCTCATTCATGTGCTCTCCTTTTTCTGGCAATCAGCTCCCGGGCATAGAGGAAGGTCTGATCACTGGGATCATCTCCTGCCAGCATACGGGCAAGCTCCTCGACCCGCTGTTCCTTGTCCAGGGGCCGGATCACGGTGCTGGTCCGCCCCTGTTCCACCACTTTTTCCACGAGAAAATGTTTCCGGGCGGAAGCGGCGATCTGGGGCAGATGGGTGATGCAGAGCACCTGATGATGGCCGGCCAGTTCGCTGATCTTTTCCGCCACTGCCTCGGCGGTCTGCCCCCCGATACCCGCATCCACCTCATCGAAGATCACTGTGTCCACCCTGTCCCGACGGGCCAGGAGACAGCGCATGGCCAGCATGAGGCGGGAAAGCTCGCCACCGGAGACGACCTGGACCAGCGGCTTGGGGGGTTCGCCGGGATTGGCGGAAAAAAGAAATTCCACCTGGTCGCAACCTGTGGATGAATACGTGTCCGGTCCGGCAGAATGGAAATGGACAACAAACTCGGCCTGGATAAAATTCAGCGACCGCAGCTCTTCCTGCATGGCCCTGGCCAATCGTTTGGCCGCTTGGCGCCGAAGCTCGCTCAGTTCCCTGGCATGCTCTTCCACAGACCGGTTCAAGTCGGCGATCCTGTTCTCCCGATCGGCAATCTCCTGGTCCAGGTTTTCAAGAGAACTCAACTCGCTGGCCGCCTCCTCGGCAAATGCGAGGACCTCTTCGAGGGTCGTGCCGTACTTGCGCTGCAACTGACGCAAACTGGCCAGGCGATCCTGAATCCCTTCCAACCGGCTCTGGTCCCTGGGCAGGGCTTCAGCGTAGGACAGGAGTTCTCCTTCCAGATCTTCGATCTCGAAACAGGCCGAAACGATCCGGTCGCTCAATCCGGCCAGCTCCGGATCGAGGGAGGCGGCCTGCTCCATGTTTTTCCGGATTTCGGCCAACTGACCAAGCAACTCGTCCCGCAGCAGGCCCTGGCTCCGGCGGACAAGCTGTACCAGGGTTTCAGAGGCCTTGAGCCGGTCCCGCTCCCGGGCCAGCGCTTCATCCTCGCCGGCCACGGGGTTGACCGTTCGGATCTCTTCGAGCTGAAAGGCCAGAAAATCGCGACGCTGCTCACGCTCCTGCTCTTTCTTCCTCAGATCTTCAAGCTCGATGACAAGATGCCGGTAGCGGGCAAAGAGATCGGCAAACTTCTTCCGCCTGTCCCACAGTTCACCATAGCTGTCGAGAAAATCGAGATGGTTGCCCACCTGGAGCAGGCGCTGGTGCTCATGCTGGCTGGCGATACTGAGCAGGTGTCCAGTGAGCTCTGCCGCCACCCGCACCGTCACCTGCTGATCATTGATATACATCCTGCTCCGGCCATTCCGGGCAACCACCCGGCGGATCAGGCACTCTTCTCCCTGATCCAGATCATGACGTCGCAGCAGCTCCAGGGCCTCTTCATGGGTTTTCCGGATGGAGAAACAGGCCTCGATCACTGCCCGCTCGCACTCGTCCCTGATCCACGTCGTGCTCGCCCGCCCGCCGGTCAGGAGATGAATGGCCTGGAGGATGATCGATTTGCCCGCCCCGGTCTCGCCGGTAAAGGCAACAAGTCCTCCCTCCTCGCTCAGCTCCAGCAACAGCGAATCGATCAGGGCCAGATTCCGTACACGGAGTTCAAGAAGCATGGATGGAAAAAACGGTCAAAATCTGAACAGAAAACGAATCCAGCCTGGAATGAAGCAGGGGCCTCCCGTCTTCTTGTCCTTGACGCATCAGTGTCTGCACTGGTATCCTCCTGATACTTCTTGCAAAGAAAATCCGCCCGGAGCGCAACCATGAAACCGTCCCAGAAACTCAGTGCCAGCCTGGAAGACTATATGGAGGCTATCTATCACATTATCAGTGAAAAGGAGGTTGCGCGGGGAAAAGATATCGCCGCCAGGCTCAATGTCAGTGGTCCGTCGGTGACAGAGGCCCTGCGGGCGCTTTCCAGCAGAGGCCTGATCAACTACGCGCCCTACGAGGTCATCACCATGACCGAGGAGGGACGGGCCGTGGCCGAGGATGTCATTCATCGCCATAATGCTCTGAAAAAATTTTTCATCGCCGTCCTGGCAGTGGACGAACCGACTGCAGAAGAAGGGGCGTGTAAATTTGAACATACTGCCCCGCCGGAGATTATCAACCGGATGATCAAATTCATCACCTTTCTGGATCGCTGTCCCCGGGGGGGCACCGAACTGATTCGGGGCTTTGCCGACTTCTGCGAAAAAGGCCAAACCCGGCCAGACTGTCACGCCTGCATTTCCCAGTGTCTGCAGGATGCCCCTGACACGTAGAGGCATAACCGATCACAGGTGGTGCTGCGGTCACCCCTGTCCTGATCCGCCTGTTCGGCAAGATCCGGATCAGTCACCAGAAAACACAGGGGCTGGCTGGCCCAGGCCGCGTACCGAACGCTGCCCTGGCCAGCAGCGATGTTCCGAGGTTGAGATTTTCCGCATCTTGTAAAACCGGGCGAAAAGACAGGGCCTCAACGCACCCGTGTTTGGACAGCCTTTAACCGGCTGACCGAATCAGCCGTATGACCTCTCCTTCTTCAGGAAAACGGTTCAACTGTTTCTTGGAAAAGATGGTCTTGCCGTCCATTCCGATCTCGTACACACCGCCTGATCCGGGAATCAGTTCCACCGTTATATCGCTGCCAAACGTTCTTTTCAGTTCCTGCTCCAAACTGGAGGCCCGTGGACCATAGTTTCAGGCCGTGCAGTATTCGATGGTAACGTGCATGCTCCTTACCTCGTTCTTGTTCCTTTTTATAGGCTGCTATCGACGTTACTAGAGAAATTGTCAGTATACCATACCGGTCCGAAGGCGGGAAGAGCCTGAACTGATTTTCACCTCCTGCTGCCCGCCGGAGTGGCATCTGCTCTGCAGAGGGAACGTCCGGGAAAGGAATCGTGTAGAGTAGAGCGCTAATGACAACAGATGCCAACGTAATTAGTCACAGGGTACCTGTTTCCCTGCCAGTCTGATCCACTCCAGATCAGGCTCCTGTTCTTTGAAATAACAGCTTATCGCGTCGACCAGGACGTCAAAAGTGGACTTGCCCTGCAATCGGCAGGTCTGCCGGAGCGACAAGATCCGTTCCACCCAGCGGTTGCCCTTATCGCTCTTGGTACCGTAACTGCGTTTTCGCCAGAGTACGGCAAAGCGGATCATTCGTTGTAACCGATCACAGGGCATGTAATCCCGCGGTATATCTTACTTCCAAACTGTAATTGGTCACAGGTGCTGCAGATTTGCACGATCTCTCCCGACCGCTATAGCCCACTATGCGGCCGGGAGAGATCGTGTGAAGATGCGGTGCCTGTGATCAATTACCTCAAATCTGCGTCGAGAACTTCTGTGAATCCGGACCCTTAAGCGCCTGCCGGATCTCGGTAAGAGCGTCATGGGCCTCACGGCCTGGGCGGAATCCGTACGAACAGTCCTCAACGTCTGCCTCAACAATCGGCTCCAGGATCAAGAGCGCTGCCTGCTGCACTATCCGACCCTTAACGGTCGGGATGCCAAGCGGTCGCATCTTTCCATTCGTCTTGGGGATGTAGCCCCGTTTTACCGGCATAGGCCCATAGATCGTATCCTAAAGTTCCTGCTGAATTTCTCGCAGCAGGCCGGGCACTCCATCCGGATCAAAGTCCTGCCCCTTCGCTCCACGGAAGTTACCCCGCTTCATCACTACTATGGGCAGATCCGACTCCCGGCCGGGGCCGATCGGGAAGTTATGCATTCCCTCCCATCGTTTGGACTCGGGCCACTTGCTGCCCTGTCCGCCCCGCCGGGTCGGCGACTTCGCGGTGAACAGGCAATTACCGCGGATGGCATCGCAGCCACCAGGATTGCCTGAGCTTCGCCTGGCACACAACCGCGCACCATACCATCCTTCCAGGCTGGAATAGACCCCGGGCGGCAGATTGGCCTGGAGATCAACAGGGCATCGATTGCGACGATGCTTTTCCTGTTGGCAAAACAGGCTGTTCCAGCTATACAATCAGATATGCCTGTTTATGAATATACAGCCCTGGACACCAGGGGAAAAAAGCTCAAAGGCATCATCGATGCCGATTCCAGGAGTGCGGCACGGCAAAAACTCCGGCAGGGGGGCAAGTACCCGGTGGAGATCAGGGAAACCGCGCGCAAGGCCAGGGAGGACAAACATGTTTCCCTCGCCTTTCTTCAACCCGGTCCCCGTATCAAACCGGCCGAGATCCACGTGGCCACCCGCCAGCTGGCGACCTTGCTGTCCGCCGGTATTCCGCTGGTGTCCGCGCTCAACGGCCTGATCGAACAGACGACCAATCAGAGTCTGAAAAAGATCATCGCCCAGATCAAGGATGCGGTCAACGAAGGGAACTCGCTCACCTCTGCCCTGGCCGAACATCCGCGACTTTTCTCAAGAATCTATGTCAATATGGTCAGGGCCGGCGAGGCCTCCGGATCGCTGGACGTGGTGCTGGACCGGCTGGCCGAGTTTGGTGAGAGGCAGCATGCCCTCCGCGCCAGGATCAAGGCGGCCCTCATCTATCCGATCTTCATGGCCTTGGTGGGTACGGTGGTCCTTTTTCTCCTCATCACCTTCATAGTCCCGAGCATCACCAAGGTATTCGACAACAGCCAGCAGGTCCTTCCCCTGCCCACGGTCTTTCTCATCAACCTGAGCGGTTTCCTTCAGCAGTACTGGTGGCTGATCCTGCTTCTGCTCGTGGCCCTGGTCGTTGCCGGCCGCCTGTTCATCCGTCGCCCCCGGGGTAGGCGTTACTGGGATTACCTCAAGCTCAGCCTGCCCGTACTCAGGGACCTGAACATCAAGATCGCTTCAGCAACCTTTGGCCGGACGCTGGCCAGCCTGCTCCATGCCGGTGTGCCGTTGATTACAGCCCTGCAGATCGTCAAGAACATCCTGAACAATGTCCTGCTTGCCGAAGTAATGGACGAGGCCACGGAAGAGCTGGAAAAGGGGCAGAGCCTCTCGAAAATTCTCCGCGGCTCCAGGTGGTTCACCCCTATGCTCGTTCAAATGATTGCCGTGGGCGAACAGAGCGGTGCCCTGGAAAACATGCTGGAAAAGGCCGCTGACAGCTATGAAAAAGAGGTGGAGGCGAAGATCATGGCCATGACGTCCATGATCGAACCGGTCATGATCCTGTTCATGGGTTTGGTGGTAAGCTTTATCGTGATCTCCATCCTGCTGCCCATCTTTGAGATGAACCAGCTCATCCGCTGAATGGCGTCTCGAATCTCTCACCTGGCCGCTAGAGCCCCACTATGTGACCAGGGAAGATCGGGTGAAGATGCGGTGCCTGTGATCAATTACAAAATGAGTTGTACTCATGCCAAAGGTGGCAACCTGGCAAGTTCTCAGGATGTTCCGGTACTGTCCGAGAGCTTGCGCTGCAGCCTGGTGCAGTAGAGATAGAACCAGCTCTCGAATCCTCGCATGCAGTCGGCGAAAAACAGCCAGAACATGGAGCTGTAACAGAGCCGCCAGTATTCAAAACTATACACGTTGGCTGTCCAGATGTAGTGAAACAGGGGCACACAGTACCCCCAGAACGGCAAAAAGGCCAACGCGGCGATCCTGAACTTCTTCTCGAAATCGTTCCTGATCAGGCCGGGCCAGAAATAAGGGATGGCCAGGACAAGCATGGCCACACTGATCGTTCCCAGGGTATCGGTGATACGATCGCTCCAGATCATCCCGCAGAGATGTACGCCCTGCCAGGAAAATACCAGGTGCTGATTGTTGGCCCACTGGTTCTTGACAAAGAGACTGGCCAGCGCTTGCCTGAAGGCCTTGCTCTGTGGTAATACAAAAAAAATCAGAAACATGGCGGCCAGACCGCTCACCTGGAGGAGTACCTGGAACCGCGATTTCGAACACACGCCTCCGCCGCGCCCCTGCAGCCACTCCTGTACGGCAAAACAGCTGTTGAGCAGAATCCAGATCAGCACGACAAAGGCCAGAAAAACAGCCTCCTGCTGATGATTGATCCAGATGACCGGCAGAGAGCCGATCGCTATCAGCAGGCCAGACAGAATGGCTTGCCAACTCCGCCGGAAAAAAAAGGCGGCAGCCCACAACCAGAAAATGAGCAGCGAGGTAAAACTGGGGGCAAAACTGTAATATTTGAAATAACTGAACCGATTGGTGCCGAAAAAGAGAAAACAGATGAGACAGCTCATCAACGCCCACCTGCCGGGCATTCCTGCTGCCCGGCCCAGGACAAACAGGCTGGCCATCAGGATTCCCCACAGGAGGCCATGGGTCAGGTCAATCTGGCGAAAAATGGTTGCTACATCCCGCTCTCCGCTCTTATCGCAGAGCAGCAGCCCCATCATGGAATAGTGCCACAATCCGCTATTTTCCCTGGGAAGATAACTTGCGTCCCGGCCGCAGACCGTATCCTCGACCCGGCGCAGGTGCTCCAATGGGTCAGCCGGAGGTTCCAGGAAGGGACCAGTGGAATAACCGACAAAAAATGAAAACAAAAAAAGGAGAATAACCGTACGAAGATATTTCCGGGAGAGAACGACGAGACCACTGCCAATTGTTACCCACCAGAGCAGGCCAAGAACACGGGTTGAGACATCCAGGGCTGCCCAGAATCCATAGAGATGATTCAGGGAAACCGCAGCGACCATTGCGCTGGAAAGGCAAAAAATCCCCAGCACAACCGACAGCCAACGCGGTCGCTTTCCATCCGTTTCTTTTTTGTTCCTGGATATCAATGGTTCAATCGGGAGTGTCCCAGACCACTCATGCAATACCTGCAAACCGGCTCAGGACACCGATGATCGTTCTGCGCAGGTGCTCCACCCTTCGCAGGGTATAATGGGTCATGTTGCTTCGCTTCAGGTCTTTTATCATCCACAGAATGCCGAAATTCACCTCCTGGTCAGCCATCAATGGCATCTCCAGTTTGAACTGGGAGGGTGCATTGAAATTGATTTCAGCCGTATCTTTTGCACAGTTCCACCGCATCACCTCCCCACCGCATTCAGGCAGCACATTTTCGTACAGATGTAACTCGGCCATGTCGAAATCCAGCTTCTCGATAGCAATACACACATTTTTCCAGAGATCCTCGATGGAGGCAGACCGGGTGATCTGCATCTGCAGGTTGAGAAAGCTGCGTCGCTCATTACTCAAGCCGGCTTCGTCTGTCAAATCCCGCAGCCATCCCCAGACCTTGTCCGTGGCCAGGTATTCCAGATACCCCAGCTTCTTGACCGCCAGAAACAGCAGGATACCGGGCAGAACAAGCACCAGGGCCGAGCGATGATCCTTGACGTAGACAAAGGCCAGGGAAACCAGGCCAAGGAAAACCGTCACCCCGTAAATGATAATCACCACCCGCCGCTGCGAATAGCCACGTCTGAGCAGGGCATGGTGGATATGACTTCTGTCCGGGTGAAAGAGCTTTTTGCCCAAGATGAATCGCCGGACAGGGGCCAGGAGCGTATCGAGGAGCGGTACGCCCAGGGCGATGACCGGAATGAGCAGGGCCACCGTGGCATGGCTCTTCATGGATCCCTCGATGGTCAGGACCGCCAACACGTAGCCGAGAAAATAGCTGCCGCAGTCCCCCATGAACACGGTGGCCGGATTGAAATTGTAGCGAAGAAAGCCGAGGCAGGACCCAGCCAGGGCGCTGAAGCCGACGAGCAACATGGGGCCTCCCTTGCCCAGGCAGAGAAGCAGCAGGGTCACCGAGACAAAGAGGCAGATTCCGGCGGCCAGGCCATCCAGGCCATCGATCAGGTTTATGGCATTGATCAGCAGGACAACCCAGAAGACCGTGATGAGCAGTGAAAGGCCTGCAGAGAGAGTGATCCCCTTGTGGAGGGTAACGGACAGCAGTTCCACGTCGATGCCCGCCCCCCAGACCAGGAGAGCAATGCCTATCTGCCCTGCAAATTTTGCCCAGGGCGAGAGTTTCTGCAGATCATCCCACAGGCCGAGCAGAAAAATGCCTCCCCCGCCAAGGAGAAAAAAGAGTTGCTCTCTGAGCACGATACGGGGGTAGCCGAGTCTGTAGGCCGCATAGAGCGCTGCCAGGTAGGCGACTGTAAAGGAGAAAAAGATGGCGATACCGCCTGCCCGCGGGATACAGCTGTCATGTACCCTTCGCGAAGACGGATAATCGCAGATATCTTTCTTCTTGGCCCAGCGGATAACCAGCGGTGTCGAGACGAGCGTCGCCACGGTTGTCCCGACAAAGACCGCTCCTGCCAGATAGATATCCTGCATTTCCCTCCTGCCCGATAACCGGAAAAGTTTAGAGAATCATTAGGACAGCACCAGGAAATACTGGCTCCACGTTGCCGTCGCTTCTCTTCCTGGCATTTTACCAGGCGCAGCTTGATCTAGCCTGTTTTCTCCATCCAAGACGTGGACATCATACCTTCATACAAAAAAATTACTACTGCAGTCACCAAAAAACCGTCCTCAAGCCAATCAAGCCATGAGGCCTCGCCCCTGAAAGCGGATGACAATCAGCACTGATCATGCTAAAAGGGGGCATCAACTGGATATAACCCTCCTGAAGTCACGTTCTACCTGTATGGAGAGATTGAAATGCAATTGCACACAAAAAAATTTTTTCTGATCTGTTGCATTTTGTTCCTGTTTTCTTTTTCCGCAGCCCTGGCAGCCCCCCTGCGTGTACATCCGACCAATCCACGCTATTTTACCGATGACACAGGCAATGCCATCTACATGACCGGCGCCCATGCCTGGCCCACGCTGCGCGACATGCACCCGCCAACCGAAAACTTCGATTTTCCGGCCTATCTCGACCAGACCATTCAGTATGACCTGAACTTCATCCGCGTGTGGGCATGGGATCTTCCAAAGTATACCTGCAACAATCCTATCCAGGGCAGGGCCGAGCCCTTTCCCTGGGAGCGGACAGGGCCGGGAAATGCCACGGACGGCAAGCCGAAATTTGACCTGAGCAAATTGAACCAGGCCTATTTTGACCGCCTCCGGGAGCGAGTTGAGTTGGCCCGTTCAAGGGGGGTCTATCTTTCCATCATGCTCTTTGAAGCCTTTGAACTGCGATTCTGCCGTTCATCGACAGATGGCTTTCCACTGACCGGCAGCAACAATATCAATGGAATCGATGCCGGCACAGGGACTGGCGCCCTGACCTTAAGCAATCCTGCAGTGCTTGCAGTGCAGGAAAACTATGTCCGCAAGGTACTGGATACGCTGAATGATTTCGATCACATCGTCTACGAGATAGCGAACGAGGGGGGAAGAGAATCCACTGACTGGCAGATCCATATGATCAATTTCATCAAAACGTACGAGGCAGGAAAACCAAAACAACACCTGGTCGGGATGACCTTTCAGTATCCGGACGGTGACAACACCACCCTGTTCAACAGTCCTGCTGACTGGATTTCCCCTGGTATCCCAGGAGGTTCAAGCGGTGACACCAGGTACCGGGACAATCCTCCAGCAAACGATGGCTCCAAGGTCATCATCACAGATACAGATCATCTCTGGGGAGTTGGCGGCAGTCCGGACTGGGTCTGGAAAAGCTTCCTTCGTGGCCTGAACCCCATCTACATGGATCCATATCACCCCGAATTATGGGCAGAGACAGATTATTCCATGCTCCGCGCCATGAAGCAGACAAGACGCTATGCAAAAAAAATCAACCTGGATCACATGACCCCCCAAAACAGCCTTGCCTCGACCGGTTACTGCCTTGCCGGCTGCGGAGAGTACCTTGTCTTTCTTCCCAGTGGCTGGGGATCGGTTGACCTGTCGGGAATCTCCGGAACCCTGACAGTGGAATGGTTCAGTACCAGCAATGACAGTGTGCATTCCGGCGGAACAGTATCCGGCGGAGCAACGAGATCATTTTCCGCCCCCTTCTCAGGAGCGGCAGTCCTGTATCTCAAAAGCACCAGTCAGTCATGTGATTCATCACCTACCCGCAAGGTCAATATCGGCTCACTCATGAACTTGCTGCTTACCAAAGGCTGAGCAAGGCGATAAATATATTGCGCCTGTCGATACGATGGGCCCTGTGAGCAGGTTATTCCAGCACATATAATAATTGTCTGGCCCCTATCCATGCGCACTGTCTACGTTGAAGTATCCAACACCCTGGCGCTCGGCTTCACCACCGGGATTCAGCGTGTCACAAAAGAGACTCTGCGGGCTGTCCAGAAAATATCTTCTTCATATCGGTTTATTCCAATACTGTACTGTCCCTGGTGTGCAACGTGGCGGCATCTGACCGACACTGAAAATCTGGCCCTCTTTTCTCAAACAGGCTACCGGAAAAACTGCAACGAGGCCATTTCCGGCTGGTATCATCTTGCCAGAAAGATGGCTCCTTTCTTGAAGCAACTACCTGGTGTTTATCGCCTTCTGCAACAGTACAAGAAAATCCGCCATCCGCCCTGCGATCCGGCTCTGTTTATCCAAGATTTTGAGCAGGGAGCCATTTTCCTGGACATGGAAAGCAGTTGGTTTTCGCCCATGGGACGGGATGAACTCCTGGGTAGCCTGCAAAGAAAAAAGGTCTGGGTAGCGGTCATCCATTACGATATCATTCCGTTTCTCTTTCCCGAGTATGTCCATCCGGAAACAGCAAAACGATTTGCTCTGCATTTTGATGCCCATATCCGTCATAACAGTACGTTTTTTTGTATATCTGACAACACCCTTAGTGATCTGCAGCGCTACGTGGCAGCCCATTATCTCGCACGTCCTCTACGAAGCGACCGAATTACCTTGGGAGCCAACTATCGGCAGACAAACGACAGCAGCAATCCCTCGCTACCACGGCTCGTGGCCGGCAAGCGGTATATCCTGAGCGTGGGTACTGTCGAACCAAGGAAAAACTATGACTGTCTACTGACCGCATTTGAAATGGTGGCTGAAAAGACCGAGAACCTCTTTCTCGTCATTGTTGGTAAAAAGGGGTGGCGTTCGGAAAATTTTTTTACCCGACTTGAGAGACATCCTCTTTACGATACTAAAATTTTCTGGTTTTCCAATATTGACGACCAACAACTTACCACGTTATATCAGAATGCCTACCTGGGTATCGTGCCGTCATTATACGAGGGATATGGCCTGCCGGTGGTTGAAATGCTCCTCCACGGTTGCGTGACCCTGAGTTCAGACAGGGGCTCCCTTCCAGAGGTAGGGAGCAACTTCGTTGAATATTTTAACCCGGAGCGACCAGGAGAGATAAGCAGACTGATACTCCGGTATTGCAGGGATACCGCGCTCCACCGGGCAAGAAAAAAACGATTGGAACAGTACACGGCCCCGACCTGGGAAGAAACAGCCCATGAACTGGTCGGGCTGCTCGACACCCATTTCGGGTCCAGCCAGCCGAACCCGGCAAAGCGTAGTGAGCAAGGCGATGCAACTCGTATATATCAGTAACCGGCCTGAGATCCTGAGCCAGACCCTGGTCCATGTCTCGCGCCACATGGAGTTTATCGACTCCATCATGATTGTGTGTCCCGCTGTCTACCGAACCTCATTCAATGTGCCAGACAGACTGTCGGTGCTCATCGTTCCGGAAGAGAAGCTTCTGCCGGCCACTGCTCAGACAACCTTTGCCAAGCTTGATCACACTTCCAAGAACTATCTTCTCAGGACCGCAATGCTGGAGCTGCAGGACCTGGATCCGGAATTCATCATGTCTGACGATGATTCCCGGCCACTCAGGACAGTCTGCCTTGCCGACTTCAAGGCCGATGAAAAATATCAAGGATATTTTTTTTTCGATCTGGCCCTGTGGAATTACTGTAGAACCGACTTCGACCGCGGCCAGCGGGTGACCAATGTTCTGCTCCAGTATCACGGCATGGAACATCTCTCGTATGCCAGTCACATGCCCCAGATTATCAACAGAGATATTTTCAGAGAGGCAGCGTCCTTTTTCCACGAACCAGCCAAAAAATATCCGCTATGTGAATGGTCGATCTATTTCAATTTCGGCAGGCAGCAATATCCTGACCGTTTCCTGCCACCCAGACCGTTCAGGACACTCTGCTGGCCAAGTCATCCGGGCACCTGGCCCTATTATGTCCGACCGGAGGCTGTTCTCTTTGAAAACTACTACCCTGAACTCTATGAAAAAAACGGTATATTCGCTGACCTGCCCGAACTTCCCGCGCCAGAGGAGGCCGATCATGTCACCATAGAAAAAATGGTCCGAATGGCCGATATGGAAGCCGGACGAATGCAGTTTCAGCTTGTTTCCACCGATCCCTGGAGAAAAAAATCCCTCGGACACAGGCTCGCCAGCATTACTGGCAAACAGTTAAGGAAACTTCTCTCCGTCATCCTGATCGAAGAACGATCATCCCTTCTTCAACTACGGAGAGAAAGAGAATAACCATGATAGATTAGATAAACACGAGCTATTTCGATTAATTAAACTGAGGATCGTGAACAATGTATTACCTGATTATTAATATTCTATGTATGCTTCTGCTGGCTTCGTGTAATAATGGTTTAGATGACAAACATACCATTCTGGCAAATGAGATAAAGAATGATGACAGAATGGAACATGTAAGAAAGATGGCATATGAATTAATCAAAACAGGATTCAATGCTGGAACGCTATATAATGAAGTATGGATTAGAGATTATAACACTTTTATCAATATATCATGTGATGTAATGGACCATGACAACATAAAAAAACCATTATTGACTTTTTTAAAGTTTCAGGGAGAAGATGGAAATATTATCGATGGATTCATACCAAAAGAAAAATCAGGATCTGTCGGATATAAGTATATATTCAGTGACAACGCACCAGATTATGCTGGACATAAAAACTCTGTTGAAACAGATCAGGAAAGCAGCTTGATTCAAGCATTTTATAAATATATCAAAAAAACAGGAGACAAATCTATTCTTGATGAGAATGTTGCCGGCAAAACAGTGCTAGAACGACTAGAACTGGCACTCAACTTTCTATTCACACATCGCTTTTCAGAACAATTTGGCCTGATATGGGGTGCGACTACCGCTGACTGGGGTGACGTGCAACCTGAGCACGAATGGGGAGTTGTTCTGGACGAAAACAGCCATCTGAGCATAGACATCTACGACAATGCCATGCTCCTGATTGCACTTAACAATTTCATAGAAATGGTCAAGACACAGCAAAAAAAATCCCGATGGACACAGGTCAGAGATGAGTTGAAAACAAACATCCGGAAACATCTCTGGGACGCAAAACGTAACAAATTTATTCCACACCTTTATCTGAACGGATCACCTTTTCCTGAAGATTTCCATGAACACAATTTATATTTTCATGGAGGCACAGCGGTAGCGATAGAGGCTGGCCTGCTATCCAAAGAAGAAATTGCCAAGGTCAATACATGGATGCTCAACAACCAGCAAGCGGCACACGCCCAATCTATTGGATTAACTATTTACCCCCCCTATCCCAAAGGATTTTTTAAAAATCCTTCCATGTATCCTTACGGATACCAGAATGGTGGAGATTGGACCTGGTTTGGCGGAAGAATGATCCAACAACTCATCAGGTACGGCTTTGTCAAGGAAGCCTATCAGGAAATCAAACCAATGATCAACCGAGTATTGCACAATAATGGGTTCTTTGAATGGTACACTCCGGACGGTAAACCAAACGGTGCTGGAGATTACAAAGGATCAGCAGGGGTTTTGGCCGAGGCCATTGACATGCTGCAAAGCTGGGCTGACGAGACCCTCCACAGCTCTGGCAGTATGAAACTTTGACAGTATAGTTTCAGCAGGTGCTATCTATCAGAGCCTTGAATCCAGCTGCTTCAAAGTTACGTGCTTTTCTTTTTTCTGAGGACCAGGAAGAAGCCTGGCTATCCCGCTTACCCGACTTTACTCTAATTTATCTTCTTTTTTCAATAAGTTATTTTTTTTGGTATCTGACAGATCCGAATGTGCCGGCAAATGATCCGCACAATTATCAAGGCTGGTGGAGCTGGTGGGATCAAGGGCAGTACTGGAAAACAGCAGGAGAGCTTGCCAATCTGCAAATCGGAAATGCTGAATTCTGGTGGGGATATCCATTGATTGGCGCTCTTTTTTTTCACGCTCTCCCCGGCCACCCGTTTTTCTTTCCGAATTATATTCTCGGCTTTCTCGTGGTCTTTTTCTTCTATCTGATGGCAATCCGGGTAATAACCAGACTAGAAGCCGTGGCACTTCTCATCCTGCTTATCCTTGGCTCTAAGCGAATGATGATGGGATCTTTGATTACTCCCTGGAATACTATAGTCACTTATGCCACAATATACGCAATCTCCTACCTACTCGTCTTCTCGAACCCCACAAAAAAATCCGCGATCTTTTGTAGCAGCCTTGTTGGCCTGATTGCACTTGTGCGGCCCCAAGACTGGCCTTTGGCTTTTCTGTACCTGCAAATAGTGCTGTTTGCGCGCGTTGGAGGAAAATCATATATCCAATGGGGCAAAGCAAGCTTTTTCACTTCAGCATTAGGAGGTGGCCTCCTGATCATACTGGATCTGATTGCTTTTGGACACATCATCCCCCCATACATCGATGTCCAGCGAGAAATCGGATTTTCTTTGCAAGACTTATGGTTCCGTTTCTATCAAATATTCCTAGATGGAACTCTTGTGCATGGTAATTCTAGTTTACCTCCTGGCACCAAAACTCCAAATATTTTTGCAGAGGTACCGCTGGCAATCTTTTCTGTTCCTGGTTCATTCATACTACGGAAAAAGATTGGAAATCAAACTGTAATATTGTTTTTTATATGTACACTACATCTAATTTTCTATTTATCATTCAATGCATGCGGAAATCCACCTTTTTTCTGGACTTTCCGTTTATATCACTATATATGGTGGGCAATGACTTTATTAGCTTTAATTGGATATTTGTATATACGTAGCATAATTTTAAAAGCAGATATTACGACGCATGCCAATACGATAGCAATTTTCCTGGCAATATTAATATTATTTATAGGATTCAAGGAATCTGGAACAACTATATATTATACAAAACGACAAAACAATCACTTAGATTTAAGTAATGTTGATCAAATAAGTAAAAATCGCATGCACTTCATCATTCATTCAGACGGCGAAAGGGGGTTAAGGCTATTTTTTCGCACAACAATACCTAACCAGTTAATATACAAAGAGCTTGGAAAAAAAACATTACTGCAGATACAGGGACGCCGTTTTGCCTACTGGAAAGATTATCTGGTAAGCCAGGAAGGAAACACCGTCATTTTTCATCTGCAGCATCCTCTCCCCAGACAACAAACCGTCAGTGTGGTTATAGGCATTCCCGGGATGAAAAATACTGACCTCTCTGCCATCCAGCTAATACAGGTGAAGTTTTTCCCTTTTGCATTATACTATCGTTTTTTGCATAGGCTTACCGGAACATTAGCCCCTAGTCATTCACTCTATCTTTCTCCACCATACCTGGTTGGTGATACACTTGAAATCTGTCCTGACAAGCACCCAGAGAAATATCTGCAGAACGGCTGGAGCTCCATTGAACCTGATCATGTCTGGTCCATTCAGAAGACGGCACAACTCAGGCTCTGGCTCGAAGCAGACAGGTTAACAGGCAACCAGTGCGGAGTTGACCTGGACTTTACCACCTTTGGCCCCAACACCTTGACTGTGACGCTCAACGGAAAGAGAGTGGGCAGAGAGATCAAGACAACCGGCCAGCGGCAGCGCATCCGCTTTGCTCCCTGTCCAGAACCACTGGACAACGAGGTGACCATTGGGCTTACGGTTGGCACCTTACGCTCACCGGCACAAACAGGATTGAGCCGTGATCAGCGGCGGCTTGGCCTTTCGCTCTTTTCATTTCGCATAGGGCCAAAGATATAATATCTAATAGAAACAACATGTAAAATTAAAAAAATAAAAATGGTATGAGTATTCCTCGCTCCTATTCCTTGTTCTCAAATCCTTCCTGACATACAATGGTGTTAGTATCTACTTACACACTGTGCAGAAACACATGAACAAGACACACAATTCTTCTATACATACTAGAATGCGAAACCCCATGAAACCATCTTTTCTTTTTATTACATTGAGTTGTCTTGTCAGCGCTATGAGCGTTGAATTGCACGCTGCGACCTTCACCACAACCAGTCATGCACTGCAGGCGGGGGAAATCGAACACTCTTCGCCGACTCTCGCAGACATCGATGGTGACGGTATCGAAGAAATAGTCATCGGCACCAAGACCAGGGCTCCCTCAGGAAAAGAATATGGCGGGAAATTGATCGTAATGCAGGGTAACGGCACCCTGCTGTGGTCTTACGATCTGAATGCCCCGGTAAACGGCACACCGGCGGTTGGAGATATTGATCATGATGGAGACCCGGAAATCATTGTATCTCTTGGAGGTGATGTCTCTGATCTCAATCATCAGGGCGGCATCATGGCTCTTGACCATAAGGGAAATCCACTCTGGACATTTAGAACCGTTGATGACCAGGCCCCGACCGGATACTCAGATCCGGTCTTTTCTTCTCCCACACTTTGCGATGTGGACGGCGATTATGACCTGGAAATCGCTTTTGGTGGCTGGGACAGAAATATCTACCTTCTTGACCATGAGGGCAAATCGCTTTGGAATGACATGCCTGGCCAGCATACTGGCCAGGGATTCCATAACGGCGATACCATCTGGTCCACCGCAGCCTGCGCCGATTTGAACAAAGATGGCTATAATGAAATCATCATCGGTGCAGATATTACCGGTGGTGGTATCCTGCCGGACGGCTATCAGACCCAGAATGGCGGATTTCTCTATGTATTTGACAGAAACGGCACCATTCTCGTCCGCCGGTACCTGCCGGAAACGGTCTTTTCCTCTCCGGCAGTGGCTGATCTCGACGGTGATGGTAACAGTGAGATTGTTGTCGGGACTGGCTATTACTGGTGGGATGTAACCGGCCGGACTATGGACTCCTATGTTTACGCCTTCGACACCTCGCTCGTCTTTGGAGACAAGGACTATAGTGATCCAACCAAGCTGCCTTATCTGGCAGGCTGGCCGCAGAAGACAACCTATCCCGGTTTTAGCTCCCCTGCCCTGGCTGACTTGGACGGTGATGGTGACCTTGAAATTGTTATCGGCTCTGGGGACCCCTACCAGCTGAAAGGCAAGGTGCACGCCTGGCACCACACCGGCGCTTCGGTCAATGGCTGGCCGGTCACTCCCCAGAACTGGCAGGGGAACAATGTCCATATCATTTCCTCGCCCACCATCGCTGATATAGACAACGACGGTGGCCTGGAGATCCTATTTTCCATGCTGTGGGATATTCAAGTCTACAACGCAGACGGGACATACCAGGAGGCCCTGCCGACTCTCTATACTGTCGTAGCCTCACCAGCCATCGGAGACACTGACGGAGACAACAAGGTTGACATCTGGATCGGCAGTGCAAATGATCATGAAAAAGATCACGGGTATCTCTGGAACTTCGAGAGCGATACCACGGGAATCGGGGAGAAACCCTGGCCCATGTTTCACCGGGATGAGAAAAACACCGGCTCATTGTCTCTGGCTACCGGCCAGCCCCATACCCCTGGCACCAACTCTGGAGAAAAAATACCCGGTATCGACTTTCTTCTTCTTAAAAAATAATCAATGGCTCCGTTGTCGGTAAGCGACTCATCAACCCCCTGTCACCGATCCTGCAGCGCTGTCCAGCTGTTTCTGGCTGATATTCCAGGGTAAGAGGGCTTTGTAGTCTTCCTGGGTTGTGGCCAGGGGTAACCTGGTAAAGATATACCGCAGGTACCCATACGGTTCCAGGTTGTTGGCCTTGGCTGTCTCGATCAGGCTGTACAGCAGGGCGCTGGCCCTGGCCCCCTCCGGAGTACCGGAAAAGAGCCAGTTC
>CAZVDY010000059.1:0-18193 GCA_964626235.1 uncultured Desulfobulbaceae bacterium | reverse complement strand
CCGGAAGTGCTGGCAGAGGAGATCATTGAACATATCGAATCCGCGCTGCAAAGTTTTCGGGAGGTGGCGAGTGAGCTGAACGGCGAACATGTGTAGCGAAGAATTCGGAAGGCTATGGGCGAAACTTTGTGTGCTTCTTTGAGACTTCCATGACAAAGATACGAGAAACCCATAAACAAGTTATGGGTTTCTCGTATCAAAATCAAGTCGCGGAAAGTAACTACGCCGATAATCCTGAGCTTGAGACTCGGGTTATGATATCACCGCGGTTGATACGGCCAAGGGAATCGATGACAGGCCTTTTATTTGTCATTAAAAAGGTTAACCTAACGGGTTAATCTTTTTGTTTGACTGGTGGCTGGTTTGGATATATCCTTTAAAAATAAAAAGTTGGCAAAGTCCTTCAACGAAAGGGCGCAGCTTGAAAAGATACACGGAACCAAGCGTGCGAAAAAAATTAGGGTTCGTTTGGCTGAACTCAGGGCTGCCGCGAGTCTTATGGATTTTTGGCCTCCAAAGAGCGGGCCGAGCCGATGTCATGAACTGACACAAGGACAACGGAAAGGACGGCTTTCCGTGGATCTGGATCATCCCTATCGTTTGATCTTTGTTCCCGACCACAACCCGGTTCCCAAGCGGGAGGACGGCGGGCTGGACTGGTTCCGGGTAACCGCCGTAAAAATTCTGGGCGTGGAGGATACACATGGGTAACAGACAGGCCAATCAGTATGTGCCAGACTATCTGGTCACTCCCGGAGAGGTTGTGGAAGATTACCTTGAAAACCTAGGAATGACACAGGCGGAACTGGCGGATAGAACCGGGTTGACCAAGAAAACCATCAACGAAATCATCAAGGGGAAGTCACCCATTACCCACGAGACCGCACTGAAGTTTGAGCGTGTTTTGGGCCGTCCGGCGCATTTCTGGAACAATCTGGAGCGGCAATTCCAGGAAGACCGGATTCGTTTGGCGGAACAGCAGCGCATGGAATCATATCTGGACTGGCTGAAGAAAGTTCCGGTCAATGCCATGGTCAAATTGGGTTGGATAGCAAGACATAAGGATAAAAAACGCCAACTGGAAGAGGTATTGCGTTTTTTCGGAGTGGCTTCACCTGAACAATGGCAAAAGGTCTGGCATAATTATCAAGTTGCCTATCGCCAGTCTCAACGCTTTGAAACCAGCGCTGAATCAGTGTCCGCTTGGCTGCGTCGGGGTGAAATTGAAGCGCGTGAAATCAGGTGCGCACGATTTGACCGAAAATGCTTTCTGGAAATTCTTAATGAGATTCGAGGGCTGACAAGAGAGTCGCCGGACATTTTTGTGCCTGAATTGGTAAATTTGGCCGCTTCAGCCGGTGTAGTCGTAGTTTTCGTGCCCGAACTCCCCAAAACCGGCGTGTTTGGTGCAACCAGATGGCTGAAAGGCAAGGCGCTTATTCAGCTCAGCCTGCGGTACAAGAGCAACGATCACCTCTGGTTTACCTTTTTCCACGAGGCGGGACATATTCTCAGGCATGGCCGGAAAGAAATCTTCATCGAGGGCAATGGCATGGATGGAGAAAAAGAAACAGAAGCCAATGCCTTTGCTCGTGACAAGCTCATTCCACCAGTTGCTTATCGCCGCTTCCTTTCAACTTGGGATGGCCGCTCCTTGGAGCCGATTCGGAGGTTCGCCGAGGAGATTGATATCGCCCCGGGAATCGTTGTCGGTCGCCTGCAATTCGATGATCGCCTCCCCAAATCACATGGTAACGAGCTCAAAGTCTTTTATCGTTGGAGTCAGGCTTCATGATCATTACGAGGGAAAGATTGAAGCTAGTATAGAAGGCGGAAAGACACACAACCTGTTTTTACGTAACCGCCTCATAAACCCCATCTTTTTTTTCATTCCGCCTGGTGTCATAATGGGCTTCTCCAGAAAATCAACCAGGGAGGAGTCATCATGGCGACCAGGAGAGCTGGCCCCCAATTGTTCGGACAGCTCGGCGTCGCGAACGGGGGAAGCGATGAGCACGGGATTCCCTTAGTTGGTTTGACCGGATTAGAGTCGTTCGAGTACCTCTTCAAGGGCTCCGTCCACCAGGTGGTGTAGATCTCGGTGGTCGAGATATTCTGGTGACCGAGAGGAGAGAGAGAAGATGGAGAAATCATCTCTGTCCTGGTATTACCAGCCAAGATCGCGTGCTTTTTTCCAGTCCATGATTTTGCCCTGGAAACGGACCGTTTCGCTGCTGCAGCTTTTCGGTGGATTGTTTGCCCGCGTGGTTTTCCAGTCAAAGACGCTGGGGTACTTCCAGGCGCCACCGAGATCCCAGTACACTATGGTCGATTCCCAGCGGCCCACGCACCGTTTTTTTTGTGGGTCATAGTAGGGCGCGATCACTATACGTTCATCCTGGTACTCGACCTTGCTGTATCTTTTTTGATTAGAGCGATCTATGTAGTGATGCTTGTCCCAGGTATCCTGGAAAAAACATTTGCACAGATGGTCCAGCTCGGCTGCCCGGGTCCCGGCCGGTTGTTCCCGTATCCGCTGCAGGGCGACTTCTTTTTTCTCGGCCTCCCGCCTTGGCTGCAGGGTGATCCGGCCACGGATCCCCCAGGAAGTGGCCTCGTCCGATGGCGCGGCCACATGCAATATGGGTCTGAGGTAGGGCTGAAAACCCTCCCTACTGGCCGAAAGTTGATAGTCACCCGGGACAAGTCCCACGATTTTGACCACGCCGTTTCGTCCAGTTAGGCCGGCCGCGTTGAATGTTGGATTTTCGACCCTGACCATGGTCCCAGGCAGGGGGGCATTGTTTTCGCCACTGATCGCCTTGACAAGGAGGAAACCAAGTCTCTGCCGTTTTGCAGTCAAAACAAAACGCGCGTTCCGGGCTGGAGCGATGCGGTTGTCGAGCCAGTCGAGCGATTCAGGAATGGCAACCTCGCATTGAACCACGGCCTGGGGGTCGGCATTGCTTCCGGCAGCCAGGAGAATGTCTTCAGTGAACAGGTGAGAAGGATTTTCCGGCTCCGGGTTGGTCAGATCGATCTGGAGACTGGCCGATGTGCCGGGACGTTCAAGGTCGATTTCCCGGGGCCCGTGTACCTGCCAGCCCTTTCCCCTGAGCAGGGTGATCCGGATGGTCAGCTTCTGGTCGGAGAGGTAACCGCCCCGGTAGCCCTGGGAGACGACATGCGTTCGGATATAGTTGCTCAAAGCCTGGCTGCCCCCGCGTCCCCAGATTTCGACCAGGTCTTCGTGTGGAAAGGGAAGCCCTCTGCGCAGGGCAAAGTGGACAAGGGAAACCAGGGTGAATCGGGCCCGGCCCTCGGCATCCGCGAGCTTGCTGAACTGGCGGTTGGGATGACGGCGTTCGAGCCTGGTACCATCAACGTACAGTTCCAGGGACTCGGTCACTGGAGTGTACATGCCAGCAACGCCGAGCATGGCTTTCAGGTCCGTTACCTTTTCCATGATGGCCTTGCTCCGCTTCCAGTCCTGCACGGCCAGGGACTGCAACCGGGGCACCAGCGATCCGGTACCGGCGGTCGTAAATTTCCCGCATATTCCCTTGCTTCGCTCCAGAAACAGCCTCGCCGCCAGTTTGACAGCCTCTTCGCTTTTGAACTTGTAGGCCAGTGTTTCCCGGCTTACACGCTGTTGGGCAAAGGGACTGGCAGGAGAGGTGAAGATGTTGCAGCTGCTGTCACTCCCAGGACTGTAGATATTTGTCAGGGCCATGTCGTTGATGGGCGAAAAGATGAAGTAATTGCCGGCCCAGGTGACTGATGTCTCACCGGCATCTTTGAGCATCTGGCTGATGGCGACCGGGGGAATGCCGTAGGATGTCAGGACGGTGAAGGCTGTCAGGGCCGCCTTTTCACTGCCGTCCTTGATGTAGGCATTGATAACGCTGTAGGCATCCGCAGCCATCATCGAGGTTCCCAGAGTCGTGCCCAGGGCCTTGCCCAGGCCGCTATGCTGAATAAATGTTTTCACCCGGTTCCAGAGAGAGAGAATCCGGCCGGCTTTGGCGGAACTGTCAAGGAGATGCCCTGTTCTGGCAAGAGTCTCGATGGCTTCAGCCTGGTCCCGCATGTTCATCAGGTAATTTCTGCCAGCCTGACCGAATTCTTCCATGGCCTTGCGAAGGCCGGCCCTATCTCCCTGGGCCACGCCAAAGGCCTTGTACACCTCTTCCCATTGTTGCGCGCCCTGAGCGCCAAGGTTCAGATAACGGGCCAGGTCTGTTTCCCGGTGGTTCTTTTTCAGATTGACCAGGACTTCCATCTTCCGCCGCAGTTCCTGGCTCATGGATAGTTGCCGCAGTTCTCGGCCGCCATTCCACTGTTTTTCGATGCCGGGTTTGAGAAAACGTTCATATCTGTCCAGGTATTTTGCCGTTTTGGTCGCGCTGGTGAAGGGATCCCTGGTTCCCGAGGGCAGAAACAGCACACTGTCTTCGATAAAGGCCCATGCCTGTTTGAACCGGTTGGGCACCTTGCCTTCCAGGTCATTCCAGAAGATTTCCGGGGCAATGGATTGGCGGCGGAGGGTGCCGTCTTGCATCTCGAACCTGAAGGCGGAAGACGAACCGCCAGTTTCCCGGGCGTACCAGTGGATAAAGGTTTTGCCGGTCTGGCCACGGTATCTGTCTTGCCCTGAAGTGGTAAAATGGCCGAATACGTTGATTTTGTTTCGTATGTTTTCTATCTGTCCGGAAGAGTAGTTACGCTCTTTCGCCAGGTTGATGATTCTGTCATTGATGCGCTCCACGAGTTCCCGTTCTTTTTTCCGGTCCGGCAGGCCCAGCGTGATATCGATGTCCGATGTACTGGTAGCCGTCCCGGCCAGCCAGCTTCCGGCACCGAGGAAACGGACCTTGCTCACCGTTTCCGGGGCCTCGCGTAGCAGGACATCCTCAACCGCGGTCCAGAGCAGCTCCCGCATAGCCTGATTGTCTGCCGCTGGGCTGTTGCCGGCTGAAAACAAAATCATGAACATCAGGACAAGTAAACGGATCCGGGCAATCATGGAAGAATCCTCCGTTTGTTCAGGATTTCGGCCCCACGTTGCTCAACGAAAAAAAACTCTCCCGTGGAAATCGGAAGAGACGGTTCCAGCTTGCCGTCCTCGGTCCCTGTCCTGCCGTTATCCGTCGTTATGACCTGTACAGTGGCTTTTCCGCTTTCCGGCGCAGGTTGTTCCTTCCCGTTTTTTTCCCAGGCGAGTCTATGAGGTTCATCCGGTCCATACCCAAGCCACAAGGGAGTATGGTGGGGGCTGCAGCCTGCAAAGTATCGGGTTTTGCCCCCTGGAGAGGTGGTCTGCAGGCAGGATTTTTTCAGATCGTCGTCAGGGAGGGCCGGGTGGTGTATCCGGACCTGCAGGTTGACCGGAAACTTGCTGCGAAGCACAAGGAACGCCGTGCTGTGAAGACTCTTGCTGGAAACAGTGAAGCTGTCCACGATCCGCACCTGCGTACCTGGAGGGTAGCGTGCGACGTTGTTGCAGACGAGATAGGTTGTGTTCACTGGCGAGTTGACAACTGTGCTATCGGCACCCAAGGGATTGGCACCGTAAATGCAGAGTTGCAAGAGTGTGTAAGGGATATTTTTCCGGTCGGCCAGTTCGACCTGGTAACGGAGTTCCAGGGAGTACTTCTCTCCTGGCTGCAGAGAGACGCGGTATAGTCCCACATAGGGATTGCCCCAGGCGAACCGTTTGAGACGCGGAGAGATTCTGTCCAGTTGCAAAGGGGTGGATGACGTCTGCAGTCCGACCCATTGGTTGATCCGGATCGGAGCGATAGTCAGGGCATGGCTGCGCGTGGTTGAAAAGATCAGCGAGCAGAGCAGCAGGAAAAGAAAGATGGGAAATGACTGGTTGCCTGGCGTGTTTCTTGGAAGGTTCTTATGCATGACGGCCTGAACGTGGTTGTGTCATTCGCTTGGCAAAAGGTAGTGGCCGGTTCCTGCGGATTGCTACCAGCCTGCGCTTTTGCTCCCGTGAGGACCAAAAATACTGTTTTCGTCTCACTCCAGAAATTTCTGCCTCCACCGGTCCGCGATGGAGAGGATATCGGTTGTTTTCCCGATACATACATGCTTCCAAAGAACAGATTCGGTCAGGAAGCATGCCACATGCCAACAAGAATAGCTGCCGCCACAAAAGGAAAAACGGAAGCAACCATTACATAGCTGGTACAGCCGTGTCCGAAGATTGTTCGCGGCAGCGTTCCTGCTCCCCTGCCAGGGAGGCACCCCACCAGGCAAAAAGTGGAGGTTTGTCCGGTGGCAGATTCAGGCCAATGACACGAACCGTATCACGGTGGACAATGGTGAGAAAATAATCCTCACCCTGGCGGGTGACGGTTGGAGTGTGCCGGGCCTGGCCGAGTTCCTCGCAAGGGGGCAGGTATTCTTCGGTGCGGATCTGCAGGGCGTCCTGTCTGGCTCTGTCGGGACAGGAAGAGGTCGGTCCAGGTCCGGAAAGGAGTCTGTCCAGAGCGAGGCCGGTCATGCAGCCAAGAGCAAAGACAGCGATGATTTTGAAAAGTTGTCGTACCATATCCGTGCCTGGGGGTATAAGAACAGTGTATGGTCAATTTGGCCGGAAGTCCAGCAAGAGTGTTGGGTGAGCCCCTGAATCTGTGAAGAAATATTTTTTTATTTTTTCAGGATTATGTAATAACAACAGAGAATGAAGAAAAAGGTAGGCGGTATCGATGGTTCGCTTCCACAAGCGAGCCGTCTTTCGGGGGGCCCACAGGGGCGCAAAAAGGCGTTCGGATACAGATTGATGACAATGTGCCATGCCCGGACAGTAACCCTGGCCCGAGACAAGGGCGGTTGGCCATGAAGACACGGAAAACAGTCATCCTGAAATGGATGCTGCCCGTTCTCCTGCTTCTCTTTCTGGGACAGCGGGGAGTGGTGGCCTTGCTGGGACACGGCAAGCTTGAACGCAAGGCAAATCCTCTGGAATTTGCCTACTCATTTCTGGCCTCAGACCTGCTCCTTGCCGATATATGCCGAAAAATTTCTCCTGGCGCTTTCCTGACCGCGAGTATGAGCCGCAGCGGAACGCAGATCAGCCTGATCCGTTCACAATGTTTTTATTATCTTGCCCTGCGCTCGGCCGATGCGGGTTATTGTTCAGAGGTGCAGGCTGTATCGACCTTTTTGCTGAATGGTTCCCAACTGGGCAGAACACAGTGTCAACGGGATGTGGAAGCAGGCAGGACACTGCGGGTCACTGGTGGTGATTCCGAGTGGCTGCTGCGTTTCATGGGTGTTGTCCAGGAACCTGCGGCCCAAAGGAGTTGGGACTCCCTGTACCGTGAAATGCTAAGGAAAGGCGATTTGGCCGTCCGGGCGGGTATGCTGCCGGATTTTTCAGCGCCGGATGGCCGCGTCAGAGGCTGTATTGCTCCGGAAAAAATGGGATGTGGGAACATGGATGATCCACGGTGGTTCTGTTATGCCAGGCGATGTCTCGATATTGCCGAAGAAGGCCGCCGGGAGGCGTGTCTGGCCATAGCGGATTATCTCAAGACCTATCAGTTTGAAAAACGGCTGGGTCGTTCCTTTTCCATGTCCGGCCATATCCTGGGGTTGCTGGAAAAATACCCCGGGTTGCGGCCGGCGGCAGAGCCTTGAAGGTAGGGGCCAGCCGGCCCGGCATAACGTATGCGGAAGCGTTGGAACGTGCCTGTTACCGGTGGATTCGGCCCTGCATTTTCATTACCGGTGACGCTCTTCTTGATGAAGAGGGAAAAGTGCAGAACCGGATCGTGGTGATCGAGCCTCCGAAAATCAATCTCAACGAGGAGTTTTTTCTGGAATCGGCCTCGGGCAGGATAGTGGATCTGACCACACATGGGGCGTAGTGCTGGCGGGCGAGCAGCTGTCCAGGGAATAAGAAAATGGAGAGAGGGAACCGGTATATCCGGGCAGGCAGGTTTCTCGACGGCACAGGAAGCCCGGTGCGCAGAAACATCCTGCTCACGGTGAGAGACGGCAGGATATCGGCAATCCGTGACGCGACCCCGGGGGCTCTTCCGCGATCAGAACTGATCGATCTGGGACACTGCACCGTTGTGCCTGCCCTGGTGGATTGTTCCGTATTCCTGGTCAGATCACCCTCGCTGTCCGGGTGCGGACTTTCTCCGATCGTATCTCATGTTGGTGAGGAACAGGGCCATCTCCTGGAAAAACATGTCCATTATTGCAGGGTGCATGGAGTGCTTGGGGTGGCAGATCGCGAAGACATCGGTGACCTGCTGTCCCGCCGGCCTGCTGCAGCAAGACAAGCCGTTCCGGTGGAGATCCGCAATGGAGGCCTGCAGGGAGATCTCCTCCGGATCAGCTATTCGCCTGGCATCCACGCCACTGGTACAGAGCAGGACCAGACCGAGGCCGGTTCCTTGCAGCGTCTGGTTCGCACCGCTGCGGGGCGGAGAATCGTTGTGGTGGCCAATGGTAGTCGACGGATCAGAGAGGCCCTGGATGCCGGCTGTGACTGCATTGAACAGGGATACGGCATGGAGGAGGCGCATCTTCGGATCATGGCCGACCAGAGGATAGTCTGGATTCCCTCCCTGGTCAGGGCGAAAAACGGTCTGGACAGCGTGGCAGGAGGCGGCAGTGTCTGCTGCAGGTTTTCCACCCGTTATGTTGCTCCCGGCCAGGCCGATCCGGCTGCCGAGGCATACTGGAGAGATCTGCTCGAGAAGCAGATGTCTGCCCTGGGAATTGCCAGGAGGCTGGGAGTACGGGTCGCCGTGGGGACCGGAGCCGGACAACCGGGTATCCTACATGGCGAGTCGGTGGCCGAAGAGGTAAAGCTCTTTCTCAAGGCTGGTTATTCCCTGGAGGAAGCCATTGCCTGCGCAACGGAAACCGGGGCCCGCTTTTGCCGGATGGACGGGTTGGGCGCCCTCCGGATCGGCAGCCGGGCGACCTTTCTGGTCATCAGGGGCACGGTACGACAGCTTCCCCGCAAGCTCGCCTACTTGGAGATGGTCTACATCCGCGGCAGACCGGACGGAAAATGAACCGCGGATGGTCCGCACGGGACCGGTGGGCACCCGGCCTGCCCGAACCGGCCTATTCCAGGAAGCGGCGGAAGTGATACCACTGCAGGGGATGGGCGCGGAGAGCTGTTTCCAACAGGGCGGCGTACTGCCCGGCAGCCCGGGCAATGGCCTGCTCCCTGTCGTCCCGGCCCGCAGGCCGCACGTGGATGGGATCTGACAGGGTGAAGTGGTACTGCCCCCGGCCGGTGCGGAAGGCAAAGAAGACAAGGATCGGGGCGCCACTGACCAGGGAGAAGACATAGGGTGCCACCGGCAACCGGATACCATGGCCGAGAAAGGGGACCTGCACGGTGCGCTGGTCGCGGTGCCAGACCACGTCGCCGGTCATGGATACCAGGCCGCCGTTGCCCAGCAGTCGGATTCCCTCCACCGCGGCAAGGGGGGATGCCTGGTCCTGCTCCACGCCGATGATCCGCACGCCGGCCTGCCGCAACCCCTCCTTCTGCATCCGCTCGATGCCCTCCTTCTCCTTTTTTCCCATGTAGAGCAGCATCTGCAGGCCGGGATGACGCTGTTTCAGGAGGTGGGCAGCCAGTTCCCAGTTGCCGAGATGGGACATCAGGAGGATGGCCCCGCCATCGGTGATGACCTGTTCCAGTTTTTCCAGGCCGTCGGAGGTGGCGGCGATCTCATGGCCGCTGGCGACGAGGAAACGGTCCAGGTGGATGGTGGTGAAGTTCTGGTATTGCCTGAACGTGCACCAGAGGGGGTAGAGCCCGGTCCGGTCCGGGAAGAGGATCGAGTAGAAGCGGCGGCTCTCCCGGGTGGAGGCGGAAAAGAGGAAAAAGCCGGCAGCGATGATCCGGGCCACCAGGGCAAAGAGCCAGGGGCCGAACAGGGCGGCGCTGCCGGCGAGCAGCCGGTACCAGGCCCCTGGCCGGTTCATGGACGGGGCCTCCTGAAGATGCGGGCGGTGATCAGCCGGGTGAAGGTCCAGCTGTTGCGGAAAAAGTCAACCCAGGGACGGAAGTGGCTTACCCGCTCGCCCCGGGGCTGGTAGATCACCCGTACCGGCACCTCCAGGACCGGGAGCCTGTGCTGCCTGGCCCGGACCAGGACCTCCACCTCGAACTGGTAGCGCCGGGAGCGGACACCGAGTTCCAGGACCTGGGGCAGGGGATAGAGCCGGAACCCGGACTGGCTGTCTCCAAGCCGCGGGCCGCCCGAGACCCGGACCCAGAAATTGGAAAAATCCCTGCCAAAGCGGCTGGTCCAGGGCACGCCTGCCCGGGCCTCCATGCGCTGCCGCCTGCCCACCACGAGGCAGGGCGGCGCCTGGGCAGCGGCGGCGAGCAGGCGGGAACAGTCCCGGGGCAGGTGCTGGCCGTCTCCGTCCAGGGTGATGGCCGTGTCGAAGCCCTGTTGCCGGGCAGCGGCAAAACCGGTGAGCAGGGCCGCGCCCTTGCCCCGGTTTTCTGGATGGCGCAGCAGGACGATGTCCCTGGTCCGGGCAAGCACCGCCCCGGTGTTGTCTGTCGAGCCATCGTCGATCACAAAGATTGTGGTCCCCAGGGGCCTGCAGTCCCGGATGACATCGCCGATCATGGCCCCGTGGTTGTAGACCGGGATGATGATGGCCCAGCGCAGGGTGCGGCCCGGTGTCCTGTCCATGTTCATGTCGTCGGCCCGGTTTCCGTTCCCTGAAAGGCCACTGCCCAGGTGCCCGGTCCCATGTGCACGCCAGAGGTCAGGGAAAGCGGCACCAGATGAATCTCGGCCTGGGGAAGCAGATGCCGGATCAGCGGCAGGACATGCTTTCGGACCCAGGTGCGGTTGTCGGAATACTGGAGCAGGACCACCTGGTCTGTGTCGGCCCGGGCCGTGGCACGCAGGTGGTCCTGGACCAGATCGAGTTGCTGCCTGCTGTTGCGCACTGTCCCCACCGTGCGGACACCTTCGGCCTGCGGGCTGATCACCGGTTTCATCCCCAGCAGGTCACCGAACAATCCCTTTGTCCTGGAGATGCGTCCCCCGGCGGCCAGGTATCGTAACTCGTCGATGAAGACGAGTTCCATGCAGGAGTGGACGAGTCGGCGGGCAAGACAGAGGGCCTCCTCCCTGCTCGCCCCCTGGCAGACCGCCCGGGCCGTGAGCAGAACGATCAGCCCCAGGCGGCCGGAGGCTGCGCCCGTATCCACGACCAGGAAGCGGTCCTCGGGATCATGTTGTTTTTTCCAGGCCAGGGCCGTGGCCAGGTTGCCGGTATAGGCGGAACCGACACAGAGGTAGAGGACCGTGTGGTGACGATCGACCAGGCAGCGGTAGTGCTGGTGCCGTTCCACGGCAGAGGCCTGGGCCGTGCCGATCCGCTGCCCCTCCCGCATCAGCCGGTAGATCTCCTCCGGATCACAGCACCGTTCCGGCCGGGCCCGGTCCTGGCTGATGATATAGCTGTCGAGCAGGCCGATGTTGTAGCGTCCGGCCAGCTCGTCGGACAGGGAACCGGCGGCATCGGTCAGCAGGTGGAGCCCCTGTGGTTCATCATTGGCGGGCGTTTCCCGGCGCGTCTGGCTGGTGATGGGATGATCGGACCAGTGCAGGATGCGGCCGAATCCATCGAGGTGTTCGCGCAGGCTGGCCGGTTCCCTGGTGTGGACGTGGATCTTCAGCCGTCCCCGGTCCTGCCTGGCCACCACGGAGTCGCCCAGGCGGCCGAGCTGGTCGCGAACCGGTGCAGAGGGTGTGGAAAGGGCTATTTCCGTATCCACGCAAAAGGTGTCCCCTTCAGCCTGCGGGATTCCGGCGGGCCGGAGCCGGCCGGGAAAGGATTCCAGCACCGGCACCTGGACAGCGTCTGCACCGGCCAGGTACTGGAAAAACGAGGCGAAAAAGATGTACATGGCCAGGGCGCCGGCATCCACGACCCCGGCCCTGGCCAGGACGTCCAGGTGCTGCGGTCCGTCGGCCACGGTCTGCCGGAGCCGGTCGGCCAGGTCTTGGTGAGCGGTAACCCCGCCTGCCTCCAGCGAGGCGGCCAGGGTGTCGAAGACGCTGAGCATGGTGCCCTTCCTGGGGGCAGCCACGGCCTCCCAGGCGCTGTTTGCGCCATGGCGGGACCGTGCGGCCAGCTCTGCCGGCTCCCTGGCCCGGACGAAATGGACGAAAAAGGCGGCAGCGATGTTTCCGGCATTGCCGACAGCGCCGGAGCCGAGCAGGAGGGCGGTCTTGCCGCATTCCGGGTCCCGCAGCGGGGCGAGGCTGATACGCAGGTTGGTGCCGGTATCGCCGTCGGCCACCGGAAAGACGTTGATCCGGTCTATCAGATCGGCCCAACCGGCCAGGGCGCCATACCCGGCCACCAGGGCCTCCTTCAGTCTGTTCATGGGCAGCGGTTCACCGGGGTGTCGTTTCTCCCTCTTTCCTGCACGTGGTCTGCCGGGTGTTCCCAGGGGCAGGGCAGCGGCCCTTCATCGTTCGAGAAGGGCCAGGATCGCCTGCCGGTCATATTTGCCGTTTTCCCGGAGCGGCATCTCGTCCACCGTCTTCAGGATGCGCGGCCGGGCATGGGGTTCCAGCTCCTGGCGGAGGTGAGCCTGCAGGGCCGAGGGATCGATATTCCCTCCCTGCACCAGGGCGCCGATCCGGTGACCGCGGCCGCTGTCCTCGGGCAGGGCCAGGACCACACAGTCGATCACGCCGGGATGCGCCCGGATCACCTGCCGCACCTGGTCCAGGTCCACCCGTTTGCCGCCCACCTTGGTCACCCCGTCGGCCCGGCCCCTGAGCAGGAATCCCTGGCCCGCGGCCTCGGCCCGGTCCGCGGTGAGAAAGAAGCCGTCTTCGTCCAGGTCCAGGTCCGGGGAGAGGTAGGGCGAGCTGACCGCCAGAAGTCCCGAACGGATCTGCCAGCGCACCGTGGCAAAGGCGCGGAAACAGGATTCGCCGGCAGCCCGGTTTCTGGTGGCTATGCCGCCGGTTTCGGTGGATCCGTAGACCTCGACCACCTCCACCCTGTTCTGCCTGAAAAAGGCCAGGCTGTCTGATTCGTCCAGCATGCCGGCCGAGGACACGGCCAGCCGCAGGGTGGAGGAGTCCAGGGGATGATTCCGCAGGGCCCGGTAATGGGCCGGCACTGCTGCCAGGACAGTTGCCCGCTGTTCCCTGATCGTGGCGCCGATATCGGCCGGAAATCCGGGCATGCCCGACACCACGCCGGCACCGGAGACCAGGGGGAGCACCACCGAGAAAAGCAGGCCGTAGATGTGCCAGGGCGGGACAGTGGCCACGATGCGGTCCTGGTCGGTTATGCCGAAATGGCGGGCCAGGTAGAGGGCTTCGGCAAAGATGTTCAGGCCGGTCTTGGACCAGACCTGGGGACTGCCGGTTGAACCGCCGGTGAAGATGCGCAGCAGTTCCGCCTCTGGTCTGCAGCCGGATGGCAGCACGCCGCGATCCTCCTGGTCCGGCTGCAGGGCCATGCCGGCCAGGGCGGGCGGCAGCCGGTCCCGGCGGTCGGTGATGATGGTCTGGAAGCCGGTTTGCTTCCGCATCTGCTCCAGGATGCGTCCGGAAAGGCCGGGCGGCAGGAGCAGGGGCGGCCCTCCGGCCAGTCCGGCCAGCAGAGCGGCGGCCAGGAGTGCCCTGTCGTTCGTGGCCACGCAGACAGGGCCGTTTTCGCCGTCTGCCGCCAGTGCCGCGTGGAGGGCGGCTGCCATGCCGAAAACCCGTTTCCGGTCAGGGCCCGGGCAGAGAAAGCTCCCCCTGTCCACCTGCCCGGATCGCGGCAGGGCGAGGATCCCGGCCCACTCTCCCGGATCCGTTGCAGTCCTCACTGTCGCGCCTCCCGGCCAAAGGCCATGGTGGCCAGGCTCCGGTCCCGCGGCCTGTAGGTATTGTCCGCCATCTCCTTTCTCACCACCTGCTGAAACAGTTTCGCCATCTTGATCCGCTGGGGCTCGTCCCGGTAGAAGGTCTCCCAGGCAAGGTCCAGGAGTTCCTGCAGCCGTTCCGGGCTCATGTGCCTGGGCCGAAAGACCACCTGGTCTGCCGAGTACCGGTCCCAGTCATAGGTGAGGATCCGGCCCTGGCGCTGCAGCTCGGCAAAGGCCTTGGTATGCGGAAAGGGGGTCAGGACCGTGAATTCGGCCAGGTCGAGTTCAATCTCCAGGAGAAAGTCGATCAGCTCCATGATAAAGGTCTCGGTGTGGTGGTCTAGGCCAAGGAGGATCGTGCCCTCCACCGCGATGCCGTGGTCGTGATAGCGGCGGATTCGCTCCCTGATATAGTCCGAGGTGTCGAACACGGCCTGGTACACGTACCAGGCCCCGGCCCTGGCCGCCAGGTCCAGGACCTCTGGTTTGTCCTCGATGGGATGGGAGCACCATTTCTTTTTCAGGGGAATCATCTCCCTGAACAGGTCCATTTCCCATTCGGTATCCTGGGCCAGGGAGTTGTCGACGATGAACAGCCGGTTGTTGTCGATGCCTGCCATCTCCTCGATGGCCCGGTCGATGGGCCTGGGCCGGAATCTCCTGCCACCGAGATAGGAGACCGCGCAGGGATAACAGTTGAACCGGCAGCCGCGGGAGGCGTGCACCAGGTCGACCATCTGGACCCCCTTGTAGTTGTAGAGCCTGCGGTCGAGGATGTCGCGGCGGGCCGGTCCCACCAGGGCGATGTCCGGCGGCTTGTCCAGGTAATCGTAGCAGGGACGGAGCCGGTCGTGCCGGAAATCCTCCAGGACCTCTTCCATCCGTCCCTCGGCCTCGCCGAGAAAGACCGCATCCGCGTGCTGCATGGTCTCCTCGGCATGGAGCATGGTGGCGATGCCGCCGAAGATCACCCTGACCCCCTTGCCGCGGTAGATGTCCGCGATCTCCCAGCCCCGCCGGACCTGCACGGTCAGCATCATGGAGATACCGACCAGGTCCACCGGTTCGTCAAAGTCGATGGGTTCCAGGTTCTCGTCGGTGAAATCGACTTCCACGTAGTCGGGCAGGCTGGCGGCAAAGACCACCGGCCCGTGGGGCGGCAGGTGGAACTCGGTCTGCCGGGCCAGCTTGGCCCAGCGGGGATAGATGAGCTTGAACTTCATGGTACATCGTCTCCAGGAGGAGGTTGCACGTCGACGAGGGTCATGCGCAGGGTGTAGGGCTCGGCACCGGCAGCGCTCAGGACCAGGGTGCCGGGCAGTCGGTAGCCCTGGCGGATGCGGCACTGGTCGGCGACAACAGTCTGGGTTGCCGACCGGTCCGGTGACCAGGTATGAATCCGGAAACAGTGGTCGCCGGCAGGCAGGATATCGGTGACCCGGCCGTCAGGGGCCAGCAGCCTGCAGACCTCCTCTCCCCCCAGGCTGCCGTATCGGACCGAGGCCGCCCCGGGCCGGCGGAACAGGGTATGGACATCCCGCATCAACCCTGTCCCGAAACCGGGCCGGTCAAAGGGGGGCACGGCCCGCAGGATCTCGAGTTGTTGTCCCTCCCTGGCCTGGAAGAGGGTCATTCCCTCGGTGGTGGTCAGGATGCAGTCGATGCGCTCCCTGTCGAGCACGGTAACCCCGATCACCGTGCCCCTGTCGTTGCCCCGTCGGAACTCGATCAGGTGGACGAACTGCCAGCGGCCCCGGGGATAGACCGAGGCACAGGCCTGCTCCAGCCCGGTTGGAGGCCCGGAAAGGGGAACGAGGGCCGGCGGTGGGGCAGCGGCACAGCCGCCCAGGAAGGCGAGCGCGACGAGGAGGGGTGGCAGCTTCATGGGACGACAAAGAGCCTTGGATCGACAGGCCGGTTGAGGCGGGCCTGGCTGAAGCTCAGGCTGGTGGTGTCGTCGGCGCCCTCGAAAATGGTCACTGAACGGAGCAGGCCGGGCCGCTCGCCGGGCACCAGTTCGATGGCCGTGATGATCCGGCGCATTCCCTGATCTTTCGGAACCAGGCGGATGCGGCCGTCTTCCATTCGCCGGACAGAAAAGGTGTCGTTTTCCGTGAACCGGCCGTCGAGCCAGGCGCCGATTTTGGTCATGACGATCCGCATGGGGCTGAGATCCATTCCGGTTTCCTCGACCATCCTGCCGCCTGAGCGGATGAACTTTCTCACCTGGCCCTGGTGCATGAGCAGGACAGACCTGAACGGTTCCAGGTACTCCCAGCGCAGTGAATCCGGGGCCTGGAAGATGAACCGGCCTTTCGAGACCAGGGGACGGCCGAGGATACGGAGGTGTTTTTCCTGGGTGAAGTCGGCCTGGACCGATCGGAGCTTCGCCTCCGGCTGCCGGCGGTCCTGGCCGAGGAGGAGGGAAGGGCCGCACCAGGCCAGGACGACGAGGATGAGCAGGAGCCGCCGGATCACGCCATGCCTCCGTTGACCGAGATCACCTGGCCGGTGACGTAGGAGGCTGCATCGGAACAGAGAAAGGCCACCACCCTGGCCACCTCCTCGGGCCGGCCGATGCGGGCCATGGGGATCATCTCCCTGATCCGGTCCCTGGGCACCTCCCGGGTCATATCGGTCTCGATCAGTCCGGGCGCCACCACGTTCACCCGGATGCCCAGGCGGGCAACCTCGGCGGCCACCACCCGGCTGGCCGCGTTGACCCCTGCCTTGGCTGCCGAGTAGTTGGCCTGGCCCCGGTTGGGCACCAGGGAGGAGGCCGAGGACAGGGAGACGATGCAGCCGCTGCGCCTGCGCACCATCAGTTCCAGGACCGGCCTGGTCATGTTGTAGAATCCCTTGAGGCTGGTGTCCAGGACCGCCTGCCAGCTCTCTTCGGCCATCATGAGGAAGAGGCCGTCCCGGATGATCCCGGCGTTGTTGACCAGGATGTCGATACCGCCCAACCGGTCGCCGATCTCGGCCACGACCCGGGAGCACGTCTCGGTGTCCCGGACGTCGAACCGGTTGATCTCGCCCGTGCCGCCGTGTTCACCGATCCGGGCAAGGGTCTCTTCTGCCCCGTCTCGGTCCCGGACATAGTTGATGATGACGTGGCAGCCCATCCGGGCCAGTTCCACACAGGTGGCCCGACCGATTCCCCTGCTGCCGCCGGTGACGACGGCGATCCGCCTTTCCTGCCCGCTGCTCATGATTCCCTCGCCTGGAAGAGCTGGAGCGTGGCGCGGCCGGCCGGGCGGCCGTTCACGCTCAGCTCGCACTCCACCTCCCGCAGGTTTTCAAAGTTGTAGGTATTTTCCGCCCGGGCGATCACCGTGGCGCCCAGGGGAATGGTTTCCACGTGGAATTCCGCCTTTTTCACGGCCACCAGCCAGCCCATCTGGTTCGAGTCCAGCCCCTGGGTCCGGATCCGGTCCCAGCCATTGCAGACCCCGGCAGCCTGGGCCGCCAGTTCCACCAGGATGAGCGGGTCCACGCCGACGGGACCGCTCAGGGGCCAGGAGTCCCTGGCCCGCGAGCGGGTCACGGCCCGGGTGGAGTCCACCTCCAGGACCTCGTCGACGAGGAGCATGCCGTTCCGGTGCGGCAGGAGGTCCTCGATGCGCAGGTCGCCGAGCGGCCCGCCGGTCCTGGATGCGCCATGGTCTGTTTCCTGATTCATTGCCTGCCGGGTACCTCTTTTTTTGGCCTTCCGGAGAAGGGGGCTGGACAAGGTCACGAACTCAGAATATATACCACTGACTGACAATGCTTTCCAGGGCGCCTTGAAAAATTGTTTTTCGCCCGATCCCCACGCCATGCGAACGGTTGTTGCCCGGAATGATCCACGACGGGTGCGGCGAAATCCCGCGCATGCCTTGGTCCAGGGCGAAGAGCTTCGTTTTCTCGGGCCCCTGCACTCGACTGACCTGTGATGGAAAAAGGTTCATGGACACGGACACACTGATAGAGGAATTGAAGGTCAAGCTCATCGATATTCTCAACCTTTCCGGGGTCAAACCCGAGGATATGGATGCAGAGGCCCGGCTTGTGGGAGGCGACCTGGGAATCGATTCCATCGATGTCCTGGAGATGGTGGTCATGGTGGAAAAGGACTACGGGGTGATCATCAACAGCCAGGAGATGGGTGAGAAGGTCTTTGCCTCCCTGGCCTCCCTGGCCGCCCACATACGGGAAAACGCGCCGGCCAGCAAGGAATGAGCGGGCCGGCCTACATCCTCGGCAGCGGTATCGTCACCTGCCTGGGGAGCGGCCGGGAAGCCACCCTGG
>CAZVDY010000058.1:0-128929 GCA_964626235.1 uncultured Desulfobulbaceae bacterium | reverse complement strand
CCTTGCCAGCCTCCGGCACACCGGGCAGCAGGTGTTCCGGACGACACGACCAATAGTAACCGATCACAGGGTAGGTAATCCCGCGGTATATCTTACTTCCAAACTGTAATTGGTCACAGCTGCTGCAGGTTTGCCCGAGCTCCCCTGGTCACATAGTGGGACTCGGCCTGAGAGATCGTGTGAAGATGCGGTGGTTGTGATCAATTCCCTCTTTGGTCGCGAGGCGACTGCAGAGGCCCCAGTTTTTGGACCGAGTCTGTGAAATTTTGAGTTACTGGATCTATTTCTTCTTCCAGGTTCCGTTGACCTGGATGTAGTGGCCTGGCTTGGATTTTTCGATGGCCTTCTTGCCGGCCAGCTTTTCCACCTCGGCCAGGGGAACGCCCCGTTTCTTGGCGATCTGGCTGTACTGTTGCCTGCGCCGGGCATTGATGGACTCGATCAGTTTCTCGATTTCAGGTGAGGGCGGTTTGACCGCTGCCAGGTACCCGGTGGGGGTTTCGCCGACCAGGCCCTGCTGTTTGGCCGCCTGCAGCTGGGGATTGGCCAGCACGGGCAGGGAAAAGACGAAAAGGAGAAGTACGAGAAGATACTGTACTGTCTTCATGATTGCCGATGCTCCTGTAAGGGTGTCTCGCTGCGATCGCATGTCAGAAAAGGCCGCTGTCCTCGCTGAGCACGTTGTCCAGGTCCTTTTCCACCTTGACCAGGATTTCATGCTGGATCTTGACGTTCAGGTTGATGGTGATCGGTTTTTCCGGCGGGGCCATCTTCACGGTCGGTGAACAGCCGGCCAGAAGGAAGGAAGCCAGGATGAGGCTGGCGATTCTGTTCATCATCTTGAGGAACCTCTTGCAGCGGGTTTCGGAGAGATTGCTTATCTGTAATGCTTCTGGATTCTTTTGTCCAGTTCTTCTGTCAGGCCCTGGCTGAACCGAAGGCTGCGGAGCAGGGAAAGCAGGTTCTGGCTGGTGGTGATGTTGAGATGCACGGGACGGTCGGTTTCCAGGCTAGGGCTCTTGCCTTCCAGGTGGATCACCAGCTCGAGATCGCCGTCCGGGCTGTAATCGGCCGAGGCCTGGAGCAGGTTGTAGCGAAAATCCTCCACTGCCTTCAGTGCATAGCCGGTCAGGGCGGAGTGTTTCTTGCCTGGTCCGGCTGGCGGTCGGTACTGGAGTCTTCCCTGCCCCTGGTTGTGCAGCCGGGCATGCCGGATACGCAGTCCGTCCTGGTCCAGGACGTAGGGAAGGCTGCCGGCGATTCTGCCGGTCAGCTGGAGAGACTGCGTCCTGTGTAACCTGATGATTTCCGCCAGGTCGATATCCTGGACTGTGATCGTTCCCTGGCTGTGCGGACCGTTGAGATCGAGCTCCAGGCCGGTGCCTTTGACCGTGCCACCCAGCATGGTCATGCCGACTTCCGGTACCAGGATTCTGGGCCTTGGGCCGGCAGAGGAAGGACGCAGGAGCAGGGCGGCTTCCAGGTCTTCCACCGTGATACCGGTTTCCAGCCTGGCAATCCGGATTCGACCCGGAGCTGGAGAACGGATCTCTGGAAGGAGCTGCAGTTGCTGGTCCAGGGACAGGCCGGTGAACCTGATCCCCCTGGCCTTCCCTTCGGCCTCCCGCAACCGCACACCAGCCGACAGCCTGGGCGCACTGCTGCCGTGACGGACGAGACGCCCTTCCAGGTGCAGGGTGCCGCCGAGGATGTCGAATCCGTCTCTCCCGAGAGGCAGCAGATCGGCCAGCGTACCGGTCTCTGGAGAAAAGCGGATCGGCGGCTCTGTCCTCATGACGATCTGCAACTCGTCCCTGGTGCGTTCGTACCGCACCTCGCCCTGCAGTCGGCCGCTGACCGCTGCGGGCGAGGCGGCAAAACCGACCTGCAGCCTGGGGCCGGTCAGGCTGAGTTGGGCAGCACAGTCCTGCAAGCTCGTTTTGATGGACCCCCTGGTGACATCCAGGGTCGCCGTGCGCAAGGCCAGGTCTGCCTGGATGGGTGCGCGGAAGGCCAGGGGCGCCAGGTCTGCCTGGATCGCGGATGTGCGGAAAGCCAGTTTTCCAGCCCGGCCGTCCAGTGGTTCCAGGTGCCAGGACGAAGCCGGCAGGGCCGGCTTTAGAAGATCGATCTCCAGGGAACGCGCCGGCTTCAGGTCCAGGCCTGCCAGGTCCAGGGTGGGGTGGACGACATGTCCGGTGGTCAGGCGGAATGCGGGATGGATCCGGAGCAGGGAACTGCCTGGGGCGTGCTCGACTTCAAGCACGGGCCTGATGAAGAGCCGCTCCACCTGGAACCGGCCGGGCAGTTCCGGCGAGCGGAGTTCGCACCATGACGTCCTGTCCAGGGCGAACCTGAGGGCACCGGAACGCGTTTCCGCATTGAACGCCAGGCTCGCCTCCAGGGCGGCAGAGCAGAGATCGGCCAGGACAATCCCTTTCCCCAGAAGGTGAGCCGTACCACTGACGGCCGTGGGAGGGCGGGACGACAGGACGAACTCGGCCTCCAGCCCGCCGCCCATGGGCACCGGGTCTTTTCCCAGTGCGGTGAGGAGATCATGCAGGGGTGCTGCCTCGATGGCCAGGGAACCGCCAAGCCGGTCCGGCTGGAGGTGCAGGACGCCCCCGGCGAGCCGGGCATGGCGATCCACCAGGAATGTTGCCTCTCCAGGCCTGGAATAATTCATGGAAAGGCGCAGCGGCCTGATGTCCGGGGCTGGAAAGGCAAGGTTGGCCTCCATGCGGCCGGTGGCGTGTTTGCTGATATCGACCGAGAGGTGGCGCAATGGTTCAGGGATGGCCGGATGCTCGAGCTCCAGCCGCTTGATGCGCAGTTCGGCCAGGGGGAGGAAACGACCCGGATCACGGAGCAGGGCCATCTGCCGCCGGTCCGGGAAGAGAGGCCCTGGTCCTGTCCGGGATGGTTTTTTCCGCTCCAGGTCGAGAACAAGACTTCCGATGGCCAGCTTTTCCATCCGGCCTTGCCGTAACCCGGCCAACCGCCAGGAACAGTTCAGCCGCTCCAGCCGGATGGCCTTCAGGGGGCTGCCGCCGGACAGGGAGGCGGAAAAACGGTCGATGTGCAGCCCGTGCAGACCAAGCCCGCTGATGTGCAGGGTAATCTCTCGGAATCCGTACCGGTGCAGGATGGCGAGCGCTGCCTGTTCCGCCAACCTGCACCTGGCGACCAGGACCAGGCCGCCCAGGAGAACCAGGAAAAGGAGGAACGCTCCGGCCCGTCGCATCTGCTGGGTCCTGTTGTGGCCCGTTGTTCAGCGGCCGCGGGGATGATCCGGCCAGAGACGGGTGTGCAGCTGCAGCTGCAGGCGGGCCTCCAGCTGGTGGGAAAGGATCAGTTCGGCGAGCTGCCTGGCTGGAAACATGTCCGTGACCGGAGCAAAGAGGACCGGAACCAGGGTGGTCAGGTCATGTTCCTCCACCACCTGCCTGGCCCAGTGAAAATCCTCTTCCGAACAGAGAACGAACTTGACCTCGTCCCGGCTGCCCTGCAGCTTGCGCACCTTGAGGAGGTGGATGTTGTGCCAGTCGGTCTCCTCGGCCATGCCCGAGCCCGGGCACTTGATGTCCAGGATGACCCGCACCCGGGGCGGCACCCGGGTGATGGCGATGGAGCCGTTGGTTTCCAGGAGCACTGTCCGGTCCATGGCCAGCAGCCGGTCGATGAGCTGGTAGACGCCCTCCTGGAGAAGGGGTTCCCCGCCGGTCAGCTCGGTCAGTCGGCCGCAGTGGCGTTTGACCCAGGTGATAATGTCGTCCACCTGCATCGTCCGGCCGGATTCCTGCCAGCTGTACGGAGTGTCGCAGTAGACGCAGCGAAGGTTGCAGCCGTTCAGGCGGATGAAGCAACAGGGCAGTCCGGCATGGGTGGACTCACCCTGGATGGAATAGAAGAGTTCGGAGACGGTCAGCCGGTCAGTCACCGTAATAGATCACTCCGCTGGTATCGGTTTCTCTCACCTCCACGGCGTGGAGGGCGTACCGGTCGCTCTGCAGCTCCTTTTCCAGCTGCCTGAAGATGTGCATGGCAATATGCTCGGAAGAGGGGTTGATTTCCGCAAAGGCAGGATGTTCGTTCAGGTCGCAGTGGTCGAGATCATCGATGACCTGGTTGACGTGTTTCTTCAGAACCTTGAAGTCGATGCCCATGCCCAGGTGGTCGAGCTGTTGCGCCCGCACGGTCACCTTGACCTTCCAGTTGTGGCCATGGGGTTTTTCGCAGTCGCCGGGATAGTCCCGGAGATGATGCCCTCCGGAAAAATGGGTCTTGATGAAGATATCGACCATTGCTTCGCTCTCCTGGGGTTCTGGTCCTGCAGGGCCTCCGGTCCCGGCGGCAGGCCGGAGCCGCAACCAGACCAGAAAAGCCTCTTGCAACATTTCCTGGGAAAATGGTAAATAACAAAATTTATATTTTAGCAGAAGATTGTCGCCATTTCCACTTGAAACAGAGTGAACCAGCGGAAAGGGCCAGGACGATCACTATCCGGGAGAACGAGTTATGACAGTTGTGGCCCCGTTCAGAGGGGTGCGGTACAACCCACAGAAAATCAGGAATCTTGAGGAGGTCGTCACCCCTCCGTATGATGTGATTTCCGAGGAGGACGGGGCAGCCTTTCTGGAGAAGAATCCCTACAACATGATCCAGCTCGATCTCCGCAACACCTCCCAGGGCGAGACAGATGACGACGGCCGCTATATCCGGGCCAGAAACCGGTTCGACAGCTGGCAGGAAGAGGAGATCCTGATTCGGGACCAGGAGCCGGCCATCTACCTTTATTACATCTCCTATCTCCATCCCTCGGGCAAGAAAATGGTGCGCAAGGGCCTGGTGAGCCTGGTGGGCCTGGCCGACTTTTCCGAGGGTATCGTCAAACCCCATGAAAAGACATTCCCTGGGGTGATCGCCGATCGGTTGGAACTGATGGACGAGTGCCAGGCCCAGTTCAGCCAGGTTTTTTCCATCTACCCGGACCGGGACAACGAGATCATCTCGGTGCTGGAAGCGGCCCGGGAGCCGGAGGCCATCTGTTCGGTGCACGATCATCACGGCAACCTTCATACCATCTGGCGGGTGACGGACAGGGCAGCCCTGGCCAGGGTCAGGGAACTGTTCCGGGACCGATCCATCTACATCGCCGATGGACATCACCGCTACACCACAGCCCTGGATTGCCAGAAACGGGCCAGGGAGCGAGATCCAGATCTGCCGGCCACCAGTCCCTACAACTTCATCATGATGTATCTCTGTGCCGGTGAAGACGAGGGCCTGTCGGTCCTGGCCACCCATCGTCTGGTCAACTGGCCTGGGAACATGTCGGCCGAGGAACTGGCCGGAAGGATGGCCAGGGGCCTGCATGTGGAGGAGGTGACCGGTGGTACCAGGGAAGGTGTGATCGCCGAGGTGCTGGCCCGGATGGACGAGACGGAAATGGATACCAACACGCCGGCGTTCGGGGTCTATCACGCCGGTGAGGACAGGGGGTTTCTCCTCCGGCCAAGAGAGGGCACCCTGCAGCAGGCCACCTGCCTGGCCGAACGGCCGGAGGTACTCAGAAATCTGGACGTGGTGATCCTCTCGGATCTGCTCATCCATGAATACCTGGGCCTGGACCATCAGCAGTGCATCCGGGAGAAGCTGATCGCCTACTTCAGCGACCCGGACGAGGCCCTGGACGTGGCGGTGAAAAAAAGCGTCCTGGACGACGACAGGACTCCGCTGCTCTTTCTGCTCAATCCGACCAAGGTGGAGCAGGTGACCCGGGTGGCGGACTCGGGAGAGATCATGCCCCACAAATCCACCTATTTCTATCCAAAAATCATGACCGGCCTGCTCATCAACAAACTGGACGAAGAGGTCGAACTGCCCGGAGACTGAGCCGGTCCATGGAGGAGACCACGGACAGCCTCTTTGGTGGTGCCCTGACCTGCCGCCAGCACGGGAGGGGCTACCGTTTTTCCCTCGATGCGGTAGTGGTGGCCCGCTGGACCGAAATCAGGGGGGAACGGTGCGTTCTCGACCTGGGATGCGGCAACGGCATCATCGGCCTGATCCTCTGCCGGTTACATCCGCACCTTCACCTGACCGGTATCGAGCTGCAACATTCCCTGGCCGGTCTGGCACGGCGTAATATCCGGGACAACGGGTTGCAGCAGAGGTTCCGGATCCTGGAGGGTGATCTGCTGCACATCCGGGACCTGGTCCCTGCGGAAAGCTTCGATATGGTGGTGAGCAATCCGCCCTATGGCCGTCCACCGCAGGGACGGGTGAGCAGGAACCGGGAAAAGGCACAGGCTAGGCACGAGCTTTGCGGCAGGCTGGAGGATTTCTGCAGGGCCGCGGCCTGGAGCCTGAAGAACCGGGGAAGGATGGTGGTCGTCTACCCGGCCGGCCGTCTGGTGAGGCTGATGGCTGCGCTGGCCAGGGAGCATCTGGTGGTCAAGCGGCTGCAGCCGGTGTACAGCTATCCCGAGGACAGCAGGGCCAGGCTGGTGCTTGCGGAGGCGGTGAAGAACGGTGGCGACGAGCTGGTGGTCCTGAAGCCGTTTTATGTGTACAGTTCGAAAAATGGACCATATTCTGAAGAGATGGCAGCCTGTTATCGTCTTGGTCCAGAGGCGGTGAGCTGATGCTGGCCCGGGTGTTTTCCAGTGCCGTGATCGGCGTGGACGGGTTGCCGGTCCGGGTCGAGGTCGATCTGGCCCGGGGCCTGCCCTCCTTTTCCACCGTCGGCCTGGCCGAGGGTGCTGTACGGGAGGCCAAGGACCGGGTTCGGGCGGCAGTGCGCAACTGCGGCTATGCATTTCCGGCCGCCAGGATCACTGTGAACCTGGCTCCGGCAGCTGTGAAAAAAGAGGGGGCAGGCTATGACCTGCCCATTGCCCTGGGTATCCTGGCCGCCTCTGGTTGCCTTCCCCTGGAATCGTTGCGGGATGCCTGGTTCATCGGCGAGTTGTCCCTGGACGGGGCGGTGCGGCCTGTCCGGGGGGTCTTGCCCATGGTGCTGGCCGCCCGCCAGAATCGAATCCGCCGCTTCTTCGTACCGGCGGATAACCGGCTCGAGGCCGCCGTGGTCCGGGAGGTGGAGGTGGTGCCGGTGGCCCGGCTGGAAGAGGTGGTGCAGATCCTCAACGGTCTGCAGGAGCCCGAGGTCGCCTCCCTGGACCTGGACCAGGTTTTTGCCTCCTGCCGGGACGGCAGTGCGGATTTCAGCGAGGTGCGGGGCCAGGAGTATGCCCGCAGGGCCCTGGAGGTGGCTGCGGCCGGCGGGCACAATATCCTGCTCTGCGGAGTGCCCGGAACCGGGAAGACCATGATGGCCCGCCGGCTGGCAACCATCCTTCCTGATCTCACCTTCGAGGAGGCCATCGAGACCACCAAGGTCTACTCCACCACCGGTCTGCTGGTTCCGGAGCGCCCCCTGGTGGTGGAGCGACCATTCCGGGCGCCGCATCACACCATCTCGGACGCCGGCCTGATCGGTGGCGGACAGGTTCCCAGGCCGGGCGAAGTCTCGCTGGCCCATAACGGCGTGCTCTTCCTGGACGAGTTCCCCGAGTTCCGGCGTCACGTCCTGGAGGTGCTTCGTCAGCCCCTGGAGGATGGTTGTGTGACCATTGCCCGGGCAGCCACGACTCTGCGTTTCCCGGCCAGTTTCATGCTGGTGGCGGCCATGAATCCCTGTCCATGCGGTTACCTGGGCGATCCGGTCAGGACATGCCGGTGTACAGACCTGCAGGTGCAACGTTACCGCAGCCGCCTGTCCGGCCCTCTGCTGGACCGGATCGATATGCACGTGGAGGTGCCGCCGGTCCAGCTGGACGCGATCCGCGGCAGCGGACCGGCCGAGTCCTCGGAGGCGATCCGGGAGCGGGTGAACCGGGCCCGTAGGATCCAGAAGAGCCGGTTTGCCGGCCTGGACCGGATCCACTGCAACGCCCACATGGGCTCGACCCTGACAGAACAGCACTGCCGGCTGGACGGGGCGGCGTCCTCCCTGCTCGATCAGGCCTGTCGTCGGCTTGCCCTGTCGGCCAGGGCCTACTATCGCATCCTCAAGATCGCCCGCACCATTGCCGACCTGGATGGGGCCGACCGGATAGATCCGGTCCACCTGGGCGAGGCGATCCAGTACCGCCGCATGCAGCATGGTGACAACAATGACTGACCAACCGCACACCCAAGCAGCGGAGCACACATCATGACCCTGGCACTGTTCGACCTGGACAACACCCTGCTCAGCGGAGATTCGGATTACGGGTGGGGATGTTTTCTGGTGGAAAAAAATATTGTAGATAGAGATAGTTATGATGCGGCCAACCAGCAATTCTATGAGCAGTACAAGCAGGGGACGCTCGACATTCACGAGTATTGCGCCTTTGCCTTCAGGCCGCTTTCCGAACTGCCCATGGAAAAACTCCGGGAGCTGCACAGGGAGTTCATGGCAGAGGTCATTCGGCCCATGATGAGCGACAAGGCCCGGGAACTTGTCAGGAAGCACAAGGAGATGGGGCATACCCTGGTCGTGATCACCGCCACCAACAGCTTCATCACCCGGCCCATTGTCCAGGCCTTCGGCATCGACAACCTACTGGCCACGGAACCGCTGATACAGGATGGCCGTTACACGACCAGGATCGACGGCATTCCCTGCTTCCAGGAGGGTAAGGTGGAGCGGTTGCGGCAGTGGCTGGCCCGATCGGGCGAGAGCCTGGCCGGCAGTTATTTCTACAGCGATTCCATCAATGACCTGCCTCTCATGGAGCAGGTGGAGCATGTCATAGCGGTGGATCCCGATGCACGCCTGGCTGCTGTTGCCAGGGAACGTGGCTGGAAGATCATTTCCCTGCGGGACTGAACAATCGCCTGCCCGGCAGGGACAGCGGTCTGAACCCTAGTTGTGCCAGACCCCGTTTTCATAGACCAGGGTGGAGCGGGTCGGTTCCGCTGCCGTCTCGCCGGTGGCATCAGCCGGTGTGGATCCTGCCTCAAGATCTCCATCCCCTGCTTCCGGCCCTTCCGGCAGGATGCGCAGCGAGCGGGCGTGCCAGAAGTACTCTTCCCTGTCTCCCCGGACGATCTGCACCATGCAGCCTTCGGCCAGCTCCTCCGGAGCGGCCGCCGTGATTCTGCCCCTGCTGTCCATCTTTTCCAGGTTTTCCACCTTGTAGATCCGGTCGTGTACCTGGATGAAGTTTCGTTCCGGTGACAGTTCGATCACCCGGCCGATCTCCAGGTCGGCTGCTGTGCCGGGTCCGATGGCCAGCAGCAGGGTTGCCAGGATCGTCAGCACTGTTGTTCGGTACATCGACAGGTCTCCTTTACTCTGTTGTTTCGGCCTGGGAGGACGTGTGGTCATCCTTCCAGGACGAGATGGATGCCCTCAGGGCCGGCAGGTTGACCGGCAGGCCCGGCCTGGCCAGGTCCGTGGTGTTGACGAAGATCATGTTCCCCTCCAGGACCGGGGCGGAGGGAATGCCCCGACCGATGGGTATGGCTGCCACGGCGGCTTCCTCGCCGGACGAGGTCGTCACCTTGTCCTGGCTGTCGTAGGCTCCGTCGCCGTTGATGTCAAAGATCACATCGGCGGGCGGCAGGCCGGTCTGGAAGTCGAGGGCGTACAGCCAGGCGCTGCCGTTGCCGCCGCAGACGTCGTCGTCCGGGATGAAACTCGTGAAAAAGACCACCCCGCCTGCCACCAGGGCCCTGGAAACCACCCGTTCGCTGGGCACGCCGGTGACCTGGTGCAGTCGGGCATACCAGGGATGTCCTTTCAGGGTGATGCGGATGGAATCGTCGCTCTGGTCGAAGAGTTCTTCGTCCACGAGAAAGGTCCCGTCCAGGGAGGAGCCGGCAAAGGTCACCACCTGGGTGGAGCCCAGCGTGGAAAGGGACTCGATGGTGCCGGTGGCATGGGAGCGGACACCTTCCATGGTTCGGCCGACGACCGGGGTGCCTGTTCCCTGGTAAGCATACGAATATCCGGTCATGATTCGGTATTCCCGTTCCTCGCCGTTGACAGTGGCCGTCACCGCCACGGCGGTGCGTTCCAGCAGGTCGGCAAGGGAACTGTCCGAGACCGGGTTGTTCAGGTTGTCCTTGAGAGCGATGAAGTATTGCTGCTCGGTATTGAACTTGTCGCTCTGTTCCTCGAACCTGCCGGTGCCGAAATAGAGCCACACCGTCCCCTCCTCTGCGTCGTATCCCAGGCTCGCCCCGGCCCTGATGGGGGTATTGTGGTTGACCTGCAGGGGATCGAGGGCAAAGAGGAGAGAGACCTGCGGTACCGCTTCCCGGGCGATATCGGTCAACCGGTACAGGCGGCCGTACAGGCTGCCGAAGTAGAGGGCATCTGTCAGGTGATCGAAGTCCAGGTCGGCAGCCAGGGGATCGGAAAGGGCGTCGCTTGCGTATTGGCTGTGCAGGTCCAAGGAAAGGGTCGCCATGTCGGTGGAACCCACCTGCAGCAGTTCGCCGGTGGAAAAAGAACCGTTGATATCGCTCAGGACCAGCTCGCCCTGGTCGCCATCGTCCAGCACCGAGACGACCAGGCCGCTGGCTCCGGAATCCTTGCCCGTGACGGTCTGCCCTGGCACGAACTCGTCGCCGATCTGGCCGCTGTAGGAGATCCGGTCGCTTTCCTCGATCTTTACCCGGTTGGTTGGCTGGCCCTGGCTGTCCAGCCAGAGGGGGGTCATGCCATAGGCATCGATACCGTAGACGTAGGCCTCTTTTTCCGGACCGCCGTCTTCATCGTAACCAGAGCCGAAAAAGGCGCCCCAGCCCCCGAAGTCGGTATCAGGCAGGTTGATGCGCGCCACTGCCGGCCGGGAGATGGTCAGGCCCAGCTCGTCGTCCGTGAATTGCCACAGGTAGGTGGTGCCGGTCAGGGGATCGGTATTGTTTTCCGCAAAAGGGCTGCCAGAGGTGATATCCAGGGCAAAGTAGGCGCTCCCGCCCCGGCCCAGGCCGGTGATCAGGATCGTCCGCCAGCCGGTCTGCCGGAGCTCGGAGCCCTGGTAGACATCATGTCCTGAGCCCAGGTAGATGTCCGCTGCCGTCGGCGTGCCGTCCACGAAGTAGTTGTGGCAGTAGCCGTCCTCACAGAGGCCGGCGTCGATGAGTTTCGCATGGACTGCCTCGGGATAGAAACGCCAGCTTTCCACGCCGGTCTGCAGATTCAGTGCATGCAGGGCCCCGTCGTTGGCTCCAACGTAGAGCATGGGTTCCCGCTCTGCCGCGGTTTTCAGCCGGAAGAACCTGTAATTGTCGAAAAAGTAATACCTGCCTGGTGGTCCGACAATGGTGGGCGTCGAGTTGATGACGTCGCCCAGGTCCTTGCAGAGATAGTTGTCACCATCCAGGGCGATGTCCATTGTGCCCAGACTGGTGTGGTCGTCCGTGTAGTGTCCTGCCTCCCCGGGGGATATGCCGATGCCCGCATGGCTCAGGTCGCCGGCAACGGTCCAGGCGTTTTTTGTCATCGGCATGACTTCTGCCGCATCCCAGCAGACACACTCAGTCTCCTCGATATCGGCCGGATTGCAGGATGTCTCGCCGGAGTCCGGACACCTGCCGACGATGGCAGCTGGATCGCAGGTCCTGTTGCCGGCACTGTCCACGCACATCATGAGCACCCCGGTCTCGGGATCATAGGGGGCAGCGGTGACGTTGCCGCTCCAGTCGGCGGCATTGAAACTGGCATTGATCACAAAGTTGCCCATCTGGACCGAGGTGGAGGGGGCCGGGGAGGTGCCGACGAAGAGCTGTTTTTTTATGCTGTTGGTTATGGCCCGCAGGGCAGCGGTCAGCTCTTCCTGGTTCTGGGCCATGAAGGGAATGGGAGTGCCGTTCTCATCCTCCTCGTGGAGGGCATACAGGTCTGGTTCACTGCCTCGCTCGTTGGAGACCCTGGCCATCTCGTTGAGCTGGGTGGCGTCATCCAGGCCGAAACCCACTGCCACGGCGGTGATCTTCTCATCAGCCAGAAGATTGGTGTACCTGTTGATGATCTCGACCGATGTGTGAGGCGAGTATCCCAGCCCGTCGGTCACGTCGATCAGGAATTTCGGCTGACAGGTAAGGGTCGAATCATACGTGTTGCCGTCAAGGTCCTGTTTCCTGCCGGCAAAGTATTCTCTGGTTGCCAGCAGGGAAGGTCCCAGCGGGGTGCCGCCGGTGGTGGTGGTGGATTCGATGATTGCTTTCAAGGCGGCCGTGTCCGCTGCATTCCGGTGCCTGATACCGGCGCGGATCTTGGTGAAGAGATCGATCTCGCTGCTGCCGTAGGGATTGGAGGGCAGCAGATCCAGGTTCGGGCCGCTGCCGGGGCCGGAATATCCGGAAAAGGCCCAGGTTCCGTACCCCCAGGAGATGGTGGTGTCTTCCACCAGCTCGCTGATGACTTCCCGGCCGATCTTGTATCGTTCCTTCTGGGGCGGGCTGTTCCACTGGTCCGTGATGTTCCAGAGGACCTGGGCCATGGTAGGGGGGCGACTGGAGATGTTGTAACTGGTTCCGGCGTCAAAGGACCGGGCGTCTCCCGTGTTTTCTCCCCGGATGACCAGGAAGGTTGGCTCGGTGGGATCGCTCTCGTCCACCACGAATTCGATGTCTGCCGAGACAATGGTGGCACCGGCAGGGATGTCGACATCCTGGAAGCGGATCCCCACGGTCTGGTTGCTGCTGCCGTCCCGGATCAGTTCCAGGTCCGAGCTGTCCAGGTACATCGATCCCGAGGGTCGTTCCTCGGCATCGTCGCTGGTGGCGGATACCCTGGTCTCGATGGAGGTCGTTGCACCGTTTTTTTCGTAGGTCACCCGCAGCAGGGGGGCGGCGGAAGAGACTCCATCATAGGATTCCGCCACCCGCTTGCCGGTGCCATTGATGATGAAGACCATGCTGTTGCCGGCGCTCCAGTCCGAACGGTTGACAATTTCCTGGACAATGGTCTTCAGTTCCGGAGTGCGGGGATTGTCCGACGAACTGGCCACCGGCATCATGGAGTTCATGGAAGAGGAGACGTCGAGCAGGACCAGAATGGCCGGGTCGACCAGATTCTGGGCATAGATCGGCACCTCGCCGCAGGTGGAGCCGCTGGCCGCCTCCTGTACCAGGAGGTTGACATCATATTCGAAGGGACTGTTGACCGCGTTGGTGTCGCTGATGGTTATGTGCCCGGTGTAGGAACCGCTGGTCATGGTGTGCGTATCGTATTGTATGCTCACTATGGCGGTTTCTCCGGGATTCAGGGTGCCGCTGCAACTGGTGACGCAGCTCAGCCAGTCCACGTCGTCGGTCAACGAGTAGTCGAGTGTCGCCGTTCCGGTATTGGTCAGCTCGAAGCTCCCCGGTTCGGCATTCAGCCCTTGGTAACAGGTGGCTCCCAGAAAGGAGGCCGGATCGACGCTGATGATGGGCGCAGCCGGTCCGTCCTCGTATTCGACATGGAGCAGTGGTGCCTTGGAGGAGCGCTTTTCGTAGGACTGGGCCACCCGCTTCCCGGTTCCGTCGATGATGAAGGTCATGGCATGGCCGCTGTTCCAGCCGGTCCTGGAAACGATTTCCTGGACAATGGTTTTCAGTTCCGGCGTCTGTTTTTTAGCGCCGGTTGTCGTCCAGCGGTTGTCGTCGGTTAGCTGCCACGATACCGAGGCTCCGGTCCTGGTCCGGTCTGAGACGTCCCAGTCGCTGCCGGAAAAGGACGGCGAATCGTCGTGATCATGACCATGGATCGTCAGGGTGCCGTTCTCGTTGCCGGTTTCGTCGACGGTGAACTCGATATATGCCTTGAGGATAGTGGCATTGACCGGGATGGCAACATTCTGGAACCGGATGCCGATTACCTGGTTGTGGCCGTCTCCATGGGTCAGTTCCAGGTCAGAGCTGTTCCTGTACATGGAACCATTCTGCTCTTCCACATCGTCGTTGCCCGTGGCCACCCTCGTCTCCAGGGTGTTGGCTGCCCAGGTGGGACTTGCCAGAATGCCGACCAGGAAGAACATCAGAAGCAACGTGACCGTTTTCCGGCGTCTTGCCGTCCTGTTTGCCGCTACCGCCGTTGGGGTCATGCCGATACCCTCCATGGATGTCCCACAAGAATCAGTTGAAGTCCGTGGGCTTGTTGACCACTACCCTGATGACCCGCTGCCCACCCCGGGCCGAGAAACCGGTGCAGGTTACTTCGTAGAAACAGGCCAGAAGATTCGGGTTGTTTCCGGCTATGGGCCGGCATTCCCGGGGATTCCCTGCCGAGTCGTCGTCCTGGACTATCCGATAGCTGTAGGTCACCGGATAGGAACCGTTGCCGTCGAGATTGGTCTCTTCGCTCGGGTCGACATCCCGGATTGGCATTGGAGCGGAAAAGTCCAGGGCGGCTATGTATGCGCTTTTCTGGTCTGCATCGGCATAGTCTTCGACCCGGTTGAGCTGTAGATTTCTCAGCCACTGGCCACCTCGACGGCAGCCGCTTTCGGCTCCGTAGAACAGCTGCTTTTCCTGCCGGTCGTTGCCAGCGATGAGTAGTTCGATCACCGTGGAGTTGAGAGCGGCAACGCCCAGCACCGAAAGGATCACCATGATCACCATGGCGATGACGAGGATGAATCCCTGTTCCTGACCCAGGAGGCGGCCAGCTGTTCTTCCAAAGCGCATGTCAGAAGATCTCCGAACGTACGAACCGGGTGGTTATCTGCTTGCTGGTCCCCTTGTCGAGATACTGAACCGTCAGAACGATATGTTTTATTCCCTGTTCGTCGAATTCGTCTGTCTTGCCATCCATATCGTTGTCCTGGCCGTCGCTGTCCCATGCTGTGACATTCCAGCTGATCGAAACGACAGGAGAGCCATTTTCCGTGATGGTATGGGTGCCGACATCCAGGTCGGTGTGGGTGTAGGATCTGGACAGCAGGGCCTCGATCCTGTCCCGGGCCCTGTTGGTACTGACGGTGAGGGCGCTGGCCGCACTGTTGCCGCCTATGGACTGGATCTGCATGGTGCAGAGTGCCAGGATGCCGATGAAAAGCACTGCCACGGCAATAATGGTCTCGATGAGGGTGAATCCCTGTTCCGATTGCAGCGACTGGATCTGATTTGTCGGTCCCTGTTTCATCCTCATACCGTTTCTCCACAGCCGGATCCGAAAGGACTGGCTGCCCAGGTTTCATTGTATCGCCCAGCCGGGAAAGGACAAAATGAAAAAAGGGATTTTCCGCCATTCCGGCAGAAACGTTTCCGGTTTTTTGGAAGAGAGGGATTTGATTTTTCCTGGGATTGGAGTAAGGTGGGGCCATTTGCAAGCCCGATGCGGGAGCCAGGATTTTCCTCATAGAACTCACCATGACAGAAAACAGGACATCTCTTCCGTCTTCTCTTCTCCAGCCGGTTCGGCGTCGTATTGTCAGTGTCTGTCTGCTGGCCGCGTTGACCATGGTGGCCATCGGTCTGGGTGGTGACCAGGTGGCCCGGTACTGGTACCATGCAGAGCAGACCAGAATGACCGCGCACCTGGTGCAGGAGATCAACAGCCTCGTCATTCACCGTATCAACCATATCGCCGGCCAGCTGGCCCTGGCACCCGAGATACGGGATGTCTGCGCGGCCAGGAGCAGTCCGGACAACAGGGAACTGTTGCGCGTCCTGGATACAGCCAGCACCGTACTCCAGCCGGCGCTGGTCTACGTGCTGGACCGGTCCGGCAATGTACTCGGTTCTTCGGATTCCTCCCTGCGTGGAAAGAACTACAGGTTCCGTCCCTACTTCATTCAGGCCATGGCCGGAACACCGGCTCAGTACGGAGCCGTGGGGGTGACTACCGGAAAACGCGGGATTTATTTCAGCGAGCCGGTCGTTGACGACGACGAACAGACAATCCTCGGGGTGGTGGTCATCAAGATCGGCATCAGGGCCATCGAGTTCTTCTACAGAATACTGAAAAAAGATATAGAGGTTCTGCTGCTTACGCCTCAAGGAATTGTCTTTTCCTCCACCCGTCCCGAGTGGCTGTACCAGCGGACCCGGCCGCTTTCCCAGGAAGAAAAAGAGCGCCTCGGCCGCGAGCGACAGTTTCCCGACCTGCCGACAGGAGCCCTGCCGTTTTCCCTGGACAGCCCTTTTATTCGTCTCGAAGCCAGGCGGGCCCTGGTCCATCGCCAGGATATGGCCTTGCCCGGCTGGCAACTCGTGACTATCCAGAAGGCACCCTTTCCATTCACCGTGGTCCTGGGCCTCTGCGGTATGGTGGTCACCTTCAGCGGCATGTATATCTCTGTTCTGCTGCATTCACGGCGGGAACAGCGGCTCAGGGATGAGCTCCTTCTCGGCCGGAAACGGAGCCTGCAGGCCGAATCGGACCGGCGGGAAATGTTGCGCGAGCTGGAGACCATCCTCAGTGCCAGTCTGGTGGGTATCATGCTGGTCCGTTCCAGTCAAATCATCAACGTGAATGAACGGATGGGTGAGATATTCGGTTATTCGGCCAATGAACTCTTGGGTCAGGACATCAGGATATTTTTCCCGAGCCGCAAGGCATTCCGCCGGTTTGTGCTCCGCTTTGCCCGCCAGTTGGAGCGGCAGGCCCTGGAAAACATCGAGTGTGAGCTCAGGCGCCGGGACGGCAGGATCATAACCTGCATGCTCAGTGGCAAGGCCATTGTCCGCAATGACCTGTCCAGCGGCGTCGTCTGGGTGGTGGAGGATATCACAGCCCGCAAGCTCGTAGAAGCCGAACTGGAGCAGGCCAGGTTGCAGGCCGAAGAGGCGAGCCGGGCAAAGAGTGAATTCCTGGCCAACATGAGTCACGAGATCCGTACCCCCATGAACGGGATTATTGGTCTGTCAGAGCTGGTCCTGGAAACCGATCTGGCCGATCAGCAGCGCAAGCACCTGAAGCTGATCCACACCTCGGCCCTTCGCCTGATGACCATAATCGACGACATTCTCGACTTTTCCAAGATCGAAGCAGGCCGCATCCTTCTGGATGAGCAGCCTTTTTCCCTGCGTGAGGCTCTTGCCGAGGTGATGAGCAACCTGGAGGTACAGGCCAGGAGCAAAGACCTGTTGCTTCGCACGGTCGTCGAGGACGATGTCCCTGACCGGTTGATCGGAGACCAGTCCAGGCTGATGCAGGTGATTGTCAACCTGACAGGGAATGGAATAAAATTCACCGATCACGGTAGCGTCACTGTCCGGATAAGCCGCCTGGATGATTCCCGGAGTGAGCAGGTACAGCTCCATTTCGAGATCATGGACACCGGTATCGGGATTTCTCCGGAAAAACAGGACGTGATTTTCGATGTCTTTGTCCAGGGCGATACCTCGCACTCCCGGCAGTATGGCGGTACCGGGCTAGGGTTGTCCATCTCCCGGCAGATCGTTCAGCTCATGGGTGGCGAATTGCAGCTGCAGAGCCGGGTCGGCGAGGGAAGCCGGTTCTATTTCAGTCTCTGGTTCAGGCGGGCCGAGCAGGAGCAGCCGTCTGCAGTACGGAAACAGGTCGGCAACCAGATCCGTCATCATGACCAGGGCCGGCATCATATCCTCCTGGCCGAAGATGAATTCATCAACACCACCCTGGCGGTTTCCCTGCTCGAACAGGCAGGCTTTCAGGTCACAGCCGTGGACAACGGCAGAAAGGCGGTGGAGAGTTGGCAGAAGGGCGGGTTTGATTGTATACTGATGGATATCCAGATGCCGGAGATGGACGGGTATGAAGCTGTCAGGCGTATCAGGCAACTGGAAGAGGAACATGGGGCCCATATTCCGATCATCGCCATGACCGCCCACGCCCGGGAGGACGACCGGCAAAAGTGCTTGGAGAGCGGTATGGATGACTATATCGCCAAACCGATCAATGGAACGCTCCTGCTGGAAAAAATAGAATTTCAGCTCAACGGTTGAACCTGAGATCGCTGCCTGACGACAGACCATGATGTACCACGAACAGGCTGTTCTATGCCGGTCGCATGACTCCGTTGGTCACTGTTTTCTGTGAGGAATGCGACGTTCTGTTTTTTTTCTCCTGATTCTTGCCGGCCTGGTCCCGGCGATCTCCTGGCTGACCGCTGATCTGCGGCCAGTGCCGGATCTGCTCGATCTCCTGCCCCTTGATGCGCAATTGGTTGTTGACTGGATCAGGCCGCAGGAAAGTTGGGACCGTTTTCAGAGCAAGCGGGCTGGCCGGTCTGATGCCGACGGTCCTAATACGGCGTCGGTTCTGAAGAGCCTGAATCTTGCTCGGCCCGAAATCGGCTCTCTGCTGGCCCGCGTTACCGCTTCCTGCCGGCAGGAAACCGCTGCCGCTTGCAAAGATCTTCTTCGGCGACGCCTTGTTCTGGCCCTTCTGCCTGAACACGGGGCACAGGTCGGTTTGCCGGAACGGTTGGTCCTCCTGGTCAGGTTGGATGCCCGCCGTTTCCTGGGACAACTTTTCCCTGGACAGCGGCAGGAGGTCAGGAAATACCAGGACGCCACCATCTACCGGAACACCTGGCCGGACGGCCAGGAGCTGTATGCTGCCCAGTGTGGGAAGATCACACTGATGAGCATTTCCAGGAACACCCTGCAACGCTGTCTGTGGCGATACCGGGAAACAAGGGTGCGGCCGGAAACAGGGTTTGGAGAGTGGAAACAGGGGGTTGTGCGCCGCTACGGCGGACCGGGCCTGGAAGATCTTGTCCTCTATGCCAAAGGCTCGCTGTTGACAGGTCTTGCCGCTTCCCGGGTCCTGGCTGCCACGCCGATATGGCAGGGAATCCTGGATTGGCTGGCCAGGCTGGAAATCAGCGAGGTGATCCTCTGCCATCGGTTCTGGCAGGAGACTGGCCATTCCACACTGGTCGTTTCACTGCCGGACAGAGCAGTCTCTGCCGATAGGGGGGGCAGGGCGCCGGCACTAAATGCCCGCTTCATGAGCATGCCGGCAGACCTGCTCTTCTATTTCTGGACAAATCTCTTCGATCTGCAGCAGGTTGTGCGTGTTGCGGGAAGGGCGGGCAGAGCAGGAGGTATAGCCCACAGAATCGGTTCCTGGATCGGTCGACGTACCGGCCTGACCTGGGAGGAAGGGGTTCGGCTCTTCGGTAGCCGGTTCGGCTGCAACATTGCGGCGATGCACTCCGAAAATCCGCTCCCTGTTCCCAGACTCTGTCTCTGTCTGGAGGTGCGGGACCGGGAAAAAATAGCCCGGGCACTGGAAAAAATTCTTGTCGGTGTACCGGTACGGCATGATAAGATAGGAAAAACCGAGATCGTGTCCGTGCTGGCCGCAGAGGGCCTACTGCAACCTACCTATGCCCTGCTGGACAATTATCTCATCCTCGCGGACAGCCGGGAGCAGGTGGAGGCCGTCCTGGCGGACAGTCGCCAACGGCTGCTGGATAGCCCGGATTTCCAAAGGGTCAATACCGGTTTTCTCCAGCCCAGCAATATGTTAACCTTTGTCAGACCGGCCGAACTGGTCAAGGGAATACGGTCGCTGCTTCTCTGGACTGAACCTTTTCTGGCCCTGCAGGATACGAAGCGGGCAGCGGCCAGCAGAAAAGTGCTGGAGGAGAGGGTGCTCCCCTTCCTGGGAGAGCTGGAGACGCTGGCGGCGGCTAGCTTCCGTTTTTATACAGAACCTGGACGGCTTGTCGTCAAGACTGCCCTGCGGAGCCGATAATGGAGAAACTGGTTGCTGAACTGAGAAAACTTGTCCGATTCAAGGATACCACCGAAGAGGGGGACCTGGTGCTCATTGCCGCCAAGGAGCCGCAGATGCTGGTCTATGCCCTGGTCACCGGGATCAAGCGGGACATCAGCCGCAGGGACGAGTGGTATCACGTGAGCATGAGTGTGCTTTCCGTGCCGGTACAGCCCATTGTCTGGACTCTCAGGGTGCCCCAGTTCACCGGTCAGGAGATCTTCACCATGGGCGGGGAGGAACGGTTCATCCAGGCGGTCCGTTTCGATCAACCGCCGTCTCCGGGCAGCGGTAAACAGGAAAAACCGGAAAAACCATCACCGGCGGAAGGCAGGTTGCGTGTCATCAAGTAGGTGGATTTCTGGGACGGTCACGGTGCGCAACCGCCGCGGCGTCCATGGCCGGGTGGCCACTGCGTTGGCTGAAATCGCCCGCTCCCAGGGCGTCAAGCTGGAGATCGTCAGAGAGGGCAGGGCCATCGACTGCCTGTCCATCCTGGATGTCCTCAGCCAGGGATTCGTCTGCGGCACCAGGCTGGTTTTCCGGGCCAGAGGACAAAAGGCAGACAAAGCCCTGCAAGTCGTGGAGGAGTTGCTGAGTCAGGTCGAGGATACCGGGAATGGGACAAAACAACAAAGTACCTAACCATGTGGCCTCGGAACCGAGGACTCTGTACGGCGTTGCCGGCTCGCCCGGAATCGTCATTGGCAGGGTTCTGGTCCTCAAGCGCCAGACCCGTAAGGCCCGCTGGTTTCATCTCGCTGCCGGCCAGATCGAGGCCGAGGTCGCCCGATTCGAAGAGGCGGCAGCTCGGGCCGAGGAGGAACTGGTCAGCCTGCGGCGGGAGTTTGGCCGTGACCTTTCGGATGCCCTGTCCATCATCGACTCCCATATCCTGATGCTGAAGGATCAGATGATCTATGACCGGACCATCGAGATCATCCGTCAGGAGCAGATCAACGCCGAGTGGGCTCTGGCCAGGGCCCTGGGCAGGATCAGAGAAAAATTCGATCGGATCGCCGATCCATATATCAAGGCCCGCTACACGGACATCAAGTACGTGGCGGACCGGGTCTTCGGCCTACTTTCCGGCCGCGAGGAGGACTGTTTCGCCGATGTGACCGAACCGGTGATTCTGGTGGCCAACGACTTTTCTCCCGAGGATACCGTGCGGATGCGATCGGAAAAGATCCTCGGCTTTATCACCGAAAAGGGCGGTGTCACCTCGCACTCGGCCATTGTGGCCAGATCCCTTGGTATTCCGGCCGTGGTCGGCCTGGAACATGTGACCGCCTACTGTGCCACGGGCGATACCCTGATCCTGGACGGGTTTTCCGGCCGGGTCTACATTTCCCCTTCACCCGACCGTCAGGCCCAATACCTGGAATACGACCGCCAGCACCGCGCCTTTTCCGACGACCTGGCCTATTTCATCCACCTTGCCTCAGAGACCATGGACGGCCGGGAGGTACGGTTGGCCGCCAATATCGAGATGCGCGACGAGCTGGAGTCGGTGCTTCGCTACGGCGCCCGGGGGATCGGCCTGTACCGTAGCGAGTTCGATTACTTTCACGCCGATACCGTTCCCGACGAGGAGACCCTGTACGCAACCTACCGTGATCTGCTGGCGACTCTGGCACCGGAACCGGTGACCATCCGGACCCTGGACGTGGGAGGTGACAAGTTTGCCGATCACCTCCAGCTCAACGGCATGCCGGTCAACAGGGAGCGGAATCCTGCCCTGGGGCTTCGCTCCATCCGCTTTTCCCTTAGGGAGCCGTCACTCTTCAAGACCCAACTCCGGGCCATGCTCCGGGCCGCTGTTCATGGCAGGCTGCGCATCCTGCTGCCGATGATCTCGTCTCTGGCCGAGTTGCGGATGGTCAAGGGTATCCTCCGCCAGATCATGGCCGATCTGACCAGGAAACGGGTGCCCTTCCAGTCCCGGGTGGAGATCGGTATTATGATCGAGGTCCCGAGCGCGGTGATCATGGCCGATACCCTGGCCGCCGAGGTGGATTTTCTCAGTATCGGTACCAATGATCTGATCCAGTATTCTCTGGCCATTGACCGGGGCAACGAGTATGTCGCCCACATGTATGAACCCCTCCATCCGGCCGTACTGCGGATGATCAACCAGACCGTCCAGGCCGGGCACGAACAGGGTATCGAGGTGGCGCTTTGCGGAGAGATGGCTGGCGACGTGGTCACAGCACCGGTTCTTTTCGGCCTGGGCCTGGACGAACTGTCCATGCGGCCATCGGCCATTCCTTACGTGAAACGGGTCCTGCGTCATTCCTGTTCCAGGCAGTTGGCCGAACTGGGTGAGCGGCTTCTCCGGTGCGGTGATTCCAGCGAGGTTCGCAATTTTCTGGGCGAGTACCTGCCCAAGTATTATCCGGAAGATTTCGGTGTCCAGTGAATGAACGGCAGCTGATCGAGCACATCGTCCGCTCCGGGCCGACCGGTCTGCCGGGCCTTTTGCAGGGGGCCGGCGACGACTGCGCAGTGCTTTCTCTGGCAGACGATTCGGTGCTCTTGCTGACCATGGATACCCTCCTGGAAGGCGTGCATTTCGATCCTGCCTGGCATACGGCGGAAAAGCTGGGCTGGAAGACAGTGGCGGTCAACATCAGCGACATTGCTGCTATGGGAGGGCGGCCGTCCTGGTGCCTGCTCTCCCTGGGACTGCCTCCCGGCAAGGATCCTGCCTGGGTGGAATCCTTTTCCCGGGGACTGGACCAGGCCCTGCGCCGATACGGCTGCCAACTGATCGGCGGCGATACGGTCAGCAGCCCGGCCGGAATCTCCCTGAGCCTGACCGTGGGCGGAGTGACGTCCCGGAAGGACGTCCTGTACAGAAGTGGCGCCAGGGCCGGTGACACCATCTGGGTCTCCGGGCCGCTGGGCCTGGCGGCGGCTGGTCTGGACCTGTTCCGGCAGGGCGGAGCAGGGCGGGATCTTTCGGCCTATGCGCGATGTCTGGAAGCCCATCTGGCTCCTAAGGCCAGGTTGCAGCTGGGGCAACTGCTGGCCGGCAGCGGTCTGGTGCATGCCATGATGGACTGCTCAGACGGTCTGGCAACGGATCTGGCCCACATGTGCAAGGCGAGCCGGACCGGGGCCCGCGTGGTTGCGCGGCAACTGGTGGTGGAGCCAGTGCTGGCAGAGGTGGCGGCACTCCTTGATCATGATCCCTTGGACTGGATCCTGCGGGGCGGCGAGGATTACGAGCTGCTCTTCACTGTTTCCCCGGGACGAACGGACCAGCTTCTGGCTCTTGCCGCCACCCATGGATACGCGTTTCATCCCGTGGGCAGCATGACAGCTGGCGAAGAGGTCATCCTGGTCCGGGAGGCCGGCGGTGGCGAGCACACCTGCGCCATAGGTTTTCAGGGGTTTGATCACTTTGCTGCCGGAAAGTGACATCCCGGGCCGTTGCCCGGTCCGGTATTTTGCCCCTTGTGTGTCGGCGCACTTGCAGGTATGTTCCCTGTATGGACCGGTATTCGCCGGTTTCTCCTGGAGACGGGGAGAGCACGCGAGCAAAGGGAGGACACCATGCTGCTCAACGGCCTGTTCAGGCGCTGGACCTACCAGATCTTCGCACCCGGTGTCATTCTCCGCGAGACCTACGAGGCCTTCCGGGATCTGCTCCATCATGATGCCCGCTGCCATGACCTGATGGCAGAGTTCGAACTCCTGTATCATGAAAACAGGTATGAAGATTTTTGCCGGATAGAGAAACGGTACCAGGAACTTGCCGACGAGGTGGCCGGAATGGTCCGGAGTCTGGAGCGGATGCGGCCCGGTTCCACGGTCAGCCTGCAGGCCTACTTCAGGAAGTTCGATTTCTACATCCGCTTTCTTCTTGCCCCTCCAAGGCCGGACATCAGGCCTCCCTTTGTCCTCCAACTCCGGCAGATCGAGCGCCCGGAACAGAGCGGCAACAAGGCATACAACCTGGCCCAGCTGCGGAACCGTCTCTGTCTGCCGGTGCCGGACGGTTTCGTGATCACCACTGCTGCCTTCACCTATCTCATCGAGTACAATGGACTGCGTCCCAGAATCAATACTCTGCTTGCCGGGCTCGATCCCGGGTCGTCCGTATCGTTGAGCGGAACTTCAGCTGAGTTGATGCGCCTCATTCGTGATGCTGAATTGCCGCCGGACATCGAAGCAGGTATTCTCGGGGCGTGCCGGAACCTTGCGGCCGGCAGGGGCCGTGACGTGCGGTTTGCGGTCCGCTCCTCGGCGGTCAGCGAGGACAGCGAGTTCTCCTTTGCCGGTCAGTACCGCAGTGTGCTGGGGGTCCGGCCCGAAGAGCTCGTGATGGCCTACAGAGAGGTGCTGGCTTCCCGCTATACGCCCGAGGCCATCTATTACCGGATTTCCCTGGGACTGCGGGACGAGGAAACTCCCCTCGGCGTCCTGGTGCTGCGCCAGGTGGAGGCCACGGCCAGCGGCGTGATGTACACCAGGGATCCCACCGGCCAGGACGACAGTGACAACATCTATATCCAGTGTATCCACGGCCTGGGAGAACCGCTGGTAGGGGGAGCGGTCACCCCGGATACCCTGGTGGTCGGCCGTGGAGGTCGTGGGGTGGTCGAGCGAAAGCGCGGGGAGCAGCGGTGGAAACGGATCCTGACTGCCGGGGAGATCAGGGATCGGGAACTGAGTGCAGAAGAAACGGGGTGTTGCGCCCTGGAGGACCAGGAGGCGATCCGGCTCGGTGCATGGGGCGAGAAGGTGGAGGATTTTTTCGGTATGCCGCAGGATATCGAGTGGGGGCGGCAGCCTGACGGCCGCCTTGTCCTGCTGCAGGCCAGGCCCCTGCAGCAGGTGGTGGCCTGCCGGGCAGGGGATAGCGGTGCCGAAATCCAGGAAACTCCGCTCATCGAGGGGGGCAGGAAGGCTGCCGGCGGCTGTGGCTGCGGCAGGGTGTTTGTTTTTGACGGCCAGCGCATCGAGGACATTCCTTCGGAGGCAGTCCTGGTGACCGTCGATACCCCGCCCGCCCTGGTCCGGGCCATTGGCAGGATCCGGGCAGTGGTTGCCGAACGGGGCAGCCGGGCCAGCCACTTCGCCACAGTGGCCCGTGAATTCGGTGTCCCTTTCCTCACCGGTGTTCCCGGTGCCACCAGCAGACTGCAACCGGGCCGGCTGGTTACCGTGGATGCGGACCAGGGCCGGGTCTATGCGGGCCGGGTGAAGTCGCTGCTGATGGAACACGGCGTTGCCGCTTCCCGGCTCACACCCTATACCAGGCGGCTGAAGTCGATACTCAGCTTCATCTCGCCGCTGAAGCTGGTGGACCCCGCTGCCAGGACCTTTGTGCCGGAGCAGTGCCGTTCCCTCCATGACATCATCCGCTATGTCCATGAGACCGGGATGCGGATCATGTTCGGAACGGACCGGCCAGGCAGCGCCAGGGGAGCGAAAAAACTGGTGACCGACGTGCCGCTGAATGTCTATCTTTTCGATGTCGGCGGCGGTATTGCGCCCGACGCCGGAGAGGTAGTGGCCCCGGGCCAGGTGGAGAGTGTTCCTTTCCAGGCCCTGTGGCGGGGACTGAGCGCCCCGGGGGTCAGCTGGCAGGGGAAACCCTTTGACTGGGACAGCTATGACACCATCGGTCTGGCCGGCGGAATGGCTCCAGCGGCTGACAGCTTTTCCTTTTCCAGCTACAGTGTGGTCGGGGCGGATTATCTCCACTTCAACATCCGTTTCGGCTACCACTTTTCGCTGGTGGACTGTCTGTGCGGCAGCGACAGGGAAGAGAATTACTGCATGGTCCGCTTTGCCGGGGGCGGTGGTGATTATACTGGCCGCTCCCTGCGGATCGAGTTCCTGGCTTCGGTCCTGGGACGGCTTGGTTTCCTGGCGGAGCGGAAGGGTGATCTGCTCGAGGCCCGGTTGCAGCGCATGGAGCGGGAGGAGCTGGTCAGGGTGCTGGAGGTGGTGGGCCGGCTGCTGGGAGCCACCAAGTTGATGGATATGGTGCTCAGGGACCGGCGAACGGTCGATTCCTGGGTGGAGGAGTTTTTTCGGGGACGCAGCTCGTTTGCGGGTATGCAGTGAGATGGGCTATCGGCTGACCTGGATTACCGATCAACTGGCGGCAGGATATGCGCCCATGTCCTATGCCGAACTGGATTCCATCAGGGAGCAGGGGATCACGGCCATCGTGAACCTGTGCGGCGAGTTCGCCGATCTGCACGAGATCGAGGAGAACTCCGGATTCGAGGTCTATTACCTGCCCATACCTGACGAGTCCGCCCCTGACCTGGGGGCCATGGAGCAGGCCCTGGAATGGCTCGACGAGGCCATCTATCTGAAAAAAAAGGTCCTGGTCCACTGCCGGCATGGACATGGCAGGACCGGAACCTTCCTTTCCGCCTACATGTTGCGCCGGGGACTCAGTCTTCGGCAGACCGAAAAGCGCCTCAAGGGAACCGGAGCCGCTCCGACCAATTACAGCCAGTGGAAATTGCTGAAGAAATATGGTCGCCAGGAAGGCAGGCTCACCCTGGCCGAACCCTCTCTTTCTCCCCGCCCCTCCCTGGATCTCTCTCCTCTGCTGACCGGCTATCAGCGGTTGGTCCGGAGCCTGGACAGCCGCCTGGCCGGCCGGGCGCAGACCGGCTGTGACCGGGCACCGGCCGTCTGCTGTCATATCCCCTTTGATCTCCAGCTGGTGGAAAGCGTGGCCCTCAGCGAGGCGGTCAACCGGTACCTGCCCCAGGATGTACGCTGCCGGGTCATCGAGCGGTCTCTGGATCTGGCTCGGCGGCTGAAGGGAAAGACCGGCAGGCAAGGCGTACTCCATGAGCATCGATATGGAGATGTTTTTTCTCCCGGGGAGCTGCGCTGTCCGCTGCGTCGGGATGACCGGTGCATACTGGCCGAGCATCGGCCGGTACGGTGCCGCCTCTGGGGAGAGACAGACCGGGTCGATCCCGGGGCGGTGGAGGCAGAGCTTGCAACCTTGTCCGGAACCGTCTATTTTGAGTTGACTGGAGAGTATCCACCGGCAGGGGGCCTGCTTTTTTCCCTGGCAGACACCCTGTCCGGCAAGTTTGTGGAGGTCTTCTTCCGGATAGCCCTGCAGAAAGGTTGTGCCTGATGACGGATTCACGCCTGGACAAGCGAGTGCTTGTTGTCGACGACGAGCTGGACATGCTCATCCTTCTCAGCAAGGTGATCTCCAGAAAGTGCGGCTGCGAGGTGAAGACTGCCGATTCCGCCGATGCGGCCTTTGCCATGTTTGACACATGGCTCCCCGATGTGGTGCTCACCGACATCAAGATGCCAGGCATGGACGGCCTGGAGTTCCTCCAGAAGATTTCCCAGTACGACTCAACGGTCACCACCATCATCATGACCGCTTACGGGACCATCGAGATGGCTGTCCAGTCACTCAAGGAGGGGGCCTATGATTTTTTTGAGAAACCCTTTGACAACGAAAAGATCGTCCATGCGGTCTCCCGGGCCATCGAGCGGACCCAACTGCTGCGGGAGAACCTGAAGCTGCAGCATCGATTGACCGAGAAACAACGAGCTACCGGGTTCGTTGGGCAGTCGAAACGGCTGAAACAGACGCTGGACCTCCTGGCCAGGCTGGCGCCCAGCCGGGCCACGGTGCTCATTCGGGGTGAGTCGGGCACTGGCAAGGAACTCGCTGCCCGGGCCCTGCATGCCATGAGTAACCGGAGCAACCGCAAGATGATCACCGTGAACTGCCCCGCCCTGCCGGAGCAGATCCTGGAAAGTGAGCTTTTCGGTTACCGGAAGGGGGCCTTTACCGGGGCGGACAGCGACAAGGACGGCCTGTTCCTGAAGGCGGACGGTTCGACCCTGCTCCTTGACGAGATCGGGGATATCCCGGTGTCGGTGCAGACCAAGCTGCTCCGGGTTCTCCAGGAGCGGGAGATCCAGCCCCTGGGGCAGACCAGCACCATCCGGGTCGATGTCCGGGTGCTGGCCTCCACCAACCAGAACCTGGAGGCCAAGATCGAGCAGGGCGAGTTCCGGGAAGACCTCTTCTATCGCCTCAATGTCATGGCCGTCACCATGCCTTCGCTCTCCGAGATTCGTAACGATATTCCGATACTGGCCCAGCATTTTCTCGAGGTGTACAGCCGGGAGCACAATCGCCCGGATCTGGAGCTGACTCCCGAGGCACTGGAGTGCCTGCTCCGTCGGCCATGGAAAGGCAATATCCGGGAACTGCAGAACACCATCAACCGGGCCGTTCTGCTCTGCAACGGCAACAGGATCACCCCGGCCGATCTGGTTGGATCCGGAGAGGAGGAAGGAGAATTGACCGGCGGTATCGGTCTGAGCAGCCAGACCTGTTTTCTCAACCTGCCCTACAAACAGGCCAAGGAGGAAGTGCTCAGCTATTTCAGCCGTTCCTATCTCGCCAATGCCCTGACAGCGACCGGCGGCAATGTCTCTGCTGCGGCCAGGCAGAGCAGGATGGAACGGCAGGCCTTTCAGCGTCTCATGCGCCGCTATGGCATCAAGTCGGGAGAGTTCCGGTGACTTCCCGCCCCGAAGACCCGACCTGTCTGGCCACGGGCAGGGTGTACTGCAACTTCTGTCCAGGGTATTGTTGTTACTCGTCCAAGGGGGCGAGCCTCTACGTCATGGCAGAAGATATCAGCCGAATCGCCCGCCATTTCGGCATGTCCGACGGTGAGGTCCGCAAACGGTACATGAAGAACAGGAAAACCTTCAAAACCCGGGATGACGGTTCATGTATCTTTCTGTCCCGGGACCGGTTCTGCAGACGGTGCACCATCCATAAGGCACGGCCCAAACAGTGCCGGGATTTCCCCTATGACCGGCCCTGCCCCTATCTCTCCGAGGAGAAATTGCTGACCAGGCTGCAACCGAAGATTGAGGAACTCATCGCTCGTCTGGGACAGGGTAACGCCGAATCATAAGAATTCATTACCCGTGATCGGGCGAGTATCCGCAACATTTTTGTTTCACCCGCAACATTTTTGTTTCATCAAAAGAGACATTCAGTCTTATTTCCAGCAAGAAGTTTCTTGTCGTTTTTGATTCCTTGCAAATAAATTTTATAATTTCACATAGATATTGTTGGTCATGCTTTTGCATGGCTCTTGGCACTCTTATTGCAATCTCGTAACCAGAAGGAAAAGTACAGTGAACTATATCTTAATCCGAGCAGGACGTTCGGAGGGATATATCCTGCTAACTGACCCGGTTCAAGGGAAAATAGAGATCGGCGGCCACGAAACGCAGGGCTCTGCCGGATGGACTGGACGAACCGGGGCGCAACGTTCTGGTTGCAGATATGCATTGGTCAGGTCGGGTACGAAAAGTTTGGCCATCAGGATGCTGGGGCTATCGTACAGCCGGATACTGTGTTCTGCTTTCCCTCCTTTATGCTTTGCTGCCGGAACGTGCCCTGGCTCTCCAGACTCACGGTGCCCCGGAGGGGCTGTACGTTCACCAGATGGCGCACATCCATTTCATCTGCGCCCTCTGCTACCTCTATTGGGATATCCGTCGAAGCTGTTTTACAAGTAAGGGCTGGAGATATCTACAGATTTTTTGTCTGTTGATGCTGGCCTGGAACGTACTTGCCTTTGCCGGTCATACAGCGGACTTGGCCATCGATACCGCCCATGTGGCAGCGGCTGACGGCTATCTGAAGAGTCGGCTTCTGGGTCCGGTGACCTGGAACAAGATACTGTTCTACCTGGCCAAGCTTGATCATCTCCTCTGTGTGCCGGCTTTGTTCTTCTTCTGTATCGGCATGCGATCGTTCTACCGGTCCGTCCAGTCGGTCGGCACAAAGGAGGGGTCATCATGAGCGGTTTGCCCCTCTGGCCCACCATCATCACCGATATCGCCGGCTCGGCCGCGAACATCGTGTTCGCCTTCCTGGCCCTTCGTTACGCCTGGCTTCTCACCCGCAAACAGCCGGAAAATTTTCTCTGGGGCTTTCTCTTTTATTTCTGCATGGCTCTGGCCGCCTTCTCGCTTTCCAGGGCTGCCGGCCATCTGGTCAAACAGTTCCTCTTCATGTCCGACAACGAGGATCTCTGGCATCGGATCGCCCCCTATTCCGGCGGTTTCAACACTATGCTGCTTATCTCCGCCTCGGCGGTAACCATCTTCTATAACAAGGGAGTGCAGGCGTATCAGGCCGTGGAGCAGAAAGCTGCCAAACTCAAGAGCGCCAATCTCAAGCTGGAGATCGCTGCCCGCAAGATGCAGGAGTTGAACCAGAACCTGGAGGAAAAAGTCGAGGAGCGGACAGCCGAGCTCTCCAAGTCGGAAAAGAAATTCCGTCATCTGTTTTCCGCCTCCAAGGATATGGTGTTTTTTTGCGATACAGACCAGAACATCATGGATATCAATGAATCTGGCCTGGAAATGCTGGGATATGATCCCCAGGATCATCCACCGCTCAATCTCAGGCAGATCTTCAACAACAGGCGGGAGTTGGACACCTATTTCAAATCGATCATAACAAATGGATTCATCAAGGATTTCGAGGCAGAGTTCCGCAGGAAGGACGGCTCGGTGATCTACGTGCTCATCTCGGCGACCGCCATCTGCGACGAATCGGGCAAACTGACCGGCTGCGAGGGAATTGCCAAGGATCTGACCCGGGTGAAGACCATGATGGAACAGCTGGTTTCCAGCGAAAAGATGGCCTCGGTTGGGCAGATGGCCGCCGGCGTGGCCCACGAAATCAATACGCCGCTGGGGATCATCCTGGGATATACCCAGCTGATGATGGATGATTTTGACAAGGATTCGGAAACGTACCAGAACCTGGCCGTCATAGAGCGGCAGACCAAGGCCAGCCGCAAGATCGTGGCCGATCTGCTCAAGTTTTCCCGTCAGTCCGGCAGTGCCAGGGAGAATATCAGTCTCAACGAGGTTCTTGCTGACGTTGTCGCGGTGACCGAGCACAATCTGAATCTCGATCATATCCAGATTCACATGGATCTGGAAGAGAACCTGCCCCAGATTGTGGGAGATGCGGAAAAGCTTCGTCAGGTCTTTGTCAACTTTTTCAACAATGCCCACCATGCGATGGAAGAACAGGGCAGTGGAAAATTGTATGTATCTACCCGTTTCGACGAGGAAACAGGAATGGTGATAGCCGAGGTCCGGGATACGGGGCATGGTATCCCTGAACAGGTGAAGGCCAAGATCTTTGATCCTTTTTTCACCACCAAGTCAGTGGGCCGGGGAACCGGGCTTGGCTTGTCTGTGTCCTACGGCATCATCAGAGATCACGACGGCATCATCGAGGTGGAAAGTCCGGTCAGGGATCCGGAGACCGGCAGGAGTATCAGGGGGACCCTGTTCCGGATCGCCCTGCCCATGGCCGATCGGCAGGAATCGGCAGTAGTGGCTTGAAATGGCTGAACGAGCGCTGACAACAGGAAATAACCGCAACGTAGAAGGAGGAGAAAAGCATGGCTGAAATACTGGCATTGGATGACGTGCGGGATGCCACGGTTCTGATTGGCAAGATACTGTCCAAGAAAGGGCACACGGTCCACACCTTTACCGAGGAGGACGAGGCCATTGCCTTTGCGAAGGACAACAACGTGGATCTGGCCATTCTCGACATCAAGCTGAAGAAGATGAGCGGAGTGGATGTACTCGCCATTCTCAAACAGGTACGTCCGGAGATGCATGCCATCATGCTGACCGGCTATCCCACGGTGGAGACCGCCCGGGAGGCGATCAGCATCGGCGCGGACGAGTACTGCGTCAAGCCCATTGACCGGGATGAACTCGAGGAAAAGGTGGAAAAGGTTCTCCAGATGGCGAACTGAATCAAGAGCGGTCCGTCCGCAGGAGGTATTCAGAGACGGAAGATGACCAGGCTGGTAACCCAGACAAAAGAACAGCAGTTTCTCAAGGTCTTCCAGAAAGTGACCAAGCTGATTTCCATGGTGCTCGATCACCAGCAGGTCATGGACACCATTGTCCACAGTCTGCCCGAGCTCCTGGACGTGGATGCCTGCACCATCCGTCTTCTGGACCGGTCCACCAATACCTTTGTCCTGGGTGCGGCCCACGGCCTGTCCATGGAATACCTGTCCCGCCAGAGTATCGATACCGAGGAGACCATGGAGATGATCAAGTCGGGATACCCGGTGGCCAAGACCGACATCGACAAGGATCATACCTACCAACATCATGACATGGTTTCCAGGGAGGGGATCAAGAGTGTGCTGGCCCTGCCCATCCTCTTTCAGGATTCGATCATCGGTATCATGCGGTTGCTGACCAGGACCAAACGCATCTTTTCCGCCGAGGAGATCTCTTTTGCCATGGCTCTGGCCGAGCAGGTGGGTATCGCCATTTCCAATGGGCGGATGTTCAAGGAGATGGAAAACCAGGTGGATTTCATGAAAGAGGTACAGGAGATCACCAAGCTGGTGAACTCGACCCTGGATCTGGACACCGTGCTCGATACCATCGTGGAGCGGGTACCCAAATCCATGGGCGCCCGGGCCTGTACCATCCGGCTGCTCAATCCGCAGACCAACCATCTCGACCTGGTGGCCTCCTACGGCGTCTCGCAGGAATATCTCCAGCGTGGCCGGGTCGAGACCGAGAAGAACATCCTCATGGTGCTTTCCGGCGAACCGGTGGCCATCTACGATGTCACCCATGACCCAAGGGTCCTCTACCGGGAGGACATGGAACGGGAGGGGATTCGCTCCTTGCTTGCGGTCCCGGTCAAGGTAGGGAGCGAGGTTATCGGGGTGCTGCGCATCCTCAGTGATGAACACCGCTTTTTCACCAGCTCTGAGCTGCATTTTGCCATCACCGTCGCCGAGTCCGGGGGAACGGCCATCCAGAATGCCCGTACCTATCAGAAGATCAATCGTCTTTTCAGTCACATCGAAGAGAACGAGCGGTTTTTGAGCGACATCATCGACTGCATCCGTCCCAGGTTGCTGGTCGTGGGTCGGGACAAGCATATCGTTTTGGCCAACCGCGTTTTTCTGGAGGCCATCGGTAAAGAGGAGGCCGAAGTGCTGGGCGCCGAGTACCATGAGTTCTGCCCGGTGGAGGACAAGGAGGGTTCCTGTCCGGTCGATCAGGTATTGAAGACTGGGAAGACAGCGGTCTATACCCACGAGGTGGAACTGGCCGACGGAACGCACTGGTTCGAGCGAACAGCCTCGCCCATGTTCGGTCGGGATGGAAGAGTGGAGTTCGTCATCGAGGTCATCCGGGACATCACCACCCAGCGGCACCTGGAGGCGGAAAAGATGGCCCGGGTCAAACTGGAGGGTGTGGTCGAGATGGCCGGAACCGTAGCCCATGAAATCAACTCGCCGCTCTTTGCCGCCCTGGGAACGGCGGAACTGGTGCTGGAGGATATCAGGGACACCAGTCTGCAGGCCGAGATCCAGACCATAATCCGGAACCTGCGGGAGATCAGCAAGCTGACGACAAAGATGACCTCCATTTCCGGCTTTAGCAGCCGGGAATATGTTGGAGAGACCAAGATAGTGGAATTGAAGTAGGAGAAGGAGAAGTGGCCACCCAATTATTCACTCAAACAGGAAAAAGGAGGTGAGAGCGATAACCCGACCTGCATGTCCAGTATGGATTCCAGGCATGGAATGCCATGCCTGTTCATCGAAACCGGAGCTGAAACGAGAAGAGGCGGCTCCCGGTTTCCCAAGCAATAAGTAAGGAGGGTAAGTATGAAGCGATTATCTTTGTTCTTAGGCATTATTCTGACAACCTTGCTCTTTGCCGGTTCCTCGGTTCTGGCAATGGAGGCAAAACTGAGCAGCAAAACACTGAAGGCCGGAAGCACGATCACGGTGGAGGGAACCATCGAGGCTGGTCAGGATCTGTTCGTGGTCATCTGCACGGACAAGATGTTCAAGCCGGCGGATGCTCCGGGTCCCAAGGAAAAGAAACGGTTGACCAAAGGAAAGAAAGGCAAAAACGCCTTTGGCGATACGGCCATTCCACCGACCTACTATGTCCTGACCAATACCCCCGAGAAGCTGGCGACTCCCAAGGAGGTATGGAAGGGACAGACCAAAGGTATCTTTGCCTTTCCACCGTTCAAATATAAGGTAAAGGTCAACAAAATCAAGAAATGGGGTGAGATTGATCCGGCTATCCAAAAGATGCTTGGACCGGTGAACTCTGAGGCTCAGTGGAAGTTCCTGGCCTTCACCCATGAGAAAAAGTTCGGTATCAACACCATCTCCAAGGAAAAACCCATCGGTGGCGGCAATGCCCGGATGATCATGACCGATTACGGCAAGCAGGCCGAAAAATGGAACAAGGGCGTTTCCCTTTCCCTGGACAAGGCCTCAGGCAAGTTCTCTGTGAGCATGGCTCCGTACAAGAACCTTGCTCCCGGAACACCCATGGGGGTCTATGTAAACGGAGAAAAGGTTGACACCTTCACCATCGAGAAGGCCGGCTTCTACTTCAAGACCGGTAATGTCTACATGAATCCTCTCATCGTCTTCGGCGGCGCATTCCTGATCGGTGTGCTCTTCGTCATCATGGGGGCGGCCGGTGGCCTGTTCACTGCAGCCTTCCAGATCACGGTCATCGGGACCAAGGGACCGGTGGGCATCAATGCCGGCAACACCATCAAGCCCACCAACCTGTTCCTGACCCTCTGTTCGCCGATCACCGGCCTGATGAACTACTTCAAGGAGCGACGGTTCGCCTACCCGGTGGCCATCCCCTTTGCCATCGGTATCGTCACCGGCGCCTTTTTCATTGGTCCGCCCCTGTCGGCCAAGTATCTGAACCTGGCAGCCTTCAAGTTCTACCTGGGTATCATCTGTCTGGTCATCGGTATCAAGCTGTTCACCGAATCTCTGCCCGGGTCCATCGAGAAGAAGAAGGCCATGAAGGCCATCATCCAGAAGTTCAACGCAGCCGTCAAGGAGGCCAAGGAATCCGGCAAGGCCATGGAGATGGGCAAGATCGAGTTCGACAAGTTCAACTTCATCTCCTTTGACATGCGGTTCTGGGGCGAGACCTTCGTGGCCCGGCCACTGACCATGCTGCTCGGCGGTATCATCATGGGCGTCATCGCCTCCTCGTTCGGAGTCGGCGGTGGGTTCATGTTCATGCCCTTCATGACCACCCTGGCAGGATATCCCATGTATCTGGCCGTACCCATTGCCCTGGCCGGTACCTTTGCCACCTCCACCGGTGGTATTGCCAAGTATGCCCTTATGGGGTATCAGCCTGACTGGATCATGGCGGCCCTGATCGCGGCCGGTGCCATGTGTGGTGGAATGGTCGGGCCCAAGATCCAGAAGAAGCTTCCCGAGATCTTCCTGAAGCGTCTCCTGGCCCTGGCCCTGATCATCGTGTTCATGAAGTACACCAAGCTGCTTGTCTTCCTCCGGTAGACAGACGGCTCCGGGCGATGAGCATCCGGCTGTATGGCAGGAAACCGCTACCCCGCGGTTTCCTGCCAGATGCCTCGCCTGGTCAGGCTGCCCGGGATCTTCGTTCAAGGCCGTTGGTATAGCGCGAAGGCAGAAAGAAGGTCTCCGGGCCTGTCCGTTTTTTCCGGTGATCGGCCTCGGGCACGGTTCCGGGATCGCCGGTCGCATGGAAACAAGTCGAGTTATTGTAGAAGGAGAAGAAAATGAAAAAGTCAGTGTACTCGATATGCGGCATGTGTACTGTCCGCTGCCCCATCCGGGTGGAAGTCGAGGACAACAAGGTAACCTGGATCGAAGGGAATCCGCACCTGCTCAACGGGGCGCTATGCGCCAAGGGATCGGCCGGGGTGGCCCTGGTCGAGGATGACGAGCGGCCGCGCCAACCCCTGATCCGCGAGGGGGGACGGGGAGCTGGCCGGTGGCAGAAGGTCAGCTGGCCGACAGCCTACGATTACATCGCCTCCCGTCTGAAGAAGATCAAGGAAGAGTATGGCCCCGAGTCGGTTGTTCTCTCCTCCCGCGGCGGTCCCTGGCAGTCCATGTACAAGACCTTTATCCATGCCTTTGGTTCACCGAACTATACCAATCACGACAATACCTGTGGCCGCAACACCCACCATGCCAGCCTGTCCATCAATGGCGTCGGCAGGAAAGGTTTTGTCTATGACATCAAGAATGCCAATCACCTGGTCCTGTTTGGCCGCAACATGTTCGCCTCCCTGCGGATTGCCGAGAATATCCAGACCATGGACATGCTGGAGAAGGGCGGCCGGCTTACCTATGTGGATGTCCGGCAGACCATGACCGGTCTGAAGGCCAGCCGCTTTTTCCAGGTCCGCCCGGGAACCGACTACGCCCTTGCCCTTGGCATGATCCACGAAATCATCAAGCGGGAGATTTACGATAAACAGTTCATCGAGCGCTATGTGAGCGGTTTTGATGAACTCTGCTCCTTTGTGGAAGAGTACACCCCCAAATGGGCCGCCAAGGAATGCGGGGTCAAGGAGAAATCCATTCTTCAGTTCGTCGACGAGGTGGCCGAGGATATCCCCAGGGTGATCTTCCATCCGGGGTGGAACCTGTCCCGGTACAAGGATTCGTTTTATGCCAGCCGGGCCCTGCATATCCTCAACATCCTGATGGGCAACATCGAAATCAAGGGAGGCCTGATCATCCCCAAGGGGCCTGCGGACTGCGGCAAAAAGGGAATCCGGATGCTTGACTGCCCGAAGCCGGATATCAAGCGTGGCGACGGTGTTGGCTGGAAGTACAAGCATTTCGACAAGGGGCCCGGATTGGCCCATCTCTTCTTCGATGCCATGCGCACCGAGGATCCCTATCCCATCAAGGCCTGGATCGCCATGCGGCATGACCCTTTTACAGCCATGCCTGATCCGCAGCGGCAGAAACTCTTCTTCGATCACTGTGACCTTCTGGTTTCCATCGATACCCATTACAGTGAATTCGGCTGGTATGCCGACGTGATCCTGCCGGAATCCACCTACCTGGAACGGGACAATCCCATCTGCGTCCAAAAGGGGCCCAAGCCGCGCCTTGCTGTTCGGCGCAAGGCCGTCGAACCCAAGTACGACACCAAGCCTTCCTGGGAAATTTTCAAGCAGCTCGCGGAACGTCTCGATATCGGAGAACATTTTCCCTACAATACCATCGAGGACCTGTACGAGTGGCAACTGGAGGGCACCGGATATACCATCGAGGATTTCGAGGAAAAGGGTTTTATTCCCCTCACAGACGAGGTCATCATGTACGACCGGGACAAATTGGACGGCCAGTTCAAGACGCCTTCTGGCAAGATCGAGATCATCAGCCAGAAACTGGAAGAGGTCGGCCTGCCTTCGCTCAAACCCTACAAATCGCCGACCAAGCCGGCCAAAGGCATGTTCAGGCTGGTCTATGGCCGTTCCGCTGTCCACACTCACAGCCACACCATCAACAATCCGCTGCTCGAGGAACTGATGCCGGAAAACACCCTCTGGATCAACAGGCGGGCTGCGGCAAAACTTGGTATCGAAGACGGTGACCTGGTCGACGTCACAGCGCAGAATGCCAGTTATTCAGGAACTGTGCACGCCTACGTGACTGATTTTATCCATCCTGAGGTCGTGTATACGGTACACGGGTTTGGCAGGCAGGTGCCCCTGCAGACCCGTGCCTATCATGCCGGCGTGAGCGATCAGAAACTGATGGCCGGCAAGCTGGACGACTGGGACAAGGCAGGAGGGGCCATCAACCTCTGCGAGGCCTTTGTCTTTGTGCAGCGGAGTACACGAAATCCGAAAAGGAGGGTTGAGCTGTGAACAAGTACATGATTTATCTCAACTCGAGGCGTTGTATCGGCTGCCATGGCTGCGAAGTCCACTGCAAGACGAACAAGGGATTGCCGGTGGGGCCGATTCTCTGTGAAATCGATCACGAACCGTTGAAGTCGGTCAAGGGGGTGCCCAAGACCGAGTTTTCCTTCCGTTCCTGTTATCACTGTGACGATCCGTTCTGCGTGCCCATCTGTCCAACCCAGGCCATGATCAAGCGGGAGGACGGTATCGTTTACATCGACCAGGAGAAGTGCATCGGCTGCATGGCCTGTGCCGGAGCATGTCCCTGGAAGGTGCCGCAGCTCAATCCGGCGACCGGCAAGGCAGTCAAGTGCGACTACTGCATGGACCGTATTGACCAGGGCCTGAAGCCGGCCTGCGTTACCAAGTGCACCACCCATGCCCTCAAGTTTGTCCGTCTGACCGAGGTATAGGTGGCGAGCAGGGCAATCATCACCGGAACGGTTTTTTTCATGGGGTGGATCAAGTCCACCCCATTCCTGTTTGCATGCCGGGTGGTCTTCCTGCTACCGTATATCGAAGACTGGATGAGTGATCCGGACCGGGACTCGTACGATGGAACTGTTCAACGAGATCTGTGACTGGCTTTTCTACGGGATCATCGAACCGCTCTTTCTGGGGCTCAGCCGAGTCCTGAGCGGCCTGCTGCTTGTTCCCATGGAGATGGTCCATCTGCCTGTCTGGCTGCAGGTCAGCCTGGTGGCCATGTTCACGGCGCTGTTTTCCCTGGCTCTGCGCACCCTGCTTCGGGTGGATGAAAAGGTCCATCGCTTCAACGAGATCTTCACGGAGAAGCGGCGACGGCAGCAAGATCTTCAACTCATACCTGACAAGTACAGCCGGGATGCCCTGTACCGGGTCACGGATGAGGAACTCAACGAGATGTACAATACCTACCTGGCGTACCATTATGCCCGGTATGTCACCATCTACCTGCTCCCCATATTTCTCGTTCTAGCCTGGCTGAACAACCATTTTTCCGAGGCCGTGCTCCGCCAGCGCCTTGGGTCGGCAATGGTGATCCGGCTGCCGGAAAACGGTTTCGGCGTCCAGGGGCTTTCCGTTACCTTTATTTTTCTTGTTGTCTATATCCTCTGTCTTATCGCCGGATTTCGCTACCGCAGACGACGGGCTGGCAGGCTGGGACGCGACCGCTGACAGGGACAGAATCACGTTTTTTCCAGGTGTCTTGAAGCATTGGCTTCGGAGCTGGTTTTCAGTGAGTTTAAAATTATTGGGAATATCAGATAGATATTTCTATAAAAAATCTGATCTCCAGGTTTCCAACGAGGAACCCGCACTTTCAGAATGTCCGGTTGTCCATTCTATTTTTCTTTTTCTGCTTTCTTGTTATAATTTAATATTGTTACCCGGTTCGAGGTGGCCGGAGAGAAGAAATGCCGTGACAAGGCAGTGAGATGAATACAGAAAAAACAATGGCAGCCGCAAGAGGGCGGGACAGAAGGCGCTTTTCCAGGGTCATACTCGAACGAAAGGCCAGGCTGATGCTTGCTGATCGTCGGTACGACATGGCGAGGATCCGCAATCTGAGTATAGGCGGGCTCTTCCTGGAAGGCGAGTATCCTGCCGCCATGGGCGAGCAGTGCACTCTCGAGCTGCATGAGACTGGACGGAATTCCAGCCTGATCCTCAGGTTCGAGGCCCGGGTGGCCTGGATCAGCAGAGAAGGCATCGCTCTGCAGTTCATCCGCATGGAACCGGACAGTTACATGTTTCTGCAGACCATGGTCCTTTACGCCACTGATGACCCGTACGGAGTCGCCCTGGAATTTCTCGACGATTTTTCTGCTGTTGTCGCCGGAAGCTGCTGAGAAGTTTTTCGGAAGGTCCGGTTAGGGAGCCAGCGGCTTTCAGGGATGAATTGTCTTTTTTTAATGAAAATCTTGCCGGAATGGTGTTACGCTTGAAGACTTTTCTCCGAGCGAACCCCGGCCTTTCATCCACTGGCAAAGGCAGCTCGGCCGAATAGTCCTCCAGGGATGGGAAGCCGACGATACATTGCAGCGAACCGGACACGGAAAAGGAAGCGTATTGTCGATGCACGAATCTGCCGATTTTGGGGAAACACCATTGATACTCAGGCCCTTCTGGTTTCTGGGGGATGCCACCCTCTACCTGTTCAACGATCTGGGGCGCATGGGCATCTTCCTGTTCGCAGCCCTGGTCGGCATGTTTCGCCGGCCCTTCCGTCTCGGCGAGGTGGGCAAGCAGTTGCGTTTCATCGGCACCGGCTCCATCGCGGTCATTTTTTTCACTGCCCTGTCCTCGGGTATGGTGCTGGGGCTGCAGGGATACTATTCGCTGCACAAGTTCGGGGCCGAGGGCATGCTGGGTTCGGCTGTCTCCCTGACCCTGATCATGGAACTGGGGCCTATCCTGACAGCCCTCATGGTGACGGGCCGGGCCGGATCGGCCATGTGTGCCGAGATCGGTATCATGCGTATTTCCGAGCAGATCGATGCCCTGGAGTGCATGGCCATTGATCCGTTCCGTTTTCTGATCTCGCCCAAGGTGCTGGCCACCCTGATCTCGGTTCCCTTGCTGACCGCCATTTTCGACGTGGTGGGAATATTTGGTGGCTACCTGGCCGGGGTCAGGCTGATGGGGGTGAGCTCGGGCTCCTATTTCAACGGCATGATGCAGAGTGTCACCAACCACGATATCCGTCTGGGTATCATCAAGTCGTTTGTCTTTGCCCTGCTGCTGGTCTGGATCTGTACCGGTCGGGGCTATTTTGTGCAACAGATCCGGGGTGCCGGATTCGGAGCGGAAAGCGTCAGCCGGGTCACGACCCAGGCAGTGGTCCTGTCCTCCATCTCGGTGCTGATCTTCGACTACCTGCTCACCGCGGTGCTTCTGTGACCGGGGCAACAGGAAGGATGAGAAACACCGTGGCAGAACCCATCATCCAGTTCATCGACGTGAGCAAGTCTTTCGGCACCAGGGCCAAGAGACACACGGTCCTCGATCACATCAGCTTTTCCATTCCCGAGGGCAAGACGACAGTCATTGCCGGGGGCAGCGGCCAGGGAAAGAGTGTCACCCTCAAGCTGGTCCTGGGATTGCTGAAGGCAGACAGCGGCTCCATCATCGTCGACGGACAGGATGTGGTCTCCCTGGGCCGACGTGAGTTGCGGCAGCTTCGGACAAGGTTCGGTGTCCTCTTTCAGGGGGGGGCCCTGTTCGATTCCATGACTGTGTTCGAAAATATTGCCCTGCCATTGCGGGAACGGACACACCTGGGGGAAGAGGAGATCAGGGCCCGGGTCATGAAGACCCTGGGCGACCTCGAGCTACAGGGACACGAGGACAAGTATCCGGCCCAGCTCAGCGGCGGCATGAAAAAGCGGGTCGGCCTGGCACGGGCATTGCAGTTAGAACCGAAGATCATGCTCTTCGATGAGCCGACCACGGGCCTGGACCCGGTGATGACCAAGGACATCTACGAGCTGTTTACCAGGACCCACCAGCGCCTCGGGTACACGGCGGTCATTGTCAGTCACGACATCCCGCGGGTGTTCGATCTTGCCGACCAGATCATTCTCCTCAACAGGGGAGAGGTGGATGTCTTTGCCGGAGTGGAGGAGATTTTTTTGTCGGAAAAACCATATATTCAGGAGTTCGTCGAGATGACGATGGGCCGGGAGGGACGAGGCTGCCCGGGAGAGGAAAAAGATCATGAATAATTCACGAGTTGAGATAACCGTCGGTGTCTTCCTGGTGCTTGGTTTTCTCGCCTTCGGCTGGTTGGCCCTGCAGCTGGGCGAGGTATCCTGGCTGACACCCGGAAAAAACTATATTCTCTATGCGGAGTTTGAAAATATTTCCGGTGTGAAGCCGGGATCCGAGGTGCAGATCGCCGGCGTCGTCGTCGGCACGGTCAAGGACCTGCGTCTCAGCGAGGATGATCTGGCCCTGGCCACCCTGCAGTTGGACAGGCAGATCCAGGTGCCGGTGGATTCCATCGCCTCGGTGAAGTCCAGGGGGATCATCGGCGACAAGTATATCCAGATTACCCTTGGCGGGGATGAGGAGTTGTACAGGCCGGGGGACAGTATCGTCGACACGGAATCCTCGGTCGATCTGGAGTCGCTCATCTCCAAGTTCGCGTTCGGTCAGGTGAAATAGTCTCAACTCTTCATGTCTGCAAAATCTTTTTCCCGCCTTGCGCTCCTCGGCCTGAGCCTGGTCCTGTTCTGTCTGTCAGGGGCGACTGTCTGTCCCCTGTATGGCGCAGAAGATGCAAGTGTGGATTTTCTCAGTGACGATTTCTACGAGGACGAGCCTGAAACCATCGAGGTCGGCGATCCCCTGGAGCCCATGAACAGGGCCATCTTCAGTTTCAACGACCTGACCTATACCTGGGTCTTTGACCCGGTGGCCCGGGGCTATGCCGGGGTGTTGCCGGAAGACGTCAGGAATTCGGTCTGGTATTTTTTCAACAATCTGCAGGAACCGGTACGGTTCATCAACGCCCTCCTGCAGGGACGGTTCAGGGATGCCGGCAGACTGCTGGCCCGCTTCCTCGTCAACTCCACGATCGGTGTCTTCGGCCTCACCGATCCGGCCGCCCAGGAACTCGAGCTGCCGCCCATCGAGGCGAGCCTGGGCGAGACCCTGGCAACCTGGGGCATCGGCGACGGTTTCTACCTGGTGGTTCCCTTCTTCGGTTCGTCTACCTTGCGGGATTTCAGCGGTACCGTGGTTGACGGGCTGATGCTCACTCCCTATTATACCTGGGCTGACTCCTTTGAAGAGATTGCGACCATCTATGTGGGCAAGGAGGTGAACAAGGCCTCCCTGCATCTCGGTGAATATGAAGAGCTGAAAAAATTGACCTTTGACCCGTACATCGCCCTGCGTAACGGATACTTTCAATACCGGAAGAAACTGCGAGATCATGGACCCGATGAAGAGTGAATGGACGAAAACATGTTGGATGACGACAGGAAGGATGCTGTTCAGTATCCTGCTGGCCTGCCTGCTGCTGGCCGGACCATCATCTGGTGGGGCTGCTGTCCCGGATCCCACCGAGCAGTTCAAGCCTTTCGTGGAAAAGGTGGTTTCCATCCTGACCAGCGAAGAGTTCAAAAAGGATGACAAGTGCCAAAAATGCCAGCGGATCATTACCGTGGCCCAGGAACACTTCGATTTTTACGAGATGTCCAAGCGGGTTCTGGGCAAGCAGTGGCGCAAGCTGAGCAAAGAGGAGAAAGACCAGTTCGTGACCCTCTTTACCCGGCTGCTGCAGTATGCCTATATCGGCAAGGTCGAGGATTACGCCAACCAAAAGATAGAGTTCAGAAAGCAGCGCATCCGGGGGAAAAGGGCGGAGATCCAGACCGTGCTCCTGGATAAGGACAAGGAGATACCGGTATCCTACATCCTGATTCTCAAGGGCGATAAATGGATGGCCTATGACATCATTGTCGAGGGTGTGAGCCTGGTCCGCAACTACATGGAGCAGTTCCGGGAGATCCTTCGCAAGGAACAGTATGCCGGCCTGGTCAAAAAGCTGGAGGACAAGATCGCCATGCTTGACAAGGAGGCCAGGGCGACGGATGGCGATTGATCCATCTTTTCCGTTCTTTTACAGGTAGTTAGCCATATAGTTCCTTCCCTCTTCCCGTCCGCCCGCACCTGGCGTCCCCACTTTTTTTTCTTGGCAGGTTTTGCTTTTTTTGTGTATGCTAATTTATTTTACTGAAATTTTTTGCTGTTGTCTTTCGGGGACCGGCCGTGAAGATCCAGTTTGCTGAAATATCCACCCAGGGCAGTCGGTATGCACTCCCTGATGCTGTCTGGTTTCCAGAGCAGGATCTGAAGCGGCGCGCCGACAGTGAGGCGGCCGCCCTGCTCACCAGGAAGAGCGAGACCAAGGTGGCCCTGTACGGCTATTTACGGACAGCCGTGGAACTGACCTGTGACCGTTGCCGCGGCAGCTATCTCCAGGAAGTCGATTCCGAGATGCACCTGGTACTGGAGTTCAGGGGAGCAGAAAGCTGGCGGTTGCGTGAACTGGAATACAGGATCGACGATCTCGACCTCATCGAGCTGGAACGCCCCGAGATAGATCTGGGAGACATCTTCAGGCAGCAGCTGTATCTGTCGCTGCCCCACAAGTGGTTGTGCAGTGTGGAGTGCCGGGGATTGTGCCAGCGCTGCGGCGCAGACCTGAACGATGGAGAGTGCGGCTGCTCCAAGGAGGTCAGGAATACGCCCTTTGCCGTGCTGGCCTGCCTGAAGAAGTAGGAGTAAGTAAACAGGCTGGAACGATCGGCAACAACGAAGAGAAAACGACTCAGCAATGGCCTGAACAATATCTGGAGGATACGAAGAATGGCATTACCGAAGAGAAGACATTCCAGGTCCAGGACCCGCAAACGGCGGGCCCATGATGCACTTAGGGCGCCGAACGTGGGATTCTGTCCGGAATGCGGCGAGGCCAAGATGCCGCACCAGTTGTGCGGAGGATGTGGAACCTACCGGGGCAAGAGTGTCATCCGTCTTGAGGATGAACTGGATTAGGTTGTGATTCGTGCGAGTTGCCCTTGATGCCATGGGCGGAGACCGTGGCTCTGATCTTCTGATTCAGGGTGCGCTTTCCGCAGTTGGCGAGCAGGAAGACCTGGAGGTGATCCTTCTGGGGCCTGAAGAGTTGCTTGCAGGACGACTGCAGACTCTGGCGGCGGGACAACAGCGGGTGCTGGAGCGGATTTCCATCGTGCATGCCCCGGAAACCGTCTCCATGCACGAATCTCCGGTGGAGGCAATCCGGAAGAAGAAAAATTCCACCATCATGGTCGGCTTTGATCTCGTTCGGGCCAGGAAAGCCGATGCCGTCGTATCGGCAGGCAACTCCGGGGCAACCATGGCTGCAGCCATCAGAAAACTCGGGCGGCTCAAAGGAATATCCCGTCCCGGCATCGCCAGCATTTTTCCGACCTTGAAACAGCCGGTCATGATCATGGACATCGGTGCCAATGTGGACTGCCGCCCCCAGCACCTGTTTCAGTTCGCCATCATGGCCGCTTCCTGCATCAGGGTACTGCTCGACATCCGGGACCCCCGTATCGGACTGCTTTCCATAGGCGAGGAAAGCGGCAAGGGCAACGGGCTCGTCAAGGACACCTTTGAGCTGCTTTCCGGCAGTCGCCTGAATTTCAAGGGCAATGTCGAGGGGCGGGACGTGTACCAGGGAGATGTGGACGTGATTGTCTGTGACGGATTTGTCGGAAATATTTCGCTGAAGATCAGCGAGGGGCTTGCCGAGGCGGCCATGCAGATGCTCAAGACCGAGATCATGAAGTCCCTGCGGGCAAAACTGGGTTACCTGCTGATCCGCAACGCCTTTGCCAGGTTCCGCAAACGGGTCGACTATGCCGAGTATGGCGGAGCGCCGCTATTGGGAATCGACGGAACCGGTATCATCTGCCACGGCACCTCCAGCGCCCGGGCCATCAGCAACGCCATCGGTGTCGCTGCCACCATGGTCTCCAAGGGCGTCAACCACTCCATTCTCCGTTCCCTGGAAGAGTATGCACCATCTCCGCAGGAGATGGCCCAATGAGCCGAGCCATCGTTCTTGGCACCGGCTCCTGTCTGCCCGAGCGGGTCCTGACCAACAGCGATCTGGAGCAGATGGTGGATACCTCGGACGAGTGGATCACCAGCAGGACCGGCATTCATACCCGGCGGATCGCCGGCAGAAACGAACAAAACTATCAGCTGGCCGCCAGGGCTGCCGGCCGCGCCCTGAAAATGGCCGGGGTTGAGGCCGAAGAACTGGACCTGGTCGTCGTGGCGACCCTGACACCGCACATGATGATGCCCTCCTGCGCCTGTTTTGTCCAGGCCGAGATCGGCGCTTCCAGGGCATGGGCCTATGATCTGAACGCAGCCTGCTCCGGCTTTCTTTACGGCCTTGACCTGGTTGATGCCTACCTGTGCAGACAGCCGGCCATGAAGATTCTGCTCATCGGCTCGGAGACCCTCTCGGCCAGGACAAACTGGAAAGACCGCAACACCTGTATCCTCTTCGGGGACGGGGCCGGAGCCTGTGTCCTTTCCGGCAGCGACGACGGCCGCGGCGTGGTGGGCAGCAACCTGCTTTCCGACGGCAGGCTCTGGAAACTCCTTTACATGGACAGTCCCAAAAGCCGCAACCCGGAGCTGGCAGACGATCAGCGTCAGGGATGCTTTATCCAGATGACCGGCCGGGATGTGTTCAAGTATGCGGTCCGGGCCATGGAGGAGGCGGTCCGCGGTCTGCTGGCAGAGCAGGAGGTCAGGGTGGAGGATGTCGATCTGATCGTGCCTCACCAGGCCAATATCCGCATTCTGAACAAGCTGATGGAGCGTTTGCAGCTGCCCCGGGAAAAGGTGTTCATAAACGTGGACAAATATGGTAATACGTCAGCGGCTTCCATACCGATAGCCCTGGATGAGGCCAACCGGCAGGGCAGGTTGAAAAAAAACGACCTGATCCTGCTCTGCTCCTTCGGGGGCGGCTTTACCTGGGGGGCACTACTGATGCGCTGGTAACAGAAGGAGAGAGATGTGGATTATTTTTTGACGGAAGAACAGCAGATGATCGTTGAGACCGCCTGGGAGATCACCAGGGAGAAGATCATTCCCCAGCGGGCCGAGCTGGACGAGAAGAACGAGTTCGCAACGTCCATTCTCGAAGACATTGCCAGGGCAGATCTGTTCGGTATCTTTATCCCCGAGGAATACGGAGGATTCGGCGGCGGCTGTTTTGAAATCGTACTGGCGCTGGAGCAGCTGGCCAGGGGGTGCGTGGGAGTGGCCACCAGTTTCGCTGCCAGTGCCCTGGGAATATTTCCGGTGCTCATCGCCGGCAGCTCCGAGATGAAGGAAAAATATCTCCCGGATATCGCCGAGGGCAAGCGGTGGGCCGCCTTCGGGCTTACCGAGGCCAATGCCGGTTCCGATGCCTCCGGCATCCAGACCACGGCCGTGGAAGATGGGGATTTCTGGGTACTCAACGGAACCAAACAGTGGATCACCAACGGCGGCGAGGCCCATGTCTATACCATTGTCGCCCTGACCGATCCCCAGAAGGGGGCCAGGGGGGCCTCCATATTCGTGGTCGAGGATGGTGATCCTGGTTTTTCCTATGGCAAGAAGGAAGACAAGATGGGTATCCGTTCATCCGCCACCCGGGAGCTGATCCTCAGGGACTGCCGGATTCCCAAGGACCGTATGGTCGGCCGTCGGGGTACCGGATTCATCACTGTGATGAAGACCCTGGATATCTCCCGGCCGGGAATCGCCTCCCTGGGTGTTGGCCTGGCCCAGGCCGCTCTGGACGAGGCGGTGACCTATGCCAAGCAGCGGGTCCAGTTCGGTAAACCGATCATCTCCTTTCAGGCCATCCAGCACATGCTGGCCGATATGGCCACCGAGCTCGAGGCAGCCCGAGCCCTGGTCTATGGCGCGGCCCGCCACATCGACGCCCATCCCAAGCAGATGAGCAAGGTCTCCTCCATGTGCAAGGTCTTTGCCACCGACATGGCCATGAAGGTGACAACGGATGCGGTCCAGGTCCTGGGAGGCTATGGCTACATGAAAGAGTATCCGGTGGAGAAGATGATGCGCGATGCCAAGATCCTGCAGATCTATGAGGGCACGAACCAGATCCAGCGCAACGTCATCGGCCAGGAGCTCAACAAGGAATACAGCAGATAATCAACCCGGTACCGGTAGACGTTTCATGGAAATACTCGTCTGTATCAAACAGGTTCCCGATGCCAAGGATGTCCGTCTCGATCCCGAGACCAATACCCTGGCCAGGGAGGGCGTGCAGTCCATCATGAATCCCTATGACCGGCATGCTCTGGAAGAAGGGGTGCGGATCAGGGAACAGCTGGGAGGACAGGTGACGGCCCTCTCCATGGGGCCGCCCCAGGCCGAGGAGGTCCTCCGGGAGGCCATTGCCTGCGGCGCGGACCGGGGCGTGCTGGTATCCGACCGGGCCTTTGCCGGCTCGGATACCTGGGCCACTTCCTATACCCTGGCCATGGCGGCCAGGACCCTGGGAACGTTTGACCTTGTCCTGTGCGGGAAACAGGCCATCGACGGTGATACGGCCCAGGTCGGTCCCGGACTGGCCTGCCGGCTGAACATGTCCTATGCCACCTGTGTTCAGAAAACCAGAGAGGTGGACAAGGAGGCCATCGTGGTGGAACGGATGATGGATGACGGTTACGATGTTCTCCGGTTGCCCCTGCCAGCCCTGCTGACCGTGGTCAAAGACATCAACGAACCCCGGGTGCCGTCGCTCAAGGGCAAGATGAAGGCAAAAAAGGCCAGGATCACCACCCTGTCGGCCGATGACATCGGGGCGGTCCCCGAGCACATCGGCCTGGCCGGTTCGCCGACCCAGGTGGTCAAGGTGTTCACTCCCAAGCCGCGGGGCGACAGGATGATCTTTTCCGGCACTGCCGAAGAGCAGGTTGAGCAGCTCCTGGAGCAACTGGAACCCTACCTGTAGATACCTGCCGCAAACAGGAGAAAGAGTATGCTGATCGTTGATGAGGAGAAGTGCATCGGCTGCGGGGTCTGCGAGGCGAATTGCAGTTTCGGCGCCATCTCGGTGGTGGACGGTATCGCCGTGGTCGGTGATGGCTGCACCCTGTGCGGCAGTTGCGTGGACACCTGCGAGCCGGAGGCCCTGCATATCGAGGCGACCGGGAAGACCGCAACCGTCGATCTGGACGAGTGGTCCGGTATCTGGGTCATCGTCGAGTTCCGTCACGGCACGGTGGCGCCGGTGGGCTTCGAGCTGCTCGGGGTGGGCAGACAGCTGGCCGATCAGAGGGGCGTACCCCTGAGTGGAATAATCCTGGGCGACAGGGTGGCCGAGACGGCTGGGGATCTGATAGCTGCGGGAGCCGATCAGGTCTACCTGGTCGAACATCCGGAACTGGCTCAGTATCGGGAGGATGTCTATGGCCGGGTCCTGGAGCGGTTGATCAGGGAGCACAAGCCCGAGGTGGTCCTGGCCGGTGCCACGGCCATCGGCCGGTCGCTCATTCCCCAGGTGGCCACTGTTCTGGGGGCCGGGCTCACCGCCGACTGCACCCAGCTTGCCATTCGGGAGGAGGATGGCATGCTGCTGCAGACCAGGCCGGCTTTTGGCGGCAATATCATGGCCACCATCGAATGTCCGTTTTCCAGGCCGCAGATGGCCACGGTGCGACCCAGGGTGATGGCGCCCCTGCCGAGAGATGCCGGCCGGAGCGGCGAGGTGATCCGGGTAGAGTTGCCGGAGGATATCTACCAGTCACGGGTGGAAGTCCTGGAGAATGTGATCAGTGACCAGGATGACGTCAACATCCAGGAACAGGAGATCCTGGTCGCAGGCGGCCGGGGCACGGACGGTGAGAAGGGCTTTGCCATGTTGCGCGAGCTGGCCGAGGAACTCGGCGGTGGCGTGGCGGCATCCAGGGCTGCCGTGGATTCCGGCTGGATTTCCTATCCGCATCAGGTCGGACAGACCGGCAAGACGGTCTGCCCCAAGCTTTACGTGGCCTGCGGTATCTCCGGTGCCATCCAGCATGCGGTGGGAATGCAGTCGGCCGAAACCGTGGTGGCCATCAACCGCGATCCGGCCGCGCCGATCTATGATATTGCCACCTATGGACTGGTCGGGGATCTCTTTGAAATCGTACCACTCTTGACTCGAAAACTGCGGGAGAAAAAGACATCGTGACAGTGGAGGGAAAAATCGCCCTGGTAACCGGCGGCAGCAGGGGTATCGGGCGGGCCGTCTGCCTGCGGCTGGCTGCCATGGGGATGCGGGTCGGCATCAATTACGTCAGCAACGAGACAGCGGCCCTGGACGTCCTGGCGGCCGTCCAGGAGGCTGGTGGTGACGGGTTTCTGTCCTGTTTTGACGTGGCTGACAGTGGTGCTGTCCAGGCAGCGGTCAGCGAGATAGGAAAATCGCACGGCGCAGTGGCCGTGCTGGTCAACAATGCCGGTATCACCCGGGACGGCCTCATGGCCCGGATGAAGGAGAAGGACTGGGACGCTGTACTGGATACCAATCTCAAGGGCGCTTTCAACTGCAGCAAGGCCGTGCTCCGTGCCATGATGAAACAGCGCTGGGGACGGATCATCAACATTACCTCGGTCATCGGTTTTCTCGGCAATGGCGGCCAGGTGAACTATGCGGCTGCCAAGGCCGGTCTGGTCGGGATGACCCGCTCAATGGCCCGGGAGTTCGCCCCCCGTCAGGTGACCGTGAACTGTGTCGCTCCCGGCTATATCGTCACCGACATGACCAGCGGCCTGGGTGAGGAGATCCAGGAGGCCATCCGGGCCCAGATCCCCCTGGGAACACTGGGGCAGCCAGAGGACGTGGCAGCGGCTGTGGCCTATCTGGCTTCAGAGGAGAGCGGCTATATCACCGGCCAGGTGCTGCATGTCAACGGTGGCATGTACATGGGAAATTGAGAAGCGTGGAATCGTTTGCCGCGGTGAACGGTTGCTTGGTGGTTGTTTTTGGAAAACACTGTCTGAAAACAATCTGTTCTACATCACTTACAAAAACAGGAGAGAAACCAAATGGCAATTGAAGACAAGATGGTCGATATTATCGTAGAACAGCTCAGTGTGGATAAGGACAAGGTTGTCCCGGGAGCATCTTTTGTCGATGATCTTGGTGCGGACTCTCTGGATCTGGTCGAGCTGATCATGGCCATGGAAGAGGAATTCGACGTGGAGATACCTGACGAGGAGGCAGAAAAGATCGCCACTGTTCAGGATGCCATCGACTTTGTCAACAAACTGCAGGGATAGTGGAGGGGAGCGACCGGACCGTGAGACGACGTGTTGTAGTAACCGGCATCGGCCTGGTGACACCGCTGGGGACCGGAACCGACAGGACCTGGGACAACCTGGTCAATGGTCGGTCCGGTATCGACACGATCAGCCGCTTTGACGCCTCGAACCAGGCATCCAGGATAGCTGGTGAAGTGCCGGATTTCGATCCCGCGAGATGGTTCGAGAAGAAGCAGGCAAAAAATCTCGATCTCTTTGTCCAGTATGGCCTGGCCGCTGCGGTACTGGCCATGGAGGACAGCGGGCTGGCAATTGATGACGGCAACCGTGAACGGGTCGGTGTCATCACCGGTTGCGGCATGGGCGGCTTGCCGACCATTGAACAGTATCACGCCGTCTACCTGGAACGGGGACCGCGTCGCATCACCCCGTTTTTCATTCCCAGAGTCATCCCCAACATGGCTTCAGGGCACATTTCCATGCGCTTCGGCGCCAAGGGACCCAACCTGGCCCTGTCCACGGCCTGCGCGGCAGGCACCCATGCCGTTGGCGAGGCCTACCGGCATATTGTCCACGGGGACTGCGATGCGGCCATCACCGGTGGCACAGAGTCGGTCATCTGTCCCCTTGCAGTGGGCGGTTTTTCCTCCATGAAGGCGCTCTCCACCCGCAATGACGATCCGGCGGGTGCCTCCCGACCATTTGATCTGGAACGGGATGGATTCATCATCGGCGAGGGAGCCGGTATGCTGGTTCTGGAGGAGCTTGAATCGGCCAGGAAGCGGGGAGCGAAGATCTACGCCGAGATGGCCGGTTACGGCCTGAGCAGCGATGCCTTTCACATCGCGGCTCCGCCGGAGGATGGGGAGGGTGCGGCCCGCTGCATGGCCATGGCCCTGCGGGACAGCGGCCTGAATCCTGACGATATCGACTATATCAACGCCCACGGTACCTCGACGCCGCTCAACGACCGGTGCGAGACCCAGGCCATCAAGACGGTGTTTCGGGATCATGCCCATCGGCTGGCCATCAGCTCCACCAAGTCGATGACCGGCCACATGCTGGGTGCGGCCGGTGGAATCGAGGCCGCCTTCACGGCCCTGAGCCTGTATCATCAGCTCGTTCCACCGACCATCAACCTGGAGCATCCCGACCCGGCCTGTGACCTGGACTATGTTCCCGGTACGGCCAGGGAAATGGAAATCCGGGCAGCCATGTCCAACTCGTTTGGTTTCGGCGGCACCAACGGGGTGGTGATCATGAAGCGGTTCAACAGTTGAGCCGGAGGGAGAGAGGATGAAGATAGCCATTGGCAGCGATCACGGCGGCCTTGAGCTGAAACAGCTCGTCACCGGGCTGCTGGAGGAACTGGACCTGGAGGTGGAGGATGTGGGCTGCCACTCGTCCGAGTCTGTCGACTACCCACATTTTGCCGATGCAGTCTGCGAACGGGTGGCAGAGCACCGCTGCGACAGGGGCATACTGATCTGCGGTACCGGTATCGGCATGTCCATTGCGGCCAACCGGCACCGTTCCATCCGGGCGGCGCTCTGTCACGAGGCGTACACCGCCAGGATGAGCAGGGAGCATAACGACGCCAATGTGCTCTGCCTCGGTGGCCGGGTGCTGGGGCCGGAGATAGCCCTGGACATCGTCAGGATCTGGGTGCAGACCGAGTTTGCCGGCGGTCGTCATCAGCGGCGTCTGGATATGTTGAGCTGAAATTCTTCTCCCGTGAGGGAATGCGCACGCAAGGAGGCCGGCATGCATTGGAAGAGGTGCTGCCGGTTTTTTTGTCGGCAGGAATCGAGAACATGCAACAGGGACAGGTAGGATGAGCAGCCTGCAGGAGACAGATCAGGAGATCTATCGATACATTCAGTACGAGCTGGAACGGCAGACCAACCAGCTGGAGCTCATAGCCTCGGAAAACATCGTTTCCCAGGCCGTTCTGGAAGCCCAGGGCTCCATATTCACCAACAAGTACGCTGAGGGCTATCCCAACCGCCGCTATTACGGCGGCTGCGACTATGCCGACGAGGTGGAATCGCTGGCCTGTCAGCGGGCCATGGAGATCTTTGATGCCGAGTACGCCAATGTCCAGCCCCATTCCGGCAGCCAGGCCAACATGGCTGTCTACTTCGCCACTCTCAAGCCAGGGGACAAGGTCCTGGGCATGGACCTGGCCCATGGCGGGCACCTGACCCATGGGGCAACGGTCAGTTTCTCCGGCAAGCTCTTCAACTTTGTCTCCTATGGCGTCGATCGGGAGACGGAAACCATCGACATGGAAGAGGTGGAGCGGATCGCCTTTGAAAACCGCCCCAAGATGATCGTCGCCGGCGCGAGCGCCTATCCCAGGGTCATCGACTTTGCAGGCTTCCGCCGCATTGCCGACCAGATCGGTGCCCTGTTCATGGTGGACATGGCGCATATCGCCGGGCTGGTGGCAGCCGGGGTGCATCCGTCACCGGTGCCGTATGCCGATTTTGTCACCACCACCACCCACAAGACCCTGCGCGGTCCTCGGGGAGGCCTGATCCTGGCCAGGGAAAAACATGCCAGGGCCCTGGACTCGAACATCTTTCCAGGTATCCAGGGCGGGCCTCTGGTGCATGTCATTGCTGCCAAGGCGGTGAGTTTCCGGGAGGCCATGACCAGTCAGTTCCGCACCTACCAGGAACAGGTGGTCCGCAATGCCCAGGTGCTGGCCCAGCGTCTGGCCGAGCTCGGTTTTCGTATCGTTTCCGGAGGAACCGACAACCACCTCATGCTCATCGACCTGCGCAGCAAGGATATTACAGGCAAGGAGGCGGAAGAGCTACTGGAAGACGCCGGCCTTACCGTCAACAAGAATGCCATTCCCTTTGACACCCAATCGCGGTTCGTCACCAGCGGTATCCGTCTGGGTACGCCGGCCGTGACCACCCGGGGGCTGAAAGAGGAAGAAATGATCCAGATCGCCGAGTGGATCGACCGGGTCATAACCAGCAGGGAGCCGAAAGAGATCGGGCTGGTTCGCCAGGAGGTCAGGACCCTGTGCGAGTCGCTGCCCCTGTACCCGGAAATGACCAGGATCGACGCCTGAGCCTGGAGGTGGATTCGTGAAGTGTCCCTATTGCGGTCACCTGGATAACAGGGTCGTTGATTCCCGCCTGAACAAGGACAAGACCATAACCCGCCGCCGTCGAGCCTGTGGTTCCTGCGGCCAGCGATTTACCACCTATGAACGGATCGAGGTCATGTTACCCATGCTGGTGAAGAAGGATGGCCGCCGCGAGCATTGGGATCGGGGCAAGATCGTGGCCGGCCTGGAAAAGGCCTGCGAAAAGCTGCCGGTGAGCATGGCGGATATCGACCGTTTTGTCGACAGGATCGAGGAGAAGCTGCAGGACGTCGGCGGCAAGGAGGTCTCCACCTCGCAGGTGGGCGAGTGGGTCATGGAGGCCCTGCCAGACCTTGATGAGGTGGCCTATGTCCGTTTCGCTTCCGTATACAGACAGTTCAAGGATGTGAACGAGTTCATGGAGGAACTGAAAAATCTGCTGGCCGAGCGGGATCGGAGGTGAAGGAGCGCGATATTCATTTCATGCGGCTGGCCCTGGCCGAGGCGGAAAAAGGATTGGGCCGGACCGCTCCCAATCCCTGCGTCGGAGCGGTGGTGGTCCGGGAAGACCAGGTGGTGGGCAGGGGATACCACCGCCGGGCCGGTACGCCCCATGCCGAGGTCAATGCCATCCGGGATGCAGGGACGGCCTGCCGGGGGGCTACCATCTACGTCACTCTGGAACCCTGCAACCACACCGGCAGGACGCCACCCTGTACCGCGGCCATCCTGGATGCCGGTATTCGGCGGGTGGTTATCGGTATGAAGGATCCCAATCCGCAGGTGACGGGCGGTGGAGCCGATTATCTCCGCAGCCAGGGACTGGAGGTGAGTTCCGGCCTGCTGGAAGAGGATTGCAGGCGTCTCAACTACCCGTTTCTCAAACATTCCACCACCGGTCTGCCCTGGGTGATCATGAAGGCCGGCATGAGCCTGGACGCCAGGATAAGCCGTCAGCCGGGACGCGGCGGAGCCATCACCGGCAAGGAATCCCGTCAATTCGTACACAAGCTGCGGGACCGAACCGATGCAATCCTCATCGGCAGCCGGACCGCCCTGGTGGATGATCCCTCCCTGACCACCAGGCTGGAGAAGGGCAGGGGACGGGATCCTGTGCGCATCGTCCTGGATAGCCGTCTCCGGTTGTCTCCCGGGGCCAGGATGCTTGGCCAGGAATCTAATGCCCCGACCTGGATATTCGCCTCTGCTGACGCTGATGCCGACAGGGCTGCCCGGTTGAGGGACCAGGGGGCGGTGGTCGTGTCGATGGAAGTGGATGAACAGGGACGGTTGCTGCTGCACCCGATCCTGGAATACCTGGGCCGTCACGATATCACCTCGGTCCTGGTGGAAGGTGGGGCTGCGGTGCACGGTTCCTTCCTCGGTCAGGGGCTCGTCGATCAGGTCTTTCTCTTCCTGGCTCCATACTTCATCGGCGACCAGGGTGTTCCCCTGGTGAGTGGCTATGGCTGCGATGTCCCCGGCATCTCCTGTCCGCAACTGGAAAAGATCACCCTGGAGCGCCTGGGCAGGGACATCCTCCTTCAGGGGTTGCTGAATACCTCCTGGTGCCGCATCCGAGGGCAGGATGCCGAATAGCTTGGGCGGCTGGGTCTTGCCTGCGGTTTCCTGTAGGCTGTAGCTTCCCGGACAAGAAGCGAAAAACAGTCGTTGGACAGATCGACACCATTCCATGTGTCGGGCAGATCAGGCTGACCGAGAGGTCTTGCGGCAGTGGAGTCCGGGGCTGGCAGAGCAACATCGAGGCGCTAGGGATACGGGAGCGGTGAGGGTGTACCGGCCTGGTGGTCTCGCCTATTCCGGCTTCTGGTGGCGCTGTTCTTCTCGTAGGCAGCTGCTGATCCCGGGCCAGGATGCCAGGAAGGTTGCACGGTCGGCAAAGGTGATGGAGAGGACCAGACGGTCGTCCTCAAAGGCTTGGGTGTGCTGGAGATGGACACCAGGAGGTAGATCGAGGCGCTGGCAGAAGGTCCTGAACTCCTCTTCAGCCCGGCTGCTCCTTGGAAAACATCGTGTATGCAGCCAGGCCAGCAGAGAGGCGGCGAGCTGCGGCCTGTTCTCCTGTGCCTCTCTGCTCCCGCTTCCCGGCCATTCCGCCAGGATTTCCGTGAATTTCCTGGATTCCCGCCTGCTCAGCTCCCAGGCCGAGTCCACCAGTTTTTGCTGCTTGCCGGTCCCGAGTTGCAGTCGAAGAACCAACTCCAGGATGGTCTGTTGATCCTGGGCAGAGAAACGGAGGAGTTTTTTGCCGGTCCGCAGGTGGAGGCTGCCCCGGTGCAGGGCTTCCTGGAGCGGCCTTTCCAGGGCAAGCAGGCTGGTGAGTTCTCCGAGGATGTAGTGTTGGGCCCGGTAACCGAGCCGTGGAAGAAAGGCGACAGCCGTTTCCTTGCCCAGAGAGGAGGAAACCTTGTCCAGAAAGAGAGCCTGTTCCATGACAGAGAGCGGACCGGCCATGAGATTGCGGCGCAGAATGGCGGTAAAGAGCGGTTCGGGAGGTGTTGCCTCGGCCAAGACCAGGGAGACGATCTCCTCCATCCCGGCTGTAGAGGCAGCTTCCACGGTGGCGAAGCCGGCCAGGATGCGGTAACGGCCTTCTGGATTTTCCTGCAGCAGGGGGGGGATGTACAGACCGAGCTGCTGGAGATCGTTGACCTGCTGCTCATCCGGGAGGGCGTCGAATGGATTGAGGAGAAAATGGTTGTCGGCCGTGTCGATCGCTTCGAGCCGGATATGGCGGGAAATGGTGGTTGGACTCACCGGATCTGCAGGGCCGGAGAAAAGTACGTTTTGAGAAGGTACAGCAGAGATAGTGAATATCTCTGCTGTGAAGTGTCAGGCATTCTTGTCGCCGGCGTTTATCTTGTCGCGCAGGATGCCGGAAGGCTTGAAGGTGACCACCCGCCTGGCTTCGAGGATCAGTTCGTCACCGGTCTGCGGATTTCTGCCCCGGCGGGCTTTCTTGTCCTTGACGTTGAACTTACCAAAACCGCTGAGCAGAAGATCTTCGCCACTGATCAGGGACTCCTTGGCTATGGAAAGAAACGCCTCCACTGAATCAATGGCCTGTGCCTTGGTCAGGTCCGGATGGGTTTTGTATACCCGCTGAACCAAATCTGCTTTCGTCAGGGTCATTGTACTGGCCTCCGTGAAATTGAGCGTATCAAGGCTCTTTTCATTATGTTTCCATTAGTTACTATGTTACGCAATCTCTCGGTGTTGTCAACTTGAATTCCATGAAAAAACCGTTGAAAACGGAAAAATCTGTTTCTTATTGTCCCTGTTTGCCCACATTCGCATACTGGAGGCCGTAATGAGCCGTGGTGCCCAGCTCCTCTTCGATACGAAGCAACTGGTTGTATTTGGCCACCCGGTCACTGCGGCAGGGCGCCCCGGTCTTGATCTGGCCGCTGTTGAGGGCCACGGCCAGGTCGGCGATGGTGGTGTCTTCGGTTTCTCCGGAACGGTGGGAGATCACCACTCGGTATCCAGCCCTGGTGGCCATGGCCACTGCATCGATGGTTTCGGTCAGGGTGCCGATCTGGTTGAGCTTGATGAGGATGGAGTTGGCCACGTTCTTCTCGATGCCACGGGCAAGGATCGCCGTGTTGGTCACAAAGATGTCGTCTCCCACCAGCTGAACGGTATTCCCTAGCTTTCTGGTTAGTTTTTTCCATCCTTTCCAGTCAGACTCGTCCAGGCCGTCCTCAATGGAGACCAGAGGGTATTTTTTGACCCAGTCGGTGTACAACGCGATCATCTGCTCGCTGTTTCTGGTGGTGTTTCCGTCTGCCGAAAGCTGGTACTGTTTCTTGCCGCGAAGATAGAATTCACTGGCTGCCGCATCGATGGCGATGAAGATGTCTTTCCCGGAACGGTAACCGGCCGAGTCGATGGCCTCCAGGATCACCTCCATGGCCTCTTCATTGGACTGGAGGTCAGGGGCAAAGCCGCCCTCGTCGCCCACCGCGGTCTGCAGGCCACGTTTTTTCAGCACTTTTTTCAGGGCATGGTATGTTTCCGTCCCCATGCGCAGCCCTTCGGCAAAGGAGCGGGCGCCGGCGGGCATGATCATGAACTCCTGGATGTCCACATTGTTGTCGGCATGGGCGCCGCCGTTGAGGATGTTCATCATGGGAACCGGCAGAACCCGGGCGTTCACTCCGCCAATGTATCGGTAGAGGGGAAGTTCGAGCTCCATTGCCATGGCCCGGGCAATGGCCAGCGAGACACCGAGGATGGCGTTGGCCCCCAGTTTCTTCTTGTTGGCTGTGCCGTCGAGATCCAGCATGACCTGGTCGATGAGGCCCTGTTCGGCCGCCTCGAAGCCGAGCAGGCGTGGTGCAATGGTCTCGTTGACATTTTTCACCGCCTTGAGCACGCCGCGACCCAGATAACGTTTTTTCCTGGTATCCCGCAGTTCCAGGGCCTCCCTGCTGCCGGTGGAGGCGCCTGAGGGCACCATGGCCCGTCCCTGGGCGCCAGAGTCCAGGAGAACATCCACCTCAACTGTCGGATTGCCCCGGGAATCCAGGATTTCTCTGGCCACTATGTTGATTATCTCGCTCATCGCTTCTCGTCCTCTCGTCCTGTTCAGCCGACCACGCTGGCCATCTTGAATATGGGCAGGTACATGGCGACCACCAGCCCGCCGATGGTCCCGCCAAGGAAGACCATCATGAAGGGCTCGATCATGGAGGTGAGATTCTCCACGGCCTGGTCGACTTCTTCATCGTAAAATACGGCAATTTTTTCCAGCATGGCATCCAGGGCGCCCACCGATTCGCCCACATTGATCATCTGCACCACCATGTTGGGAAAGACGCCGGATTCCTCCAGCGGGTCAGCCATGGGCCGTCCCTCGGCAATGGAGTCGGCCACCCGGTAGACAGCCTGCTCGATCACCTTGTTGCCCGACGTCCTGGCAACCACCTTCAGGGCGTCGAGGATCGGCACGCCGCTTTGCAGCATGGTGCCCAGGGTACGGGTGAACTTTGCCACGGCCACCTTGCGCAGCAGCGGACCGATAACCGGCGCCCTGAGCAGGAAGGCATCCATCTTCAGGCGTCCCTTCTCTGTACCATATATCTTTTTAATCAGAAAAATAACAGGAAAAAGAGCAACAAACAGGTAGAGGATGTTCCCCTTGACAAAGTCGCTCATGTTCACCACGATCTGGGTCGGCAGGGGCAGGGCCGAGCCGAAGTCGGCAAACATCTTTTCAAAGACCGGCACGACGAAAACCAGGATGACAATGAAGATGATGATCGAGATTCCCAGGCAGATGGCCGGATAGGTCATGGCTCCCTTGATCTTTTTCTGCAGGGCCATGGATTTTTCCTTGAACTCGGCCAGCCGGGAGAGGATGGTGTCCAGGATACCGCCGAGTTCCCCGGCCTCGATCATGTTGGCGTACAGGTTGTCAAAGACCTTCGGGTGCTTGCGCATGGCATCCGCCAGGGTGGTGCCTGTCTCCACATCGTTCTGAATGGTGGTGAGCACCTTTTTGAAGGTGGGATTGCTCTGCTGTTTGCTCAGGATCTGCAGGGCCTGGACCAGAGGCAGGCCTGCATCGATCATGGTGGAGAGCTGCCTGGTGAAGATGACCAGGTCCTTGCCGCTGACCTTTGGCTTGAACAGGCTGAGGTTCTCAAAAAGATCCTTTGGTTTTTCCTTGATGACCGGGTTCTGGATACGCAACCGCTTGACCATGGCGGTGGCGGCATTGAGATCGGCCGCCTCCACCTCGCCCTTGCGTTTTTCGCCAAAACTGTTTTTGCCTTTCCAAACATAGACAGGCATCGGGTATCTCCCCTGGAATACCGATCAGCGTCCTGGTGCGATAATTGGTTGACAGATGACCGGTTACTCTTTATAAGAAATAGTTTTTCTCGAGATTGAACAAGAGAGTCTGTAGTATTGTATGGAAGATAATTTTCCTATTCAAGGGTTGGAAGGATATTTTTTCAGGAGGTCGGTCCATGCAGACCAGTGAAGCCAGGTACAGCAGCGGCCCGTTCCAGGCCGTGATCGAGGCATGCGAAGGATGCGAGCGTATTGTCGAGGAAAATGATGTAAAATATTGTAAAACCTATATAAATCCTGCTGCCAAGTGGCGGTTGGGAATCTGCAACTTTGCCACCCACAAAAAGCCGGAGATCAAGGTGGTCAAGGTGCGGATCAATCCCCTGAAGGCATCGAAACGCGCTTCCAGGAGGAGATAGTTTCAGCAGGACCCGGATGGAGATTGTCTGTTCGCCCGATCTCTGTGGCAGGTGGAAGATCGCGTCACCTGGCTGGGCCTAATCTGGCCCATGATCTGAGTTCGAACAGGCATCCTGGTTCTTCCAGGACCCTTGGGTTTCCTTTCTGTCTCCGACAGCTCCTTTCCGGCCGGAAAGGAGCTGTCCATAGCCTGTCTATTTTCGTCCCACCCCGACATAGCTGAATCCCAGTTCCCGCATTCTGGCCGGATCGTACACATTGCGCAGGTCGATGAAAACCGGCTGCCGCATCAGATCGCGGATACGTTCCAGGTCCAGGGCCCGGTACTGGTTCCATTCGGTCATCAGGATGACCGCATCGGCATCTTTGCAAACCTGGTAACCGTCTTCCATATATTCGATCTCAGGAGGCAGGTATTTTTTCGCCTCTTCCATGCCCTGTGGATCGTGGGCCTTGATACGGGCCCCCTTTTCCAGCAGCGCCGGCAGGATCGTGGTGGAAGGGGACTCCCGCATATCGTCTGTCTCGGGCTTGAAGGTGAGGCCCAGCACACCCAGTGTCTTGCCGGCCTCGCTTCCGCCGAGCATGTCCCGTATTTTTTTGACCATCCTGGCCTTCTGGGCAGCGTTGACTTCCACTGCCGCTTCGACGATCCGGACGTTCTCCCCATGCTCCTGGACAATCCGCATCAGGGCCAGAGTATCCTTGGGGAAGCAGGAGCCACCGTATCCCGGACCGGGGTGGAGAAACTTGGAGCCGATCCTGCCGTCCATGCCGATGGCCTTGGCCAGGGCGGTGATATCGGCATCCACGGCCTCGCAGACCGAGGCGATCTCGTTGATGAAACTGATTTTCACCGCCAAGAAGGCATTGGCGGCATATTTTGTCAGCTCGGCGGTCTCGATGGTGGTGCTGACGATGGGCGTGTCCAGCAGGTAGAGCGGTTTGTATATTTCCCGAAGGACCGTCTCGGCCCGCTCGGAGTCCACGCCGATGACCACCCTGTCGGGACGCATGAAGTCGGAAATCGCGGCGCCTTCCCGGAGAAACTCGGGATTGGAGGCCACGTCGAAGTCTGCATCCGGGTTTTCCTCGCGGACGATCCGGGCCACCTGCCGGGCCGTGCCCACGGGAACGGTGCTCTTGTCGATGATTACCGTGTAACCCTGAAGATGGGCGGCGATTTCCTTGGCCGCTGCATAGATGTAGGTCAGGTCTGCGTATCCGTCTCCCCGACGGGAGCTGGGGGTCCCCACGGCGATGAACACGGCCCCTGCCTCTGGTATGGCCTCGGCGAGGTCAGTGGTGAAACAGAGCCGTCCCTCCCGGACATTCTTTTCCACCAAACTCTCCAGCCCTGGCTCGTAGATCGGGATCTCGCCGTTTTTCAGGCGGGTGATCTTGTCCTCGATCTTGTCGACACAGGTTACATGGTGGCCGAATTCGGCAAGACAGGTGCCGGTCACCAGGCCGACATATCCGGTTCCAATCATCGTGATTTTCATGAAATACTCCTTGCTGGTCAAAAGATGAAAACAGGTGGCATGCTCAGGTGGCGCCGGCTCCGGCAACGTGGCGGCGCAAGCTGTCCTCAGGCGGGACGGGGGCCGAAGAGGGCTGTGCCGATGCGAACCAGAGTGGCCCCCTCTTCAATGGCGATGGTGAAGTCCCGCGACATACCCATCGAGATCTCGACTGTTTCAGTATCGCAAAAATATCCTTTCTCTGCAAACCGGTCGGCCAGGTTTTTCAGTTTCCTGAAATGGGGACGGACTTCAGCAGGATCTTTCAGCAGGGGAGGCATGGTCATGAGGCCCCGAACCCGCAGGTTGGCCAGTTCGGTGATCCGGGCCAGGAGATGCTCGGCGTCCTCGGGGTGCACCCCGGATTTTCCGGGCTCTCTGGCCACGTTGATCTGGACCAGGATATCCAGAGTCCTGCCCTTCTGACCGGCATACCTGTCCAGCAGGCGGGCGATTTTGAACCGGTCCACGGTTTCCACCATGTGAAAGAGCTCGGCAGCCTGCCTGGCCTTGTTGCTCTGCAGGTGGCCGATGAAGTGCCACTGGAGCGGCAGGCTGATATTCCGGATTTTTTCAGCAGCTTCCTGGATGTAGTTTTCTCCGAAAATCTGCTGGCCGCAGGCGGCCGCCTCCTCGATCACTTCCCGGCTCATCCGCTTCGAGACAGCGACCAGCCTGATCTCTTCGGGGTCACGGCCGCAACCACGGGCGGTTTCAGCTATTTTGTTCTGAAGGATTTGCAGATTTTCACTGATCATGTGGGCCGTCGGATTTCGGGAGATTGAACAGCCTGAACGCATTGTCCGAGGTCTGCCTGGCCACGGCTTCCAGGGAGACTCCTTTCAGCTCCGCGACCTTGCGACCGATATGTACCAGGTATTCCGGCCTGTTGGTCTTGCCCCGGAAGGGAACGGGCGCCAGAAACGGGGCATCGGTCTCCAGGAGCATTCGGTCGAGAGGCACGCTGCTGACTACTTCCTGGAGGAGGCGGCCGTTTTTGAAGGTGACCACGCCGGGAATGGAAATGTAGAATCCAAGATCCAGGACCTCCCGCGCCAGGCCGGTATCACCGGAAAAACAGTGCATGATCCCTCCTGCCGGAAACGGTGCCCGGCTGCGCAGCAGCCGCATGGTGTCTGCATGGGCTTCCCGGTCATGGATGACTACCGGTAACCCAAGCTCAGCTGCCAGGTCGAGTTGCTCCGCAAAGGCAGCCAATTGCCGCTCCCTGGGAGAATAGTTCTTCGCATAGTCCAGGCCGATCTCTCCGTAGGCGACCACCCAGGGATCCCGGGCCAGTGCGGCCAGCCGGTCGTACAGCTCCTGGTCGCCCTCGGCAGCGGAATGGGGATGCAACCCGACAGTGGCAAAAACACCGGCATGGCGGTGGGCCAGGCGGACCGCTTCTGCGGAACTGGGATAATCGATACCAATGGTGATCATCCGGGTGACCCCGGCCTGCCGGGCCCTGGAGAGGGTATCCTCCAGCGTGTCGGCAAGCGGACTGATGTCGAGATGGCAGTGCGAGTCGATGAGTTCCATGGGCTGATCCGTGCGGACACGGCATATAAGGGATCTGTGGATTAACGGCAGCCTGGTGAGGATGCCGGGCTCTACATACCAGAAACCCGTGGCGCTGGCAACCCAGAATTGTGGTGAAGAAAGCGGCCGGTGGACGGAAAATCGGGATCTTGCTTCCGGCAGCCCTGGAGCGGGAAGAGAAGAGCCACTCCGGCGGAATGATTATTGACAATATATCGGTATTCTTTTACAACTGTCCAGAAATGTGATAATCTGCCCTGAAAAATGAAAGATCCAGTTCAGCAAGCCATTCGGTCCAGGCGGTCCATCCGGGAGTACACGGATGAACCGGTCCAGGGGGACCTGCTCCGCCGGATAATTACTGCCGGTATCTGGGCGCCGTCCGGGCTCAACAATCAGCCTTGGCGTTTTGTCATTGTCACGGACGACAGCAAGAGGCAGGCCCTGGCTCCTCTGACCCATTACAGTCATATCATCCTGGCTGCCCCAGCGCTCATCGTTGTCTATCTGGACAGGAAAGCGATGTATGATCCGCTGAAGGATCACCAGGCAGCCGGAGCCTGTATCCAGAACATGCTCCTGGCAGCTGAGGAACTAGGGCTGGGCGCTGTCTGGCTCGGCCAGATTCTCAAGAAGGCCAGTGAAGTGAACAGGGTGCTGGATGTGGATACTGATCGCCACGAACTGATGGCGGTTCTGGCACTGGGCCATCCAGCCCACCGGAACCAGCAATCCCGGCGGAAACCGCTGGAAGAATTTATTCTGCACGAATTTGGAGGAAATGTGTTATGAGACAGGGTGTATGGATTTCGGTTCTTGCTGTACTCTCACTCGCCATGTTGCTGCTTGCCGGTGGCTGCACCACCGGACCGCTGTCCCAGTCCACGGTGGAGCCCGGGGCCTCCTCGCTCCCCCCGGTTTCCGGATTTGCCGATGACATCCAGGATATTGTCTTGCCCACCGAGCTCGAATGGGACCGGACCAAATCCATGACCATCAAGACCGAGTCGTTCCGGGGCGGGGTGTGGCACTATGCCGGCAAGGTGGATGTGATTTCCCTGAAAGATTTCATGACGACCTCCATGCAGGACAACAAGTGGAAACTGGTGGGCGAGGCAGCCTCGAAAAACATCATGCTCGCCTTTGTCAAGCCGAACAAGACCTGCATGATGGTCATCAGCGAAGGTCAGTTCTACAAGACCGAGCTTACCCTGTACGTTACCATCGACAAGACAGCGGCAAACAGTCTCAATCCCTTTGGTGAAGCCGTGACGCCGAAGTGATTCCTATCCCTGGCCCGGAGAGGGAATACATGAGACGGTTGACCGGCTGAAGCCATGAACGAGGGATACAACAAGGCATCCCGTCTCAAGGGCCGACGAATTCTCTTCGGAGTGACCGGTTCGATCGCCGTGTTCAAGGCGGCTGCCTGGGTCCGTTCCCTGACCCGGGAAGAAGCCCGGGTCTCGGTGGTGATGACCAAGGCGGCCACCCGGTTCGTCTCCGGGCTCACCTTTGCGGCGCTTTCCGGAGAGCGGGTTTACCGGGGGATGTTTTCCGAGTCGTCTCCGGATACCATGGCCCACATCACCCTCGGCCGGGAGGCTGATCTGGTACTGGTGGCCCCGGCTACCGCCCAGACCATCTCCCGCCTGGCACACGGCATGGCCGAGGACCTTCTCTCGGCCGCCATCCTGGCGGCCAGGGTTCCGGTGGTGGTCTGCCCGGCCATGAACTCCCGCATGCTTTCCCATCCCATTACCCAGGAGAACCTGGAAAAACTTCGTTTCATCGGCTACACCATCGTCAGCCCGGAGAAGGGCGAGCTGGCCTGCGGGGAAGAGGGGGCCGGTCGCCTGGCCGACTGGGACGTGGTCAGGGAGACCTGTATCGCCCGTATGACGCCCCAGGACCTGGCTGGCCGGCCGGTGCTGATAACTGCCGGGGCCACCAGGGAACCGCTGGATCCGGTGCGCTATCTGACCAACAGGTCAAGCGGCAAGATGGGCTACGCCCTGGCCCGGACCGCCTGGAGACGGGGAGCCCGGGTGACCCTGATTTCCGCGCCGGTCTCCCTGGAACCACCGCCGGGCGTGGAGGTCGTCGCCGTGAATACGGCCAACGAGATGCGACAAGCCGTTCTGAAGTACGCCGATACTGCCTCGGTGATCGTGTCGGCCGCGGCGGTCGCCGATTTTCGCCCTGCCCGGCGTGCAGCCGCCAAGATCAAGAAACATGGTGCTTCACCGATTATCGACCTGGTCCCCAACCCGGATATCCTGGCCGAACTGGGCAGAAACCGGAAAAATGGTCAGGTGCTGGTCGGCTTTGCCGCCGAAAGCCACGATCATGAGCGGGAAGGAGCCAGAAAACTCGAGGAAAAGAATCTGGACCTCATAGTTGTCAACGATATCCTGGGCAGGGACACCGGCTTTGAGGTCAACACCAACCAGGTGACCATCCTGCAGCGCAACGGTGAGCCGCTGCACCTTCCGCTTCTCAGCAAGATCGAGACCGCTGACCGGATCTGGGATCAGGTGGTTCCTCTTCTCGACAGGCACGCTGCCTGAAACAGTTCCGAAAAGGTTTTCCATTTTCTACTGGCATTGGCTCCACGCCTGGTCCCGGGGGCTGTCCCGGCAGGGCATGCACATCCGCCATCTCGGGTTGCCGTCCTTGCTGCAGAGAAAGCGGCTGTCCAGGGCGCTTTCCTGCGGGATGGGAATGTGGCTGTTGCCAAGGGGATCGTCAGTGGAAAGGACCGTGATACCGTTGACGGTGTACAGGGTGTCGTAATTGGTGTCACCCTGGTCTGGCAGGCCGATGGATTTCCATGTTGTATCCCCTTCAAAGCTGTAGCGCATCAGGGATTCCAGGGGCCGGTACAGGCCCACCTGCTCCAGGGCGTCAAAGCCGTAGCCGGTGGCGAGTACCTCGGAGTAGGAGACATCGTGGTCAGCCGTATGGGCGGCGTCACCGGGCAGGTAGAGATAACTCTTCCGTTCCGCCGGGATATTGTTGTGGAGGAGAAAATCGATATTCTGCCTGGGATCCGTGCCCGGGTCGTCCCGGTTGACCTGGACGAGGAGATTGGTGTTGGCTGGATAGTCGACCGTGCCGGTTGTGGGCAGATGAAATCCCCACCAGGCGGCCAGCGAGAAGAGAAAACGGCCTTTGGTTCCCCAGGCAGGCCGTTCTCTGGCCAGGTAGTAGATCAGGCCTCCTCCCTCGGAATGACCGGCATAGCCTACCCTGGCGGTGTCGATGAGCAGGGAGAACCGGTCGGTCACTCCGTCCAGGATCCGGAGGAGGATGTCTGGATTGGTGTCCGGTTCTGTATACCTGTGGGGAATGAAAACACAGTTGAATCCCTGGCTGGCAATGAAATAGAGCAGGCTGTAGTATTTTTCCGAATGATAGTTGCCGTAGCCGCTGATGAAGAAGACCGTGGGTCGGGATGTGGTCAGGCCGGCCGGAATATACAGGTCAACGTTCATCTCGCTGTCGGCGGCATAACCGGGCCAGGGACTGGGAGTGGTCAGTCGTTCCACCTGGAGTTCTCCCAGGGCGCCGTACCAGTCGCCGGTCAGTTCGGGCAGGCCGCCGTCGTCAGCGTAAACGGGCCGGTCGAGACGGGTGGACCTCCAGAGCATGAAGGAGCATTTTGTCTCCATTTCCAAGGAATTGTCGTAGAACAGCCTTGCCTCGTATTGGCCGTTGGGAATGTCGTTGTACAAGGGGACGGTTATTGTACCGGCGCGGATGTTCCCGGTCCATGCCCAGCCGACCTCGTTGCCCACGGCGCTGGCAGCCCCGGCCGGAAAGATGCCCACCCAGTTTTCGCTTCCCGGTTTCAGATTGTTCAGGGTGACCTGAAGCGGCCTGTCAGGAGGGAAGAGAAGACCGGACACGCCGATCTTCGGCGCATGGACGGCGAGTAGCCGGTACACGGGGAGAAGGAGCCTGTTTTCCTCGGCGTGCATCGGTCCGGCGACACCCCGGCCGGCAAGACACAGGAACAGGATGCAGAGGAACAGGCCGATCCGGGGAGGTTGTCGACAGTACATGGAAGCTCACCCGGCCCGGCCGGCCAGGGCATACTCATAGATGGCCACCACCTCGTTCCTGGTGGGTTGCCTGGGATTATTTTCCACTGGCCGGGCAACGGTCAGGGCGATGTCAGCCATCTCCTCCAGCTTGGACCGTTCTATGCCCAGTTCGGCCAGGTTGGCCGGAATAGCGAGGTCGCTGTTGAGTTGGTGGAGCTGGTCGACCAGGGTAGCGGCCTGCGTTCGCAGGTCGCCAGCTGGTCGTTCTCCCAGGAAGATTCCAGCCAGAACCGCATGCTTTTCCAGGTTGCCGATCAGGTTGTATTCGGTCACATAGGGCAAGAGAACGGCATTGGCCAGCCCGTGGGAGATCTGATACATTCCTCCCAGAGGATAGGCCATGGCGTGGACCAGGCCGACACCGGCCGTGGCCAGGGCCTTGCCGGCGAGGAGACTGGCCAGGAGCATGGCGGATCTGGCCTCCAGGTTACGGCCGTCGGCATAGACGGTCCTGAGATTGCCGACAATCAGGCGAATGGCCTCCAGGGAGTACATCTCCGAGATGGGATGGGCCTGGACCGAGGTGTAGGCCTCCAGAGCATGGGTGAGGGCGTCGATTCCCGTGGCTGCCGTGACCTTGGGCGGCAGCGTCAGGGTCAGGGCCGGGTCCAGGATCGCGGCTTCGGGATAGAGCGGGTCACCGTTCATGCCTCCCTTGGAACCGGTTTCCTCGTTGATGAAGACTGCAGTGAAGGTGACCTCAGCCCCTGTCCCGGCTGAAGTGGGGATCATGATCTTGGGAACGCCCTGCTTGGCGATCCTGCCCAGGCCCAGGTAGTCTGCAGCCTTGCCGCCGTTGGTCAGGAGAATGGCTGCCGCCTTGGCCACGTCCATGGCCGAGCCGCCACCGGCGCCGATGACGCAGTCGCAGTCCTTTTCCCTGGCCAGGGCCGCGGCCCGGTCGGCCAACCGCAGACCTGGTTCCGGGTCCACGTCCTGGAAGATGATCGGGGCGATGTCGGCCTGTTCCAGCGGTTCGATGATCCGCCGGTCCACCCCAGCCCGGACCAGGCCAGGGTCGATGACCAGCAGCGGCCTGCACTTCCCCAATGCATCGACCTGGACGGCAAGCTGGCTGATCGAACCTGTGCCGAACACGATCCGGGTGGGCTGGGTCACGGTAAAGGAAGCTGTCTGTAGCATGGGATCACTCCTTGCAGGATCTGGATTTCCGGGTATAGTCATCGATCGGCAGGGCCGGGTTGGATGGTTTCGTCGACAGTACTATAGTCGGTTCAGGATTTTTCGCAAAACAAACCCTGCAGGAAGATACGGTGCAACTGAGTCGGTCTGAACAGAAGAGGCGCTTGAAAGAGCTGGAAAAACTGGTCAGCGAACTGGCAAGGCTCCCGAAACGGGATCTGGCCCGGCTGCCCTGTGATGCGGAGATCCGGACCCTGTTGGAAGAGGTGGCCGTTCTGAAGGGAGGCGCCAGAAAGCGGCAGATCAAGTATGTCACCAAACTGCTCCGTCGCCATCCTGCAGACGCCCTGTACGATTTTCTCTCCAGTCGCAAGGGAGCGCAGCTGCAACGGAAGAAGGAGTTTCACGAGCTGGAGTACCTGCGAGATGCCCTGGTCAACGAGGCCATTACGGTCCGGCAGCGGTACAGGTCAGAGGGACGAGAGTTGGAGGAGGGATGGTCCAGCCGGGTTCTCCCCAGGATACTGGAGGCGATACCCGGTGTGGAGGGCACGGATTTGCTGCGCCTTGCCCGTCTTTTTGCCGTTACGAGAAACAACAGACACAGCCGGGAAATCTTCCGTCTCCTGCAGGCTGCCAGAGAACAGAACCTGGCAGCCGGAAAACGGGCGGGGATGCCGGCAGGAGAGTGATGGGATGCAGTATCAGGCGGGCCGGGTCGGCCGCATCTTCTACATCTGTTTCGATCACAAGGATGATCTGCTCCAGGAGTTCACGGCCCTGATCAGGCGTGAGGATGTCCGCTGCGGCTGGTTTCAGTTCTTCGGCGGCCTGACCGGGGCCGAGGTGGTTATCGGCCCGGAAGAGCCGTGCATGCCACCGGTTCCTGTCTGGCAGCGGGTCAGCGAGGCCAGGGAGCTGTTTGCCTGCGGATCCGTTTTCTGGGAAGGGGACGAGCCCAGGCTCCATCTCCATGGAGCCATGGGCCATCATGGCGAGACCCTGACCGGCTGTATTCGGAAGAATGTGGAGGTGTATCTCCTGGTGGAAGCCGTCCTGTTTGAGATGGAGGGGATGGAGATAACCCGCCCCTGGTATCCGGAGGGCGGGTTCAATCGGCCTCGCATCGGCAAATAACCGCTTTGCAGAGACGGTTATTCCACTGGATCGATCTTCAGGATCTTGTCACCCGGCTTGAGCGGCTGGCCGATCTTGGCGAAGATCGAGCTTACCGTACCACTAATCTCGGCGGCTATGGGGGTCTGCATCTTCATGGCCTCCAAAACGACCACCTGGTCTCCCTCGTTCACCTCCTGGCCGGTCTTGACGTTGATGCTGCAGACATTGCCGGCAAAGGGTGCCCTGATGTCGCCGGCCTTGGCCAAGTCGGCGATCTCCTCCTTGGAGAGCTGGACGGCGGAGGTTTCTCCTTCCTGCTGCTCGGGTTCGAAGACAAAGACCCGCTGATGATGATCGACGTTGAGATAGACGTTGGTCTCACCTGACTCGGTGGTCTGGGCTGGACCGATCTCCACCAGGTGTTCCTGGCCGTTGTGATCCCTGAACACCAGGGTCTCGCCCAGGCTGAAACCGCCCTGGCGGAGAAAGATCGAGGGCGGCAGCACATAGGCCCGGCCAAATTCTTCCTCAAACTTGAAGAAGTTGACCGCATCGTTGGGGTGCTGGAGGAAGGTGACCAGCTGCTGCTCGGTGGGTTCCCGGCCCAGGAGTTCCGCCAGTTTCTGCCGTTCTTCCTCGATGTCCATGTCTTCAATCTCTTCCACCCCGCCTTCTTCCTCGAGGATCTTTTTCCAATCCGGTCCGAAGACTTTCTCGTAGATCCAGTCTGCCGGTTGATAGAAGGGGAAGGGGCCGTATTTTCCCAGCAGCAGGTTTTTCAGGTCGCCTGACGGGTTGCCGTAGCGGTCGCCGTCCAGGACATTGGAAACCGCGGTGGTCCACAGGATCTGGGAGCCTGGGGTGACACTCCACCAGTTGCCCAGGTCGATTTGGACCTTGGGCAGCTCCTTGTGCAGGATATCTGGCATCTTGTCGAGAAAGCCGCCCTTGGTGGCCTGCTCCAGACTGGAACCCATGGCCCCGCCGGGAAGCTTGTGGATTTGGACGGTGGGGAGAAAGCCCTTGATCTGGGCCTCGAACTGGGCATAGTAGGGACGCTGGTCCCTGATGACATCCGAGGTTTTGATCACTGCCTCTTCATCGATACCGATGGCGGTCTTGCCGTAGTCCTTGAGGGTCTGGATCACGGTCAGGATGGGTGGCGGGCCGTAGAACCCGGTAAAGGCATGATCCGAGGCGTCGACAATGGTAGCGCCGTTGAGCACCGCCGCGGTGATACGGAAGACGTCGTTTCCGTCGGTATTGTGACCATGATAGTGGATGATGAGTTCCGGGTAGGCCTGTTTGATGGCATCCACCAGCTCGCCAATCCGCTTGGGCGTTCCCAGGCCGCCGTGATTCTTGATGCAGAGGATGATATCCTCACCGGTGACATCCAGAATCTCCCTGACCTTGCCGATGTAGAACTCGTTGGTATGCTCCGGACCGGTGGAGAAACAGATACACGGTTCGTTGATCTTACCGGCCTTGGCCACCTCCTCGAAGACGGCCTGCATGTTCGGAATGTGATTCATGAAGTCAAAGGTCCGCCAGACATCCACGTACTTGGCGAACTCCCGCACCGTGAGACGGATGACATTCTGGGGATATGGCCGGTATCCGAACAGGTTGACCCCCCGGCAGAGGGTCTGGAACATGGTCTTGGGCATGGCCTCGCGGAGCAGCTCCAGCTTGAGGAACGGATCCACCTGCTTGCGGAGGATATCGACATGTACCGATGCCCCGCCCGTGATTTCCAGGGAAAAGTATCCGGCCGCTTCCCGGGATTCCGCTGCCAGGAGATCGGTATGAAGGAGGATACGATTCTTGTAGTCGGACTGGGACATGTCCCTGGCCGTGTTGGTGATATAATACCCGTCTGCCTTCCGCAGGGCGTCGAGCACTGCGGCCGTATCCATGTCTTGAGTGATTCGCGTCATATCATCTGTTCCGTATGGTTATGGTTTTCAATTAGAATCAGGCCGCATAGGTGTTTTCGCCCTTGTGATGGATCTCGGCGATCAGGCGGGCCAGCTTGTTTACCTCGCTGCTGTACTCCTCGTAGTCGAGCAGATGCTCGTGGGTGTCGAGAAACGAGGTGTCGAACTCGCCTTTCTTGAAGTCCGGATCATTGATCAGGTTCAGATAAAACGGAATGGTGGTCTTGGGCCCGGCGATGACGAAGTTGCTGAGACAGCGCCTCAGCCGATCGACTGTCTCGTTCCAGGACCAGCCGAAGACGGTCAGCTTGACCAGCAGGGAGTCGTACACCTCGGGAATGGTGAACCCCTGGTAACAGAAGCCGTCCAGCCGGACCCCGTAGCCGCCGGGAGAGCGGTAGACCGCCACGGTCTTGCCTCCTTCGGGCATGAAGTCGTTGCGGGGATCCTCGGCATTGATCCGCATTTCGATGGCATGCCCCCGCAGGAGGACGTCATCCTGGGAAAACAGCAGCTCCTTGCCCAGGGCCAGCTTGATCTGGGTGCGGACGATGTCGATGCCGGTGATCATTTCGGTCACCGTGTGTTCCACCTGCAGCCGGGTATTGATCTCCATGAAGTAGTAGTTGTCGTCCTTGTCGAGGAGGAACTCCACCGTGCCGGCATTGAAATAGTTGGCAGCCTTGGCGGCCCGCACGGCGGTCTGGCAGATCTCCTCGTTCAGCTCTGCCGGAAGCTGGAAGGCTGGCGCGATCTCGATGAGTTTCTGGTTCCTGCGCTGGATGGAACAGTCCCTGGTGCCCAGATGCACGGTATGGCCGGTGCGGTCGGCGATGATCTGCACCTCCACGTGCTTCGGCTTGACCACCACCTTTTCCAGATAGATGGAATCGTCGTTGAAGGCCGCCAGGGCCTCGGAACGGGCGATGGCATACTGCTCCTCCAACTCGGCCTCGCTCTCGATACGCCGGATTCCACGACCTCCGCCGCCTGCAGTGGCCTTGAGCATGATGGGATAGCCGTATTTCTTGCCGAATTCCACAGCCTGGGCCAGTCCCTCTTCCCCGGGAAGCAGGTTCTCGGTACCAGGAACCATGGGAATGCCGGCCTCGGCCATGATCAGCCGGGCCATGACCTTGTTGCCCAGCTTTTCGATCACCTCGGACGGCGGACCGATGAAGATGATGCCCGCCTCCTCGCATGCTCTGGCAAAATCCGGATTTTCCGCCAAAAAACCGTATCCCGGATGAATGGCGCAGGCACCGCATCGTTTGGCGGCATTGATGACTTTTTCTATATCCAGGTAATCCTTGCGCGGACCGTTGCCCAGCCAAAGGGCCTCGTTGGCTATCCGAATATGTTTGGAATCCCGGTCCGGGGTTTCATAGATGGCAACAGCCTCGTAGTTGAGTTCCTGGATGGCCCGGATAATCCGGATGGCTATTTCTCCCCGATTGGCAACAAGTATTTTTTTCAATGGTTCTCCCTTTTTGTTGAATGAAAGACATTGTCGTTCCGCTTTGCGCACCACTCTGTTCGACGGTCCCCTGCCTTTCTGGTCCGGATCAGCGGCCGTCGGAAATCAAAAATTTTTATTTTAACCAAAATGTATCTAATTGACAAGAAGAAGCTGAAAATCAACTTCTTGCCGAAACAGGGCACACCAGGGGGAAATTGATCACAACCACCGCATCTTCACACGATCTCTCCCGGCCACTATAGCCCCACTTTGCGGCCGGGAGAGATCGTACAGATCTGCAGCACCTGTGACCAGTTACAGGTTGAAAGTATGATATAGTGCTGGGTTACATTCCCTATGATCGGTTACTCCGGAGGATCTGCTCCGGGTATGCCCCGTCATCAAGGAAGGTGCGGGTCAGACCTCCCTGCCCTGTTTCAGTTTTCTGGCCCTGGTGGCGGCCTCCATGCCGGCCACACATCCCTGCCCCACCGCCTTGGCCATCTGGTACGGTGGGCCGGCAATGTCGCCGGCTGCATATATTCCCGGGATGTTGGTTTCCTGTTTCCGGTTGGTATCGATATATTTGAAACTTTCCAGATCCAGCTGGACCCCGATCTGGGTGGCAAGCTCCAGGGCGCCCTTGGAGCCCAGTTCGATGAAGATACCGTCTGCGGCCAGTTTTTCACCATTGTCGAGCACGATGGCTGTCACGGCCTGCTCGCCCTCGATGGCTTCCACCCAGGAGTTTTCCCGAACATCGACCCCGCTTTCCCGCAACCGGTCGAGCAGTTCGGCCGAGACATCGAGTTCCTTGGCGACCAGGTAGACTTTTTCGGCATAATCCAGCAGGGTGAGGGCCCCGTCCACTGCCGCGCTTCGGTTGCCGGCCACCACTACGGTGGCACCCCGGTAGAAGTTGGCGTCACAATCCACGCAGTAACTCACTCCCCGGCCGGCGAACTCCTTTTCGCCCGGTACGTTGAGCTTGTTTTTGGAAACACCCATGGCCAGTATAAGGGTCCTTGTCCTGATACTTCTGCCACTTTCCAGCTCCAATTCGAAGAGGTCGCCTTCCTGGGATATCTTCAGGACATCTTCCGGCGAGATTTCGGTTCCGAAGCCACGTACCTGCTCCAAGCCGGCCTCCAGCAGCTCCCTGCCCTCCCGAACCCCGGCTATGCAGGCATAGTTCTCGATATGGGCCCGGTACAGGGCACTATTTTCCGGGCGGCCGAGCATAAGTACCCGGGTCTTTTTCCTGGAAGCATGGATTGCGGCCTGAATGCCCGCCGGTCCTGCTCCCACGATCACCACGTCGTAGGTTGTGTCTGCCATCACGCACCTCCTTGATAAAGAAACTATAGAAAAAGATATGGTAAAAATTCCTGTTGGTTCACTGGTCTGCCAGGAGAAAAGATGAAAATCGTATTATCCTGGAATATGTACACTATCTGTAAAACTTGGTCGACAAGATTATGAAAATCAGGTATTCTTGAAAAATTTTGTTGAATGGATGGCCTCCAGGCAGAGACAGGACGACAGGAACGGTCGTCCTGGTGCGCCGTACGGCCAGCCCCGGGAGTCGCCGGGTTGCAATCCGTGGCAGGCACGGAGCGAGGTTTTTTCGGGGTGGTTCTAGGATCGATAAGGGAGATTCGGTGGATTATTCGCTTTTCAGCATGATGAAAGACGCCGGTCTGATGGTCAGGCTGGTGATGCTTGCTCTGTTGCTTTTTTCCGTGATTTCGTGGGCAATTATCATTATGAAGATGGTCCTGTTCCGTCGGGCTGCCAAGGCGACCGAGCGTTTTCTGGCCCGTTTCTGGGAGAGCAAGACCCTCAACGAGGCCTTTGAGGCTGCCGGTGAGTACCCGCTGAGCCCTGAGGCGGCGGTCTTTGTCTCCGGATTCAACGAGCTCAAGCGAATCAGTGCAGCCCGTTCCAAGCAGCATGTTCCGGAGACCCTCGAGACCCAGCTTGCTACCATGGACAACCTGAAACGGGCCCTCCGGAAAGCACATCTCATCGAGGTGGACCGTTTCGGCCAATCCCTGTCGTTTCTGGCCACCACCGGCAGTGCGACGCCATTCATCGGCCTTTTTGGTACGGTCTGGGGTATCATGACCTCTTTCCACGATATCGGCATGCGCGGTTCCGCCTCTCTGGCGGTTGTGGCGCCGGGTATATCCGAGGCTCTCGTTGCCACGGCCGCCGGCCTTGCTGTGGCCATCCCCGCGGTTATTTTTTATAATTACTATTCCAACAGACTTGCGGTCATCGAGTCGGATATCGACAATTTTTCCACGGATTTTCTCAATCTCGTGGAACGCGACATCCTGACGAGGGGGTAGGCGGCCGGCGGGAGGTGGACCGGCAGGTTAGCGGCAATAATCATGGCATTTTCAAACGGAAACAGGCAGCGGGGATTGGTAGCGGAGATCAATGTCACTCCCCTGGTGGACGTCATGCTGGTGCTGCTGATCATCTTCATGGTGACAGCGCCCATGATGACCCAGGGCCTGGAGGTGGATCTTCCCACCACCACGGCCAGGGCCCTTCGGCAGCAGGAAAAACCGCTTACCGTATCCCTGACAAAGGATGGGGATATCTACCTGGGCAAGGTCAGGGTGGACAGCTCCCTGCTTCGCAGCCAGCTTGCAGGAATGCCGGATGAGCAGAAAAAACAGCCCATCTATCTGCGGGCGGACAGGGAGGTTCCCTACGGAAAGGTAGTGGCCCTGATGGCGGATATCAAGCGGGCTGGATTCGATAAGTTGGGAATGATCACCCTGCCGGCGGAAAAGGACAGATAGCGATTGGTACCGCCTTTGGAGATGTTGATCTACAACGAGGGGGAGTTCTTCGAAAAACAGAGGTTCCAGACAGGACGCTGGCTTCTGGCCATCAATCTGGCTGTTGCCATCCATGTACTCGTTTTTTTTCTGTCTATGTATCTTCCTGTTTTCCTGAATAGAAAGCCGTTGCTGGACGAGGAGATCATCACCGTGAGCCTGGTTTCGCTTCCCCAGGAGCAGGAGCAGGCTGTGGAGAAGGCGCCTGAACCTGCACCGGAGCCCGAGGCAACCGTCGTTCCGGAGAGCGAGCCGGTCCGGGCCGAGTCCGACAGACCGGCGATTCAGGTCGCTCCCCAGGTAACGGTTCAGGAGAAGCAGGAAAAGAAGCCACAGCCGATCTCCCTCAAACCGCTGAAGAGGAAGATCCGCAAGGCCAGGGATACCCGGTTGGAGGAGGAAAAAGAGCGGCAGCGGCTGGCCAGAGAGCGGAAACAGCGGGAACTTGCCAGGCAGAGGGCCCTGGCCCGGGCCAGGGAAGAAGAGCGACGGGCCAGGGAGGCGGAACGGCGGGCCAGGGAAGAGGCCAGGAAGGCCCGGCAGGCCGTGGCAGCCATGATCAAGCAGAAAGGGGTCGCCAGCCTCCGGAAGCCGGCTGCCCGCGGAGGAGCCGGCGCGCAAGGCCGGCGGGAGGTTCGGTCCCTGGTCGAGAAACAGTATTATGCGGCCCTCTACGAGCGGGTTCACCGGTACTGGGTCCTACCGGAGATGCGGAAGTGGGACAGCAGCCTGGAGACGGTGGTTGTCCTGACCATCGGTGCCGACGGAACCATTCTCGACAAGGTGATAGAACGGAAGTCCAGGGATCCATTTTTCGATCAGTTTGTCATGAAGACGCTCGAAAAGGCCGCGCCCATGCCCCGGTTTCCCAAGCTACTGCAGGCAAAGACCATCGAGATAGGATTTCGGTTCCGTCCCGGTGAATTGACGATGTAAATGGAGAGTTGAGGAGTATAGCAGAAGCCATGAATCAGTTGGCTGATAGAATTGCGCGGCAGTGGGGCCGGGTAATGCTCATCGTCTGGATAGCGGGACTCTGTCTCTGCCAGGGCCAGGATCTCCGCGCCGAAAAGGTGTATCTGGATATCGTGGCCTCGGACGTCCGCAAGGTGATGATTGCCGTACCGCCGTTTAGAGACAAAGATTCCGGCAATGTTGGAGAAAAGGGAATGGATCTGGCCAGGCTGCTGGCGCGCGGCCTGGAATTCCATGGATTTATCCAGATATTGGATCCAGGTCGCTACGGGAGCAATACCGATGCTGACTGGAAGTCCTTTGGCGTCGATTACGTGGTCCTGGGCGTGGTCTCCCGTTCCGGAGGAAAGATGATCCTGGAGGGTAAACTGCTCGACGTTGCCGATAACAGGATGTTGGCCGGGAGACGCTACCGAGGATTGCCGGAGCAGGCCGAGGACATGGTGCTTCGTTTCTGTGACGCCCTGATCGGCGAGTTTACCGGAGAACCCGGTATCAGCCGGACCTCCATAGCCTTTATCTCCGATGCCACCGGTGCCAAGGAGGTGTATGTGGCCGACGTGCTCGGCCGGCGGGTACGTCAGGTTACCAGACACCGTCATCTCTGTGTTTCTCCGCGGTTTTCTCCGGACGGTAACCTGCTGGCCTATTCCACCTATCACCACGGCAACCAGGATCTCTACATAACCGACCTGCGCCAGAACAAGATCACCCGGGCAATTTCCCGGCGCCGCGGCCTCAATCTGGCTCCAGCCTTTTCTCCAGACGGCAAGACCATGGTTGTCACGTTGAGCAAGGATGGTGGACCGGACCTCTACCTGATGAACCTGCAGGGCAAGATACTCAAGCGGCTGACCGCCAGGGCCGGGATCAATGTCTCGCCAAGCTTTTCGCCAGACGGTTCCATGCTGGCCTTTGTCTCCGACCGGAGCGGCCAGCCGCAGATCTACATCATGCAGATGGGCGATGGTCGCATTCAGCGTCTTACCTTCCACGGCATGGAGAACAGCGAGCCGAGCTGGTCCCCGAAGGGCGATCAGCTTGCCTATACCGGCTTGCAGGATGGGCATTATCAGATCTTCACCATCCACGTACCTGACGGCCAGGACTACCGGCAGGTCACTTCGGGCTGGGGCGATTTCGAGTCGCCCAGCTGGTCACCGGATGGCAAACAGATCGTCTTTACCCGAAGGCGCAATGGCCGGCAGGAGCTCTGCCGCGTCTTCCGAAACGGGAAAGATCTGCAGGTGCTCTTCAGGTTGAAGGGAAACCAGTCCTCTCCCCAATGGTCCTCCAGGCCCAGGTAGGCGCTGATAGCCGGCCGTGCAGAGACGGGTATGGCGCGGAACACTGATTGGTGGGCGAGAGGAGAATGAAAGGAAACGAAATCAGCTTGTCAGAAAATACATGTTACCTGTTGTGCAAAGAGGCGTGCCAATGAAAGGAATACGGAATCTTTTTTTAGCCGGCTGTTCACTTGTTCTGCTCTGCCAGTGTGCCAGCCAGGATGAAATACGGGAGCTGAATTATCAGATCCGGGCCGTCAATCAGAAGGTCGAGGAAATCAAGTCCAGCACAGTCAGCCAGATGCAAAAGCGTCAGGCCAGTTCGGTGAGCAAGCTGGATCAGCTGGATGCCGAAATCCTTCGTCTGAACTCTCTGATCGAGGAAAACGCCCATCAAAACAGACAGTTCATCGAACAAAGCAAGGACAGCTTCTCAGGATTGCGTTCCGAGATCGTCCAGTTGCGCACCGATATCGCTGCCCAGAAGACAGAGACTGAAAAGAAGATCCATGAGTTGAGTATCAAGGTGGATCAGCTGGCCGCTACCATCGAGCAGATCCAGAAGGCGCGGATCCGGGCGGCTGAAGAGCGGGCCAGGGCGGCAGCCAGGAAGGCTGAAGAGGCCCGACGACGATCGGCTGCTGTCAGCTCCGGAAAAGGTGTGGTCAGGCTGAGTCCTGAAGGCCGCAAGGTGCGTATCTCCGAGCCCAAGGTAGTCAATGCCGTGCCGGAGAAGAAGGAGACAGCGCCGCCGCCGGCCGTCAAAGCTGCAGAGGAAAAAAAGACTGTCTCGGCAGAGTCTGCTAGTCAGCAGAATTCTTCTTTGACCAGTGGTGATCCCTTTGATAAGGGAATGGAACTCTTCAAGAAGAAACAGTACAAGGAGGCCTATCATCATTTTGAACAGGTCCTGGCAGCCAACCCGCCTGCAGCCAAGGCAGCCCAGACCCTGTTCTATATGGGCGAGTGTCTTTTCAACCAGGGCGAGTACGATCTGGCCATACTTGATTATCAGAAAGTGATCTCCAATCATGCCAAGGATCCGCATACGCCGTCGGCACTGCTCAAGCAGGGCATGTCCTTTGAGAAGTTGACAGACAACGAAACAGCCAAGATAATCTACAAGAAACTGATTGCTGAGTATCCCGATGCCACCGAGGCAGCCATGGCCAAGGAGCGTCTCGGAAAATTGTAATGGCGGCCAGAATGCGCCTTGACAAGCTTCTGGTGCAGCGTAACCTGGTCAGGGACCTGGAAACCGCCCGGGCCGTCATCGGTGCCGGCAGGGTGCTGGTGGATGACCAGGTGGCTGACAAGGCCGGCTGGCCGGTGAGTGCGTCCTGTCGTCTGTTTCTGAAACAGCCCAGCCGCTATGTCAGCCGGGGCGGACGGAAGCTTGAAGAGGGACTGCGTAGGTTTGGTCTGGATGTCCGGGGGTACATCTGTGCCGATATCGGCTGTTCGACCGGTGGGTTCACCGACTGCTTGCTGCAGCATGGAGCCGCACGTGTCTACAGTGTGGACGTCGGCTACGGTGTTCTGGACTGGAGGCTGCGCAATGATCCCAGGGTGATCGTCCTGGAACGGACCAATGCCCGCTTTCTGTCCGGAAAGGATATTTCTCGTCCCCTGGACCTGGTGGTCATCGACGCCTCGTTTATATCTCTTTCCCTGCTGCTGCCGCCTGTGCTTCCCCTGTTTGCGGACCAGGCTAGAATATTGGCCCTGGTCAAGCCGCAGTTCGAACTGGCCCGCAATAAGGTGGCCAAGGGAGGCGTGGTACGTGATTCTGCGCTGCATGAGGAGGCGGTCGCCAAGGTGCGCCAGGCAGGCGAGGCATTGGGTCTGACCTGCCGCGGGAGTGTGCGGGCCCCCATTCGCGGCGCCAAGGGAAACCAGGAGTTTTTGATCTATTTTGTTGGTGAGAACGAGCAGTAATCATCGCCTTGATTGAGTGGATTGCCCTTATGGCAAGGAGGAGCAGCCGTTGTTGGTCCATGTCTCGGATGGATGAATTTTGTTGTTCCGCCCGATGCATTGCACAATGACGCTCAATCCTGGCACAGGTCATGACGTAAGGAGTACAGGATGAAAAACCGAGGTATCAGGCAGAGTGTACAGATGGGAATGGTTGCAGCTGCAACCCTGTGTTTTCTGGCCTTGCCGGTACGGGCCGCAGAGTTTGTCAGTGTTGTGAAGGATGGCGTGAACCTGCGCTCGGGTCCTGACACCAAATATGAGGTCCTCTACCAGCTGCCTGCCGGATATCCGTTGAAAGTGCTGGCCCGGAAGGGAAAATGGATCAAGGTTGGTGATTACGAAAACGACAAGGGCTGGATCTTCAGTTCGCTGGTATCCACGACTCCCTATGTCATCGTTACCGTAAAGCAGGGCAATGTCCGCTCCGGACCAGGCACCAAGTACGACAAGATCGGCACCGTGGAGCGGGAAGTGATCCTCAAACGGGTAGGAAAAAAGGGCGACTGGCTCAAGGTCTCCCATCCCCAGCTGACCGGCTGGATTCACAGGAAGCTGGTCTGGCCCTGACAGGCTTTCCTCCCGGCCAGGAGCATCTGGATGGTTCGGCCGAAATCAACCGGCAGCCGTACCACCTGACCGGCCTTGTTGCGGAACAAAAGGTGCCGCTGCCGAAGCCCGAACAGGAAGAGATCCTTGGTGAGGGCCACGTCCTTTCGACAGTAACTGGTGAGGAGATCCATCTTTCCTTCCCTGAACCACTGCAGGGCGAGCAGGCCGTTACCGCTCTTCTGAATGCCCAGGGTGTGTTCGGCCAGTCGGTCGAGACTGAGCCGGTAACCGAGCCTTGAGGTGATCTCTTCCAGGATGTCGAGGGAGGGCAGGGCGGCCAGGTTGCGGTCGGTGTAGGCGGAGAGTACCCGGTTGTCGAATCGTTTGTTGTTGAAGCCCACCACCAGTTCCAGGGAGAACAGGCGGTCGATGAGTTCCTCTACCCGGTTTTCCTCGAAACTGAGAAAGCGGTCTTCCTTTCCGTCATAGAGGACCGCCACGCTGATTCCCATCTTTTCGGCCCGGTGCCAGCCACCCACCTCGGCGGCTGAACGTCGGGTTTCCACGTCAAAGACACCATAGCGTTCCGGCAAGTCACAGAAGGAAGATTCATTTCGGCTCTGCCTGGCAGCAGCAGGATAGCGGCCGCGGCGCGGTTGTCCAGCTTTCCACCCTTTGGTCGGGGTGACGAGACCTTGGAGTATCAGGCCTGCGGCCTGTTTGTCGATGGGCCGGTTGCCAGAGCCGCATTTGGGTGAATGGACACAGCCCGGGCAGCCGGTCTCGCAGCCGCAGTCCCTGACAATGGTGCCGGTGAGCCGGAGGAGGTCCTGTATCTGTCGATAACCGGTCTTGGTCAGCCCGGCTCCTCCCGGATAGCCATCATAGAGGAAGACAGCCGCTCCCTGGACCTGTTCGTGCCAGGGGCAGGAGATTCCTCCGATATCGTTCCGGTCGCAGATGGCCAGGAGCGGCAGGGTACCGATCAGGGCGTGTTCCAGCGCGTGGATACCGCCCATGAAGTGAAGCTGCCTCTGCCGGCAGGCTTCCTGGAAGTGTTCCGGGATTTCGATCCACAATCCTTCGGTCTCAAAGATATTCGGGGGCAGGTCCAGGGGCAACCGGTCGATGACCCGCTGGCTGCCGGAAAGGATCTTCCAGTAACCGCTCACCTGTTCCGTGACCCGTAGTTTGCCGAAACAGACCGTGCAGGTGCCGAGGTCGAGGCGGGACAACACTTCCAGAACTCGAGTGTTCTTGTCCACGACCGGGCGGGTATGGTAGTGGGGCCTGATGGCGGAAACCACGACTTCCCGGATCTCCAGGTCCAGGGAGCAGACTTCCCACGACTTGGCCATGTGCAGGTAGACAGCTCCCGGGTGGCAGTCCTTTGTCACCCGGTGGGCATCGATTTCACCAAGGCTGGCCTTCTCCTCCCTGCTGACGATCCGGTATGTGGCCCCGCAGCCCCGCAGGTTGACCCTGCGCTGGGGAAACTTTCGGCTGCTGAACCAGGTGCTGCCGTCTGCTGACTGCAGCAGCCGGCCTTCCTTTGTCAGCCGGTCGAGTTCTTCGGTATACCCTGTGCCACAGAGCAGCGGTTCGCTGTCTCCCAGGGGATGTTCTGCAGCGGCACAGACCAGGTGGCTGGCAACAATCACCGGGTTGTCCGGATTGAGGACAGCCTCCTCCACCGGCCGCTGAAAGAATGCCTCAGGATGACGCATGAAATACTGGTCCAGGGCATCCTCTCCGGCAACGAGAACGACCAGCGATGGCCTGCTGCCGCGTCCAACCCGACCGGCCCGTTGGCGGAATCCCATCATGGAACCCGGATATCCGACCAGGAGGCAGATGTCTAGGTCACCGATGTCGATTCCCAGTTCAAGGGCCGAGGTGGCAATGACCCCGAGCAGATCTCCCCGGCTGAGCTGATCTTCGATGCGTCGCCTGTCTTCGGGAAGAAAACCGGCCCGGTAGGAGGCGATCAGGTGTTTGCGTTCGGCCAGCCGTCTTTCCGTCCACATGGCGATCAACTCTGTCATTTTTCGGGAGCTGGTATAGACAATGGTCCGCAGCTGCCTGTGTACGGCTGCCTGGAGGAGCATTGAGGCCGTCACTGGTGGAGAGTCCAGGGGATTGAGGAGGAGCAGGTGCTGGGGAGCGGACATGCTCCCGGATCGGTCCACCACGGTGACACTCCTGCCGATCAGTTTTTTGGCCAACCGTTCCGGGTTGCCGACAGTGGCCGAGGAGAGAATGAAGACCGGCCTGCTGCCATGGAGACTGCAGATCCTCTGCAGACGGCGGATCACCCAGGCCATGTGGGAGCCGAACATGCCCCGGTACGTATGGACCTCGTCCAGGACGATGTAGCTGAGGTGGGCAAAGAGATGGCTCCACTGTTCATGCCTCGGCAGGAGAGCGAGATGGAGCATGTCCGGGTTGGTGATCAGGATGGACGGAAGCCGGTCCCGGATCTTCTTTCTCCTGTATCCCGTGGTGTCTCCGTCGTAAATGGCTGCCGGCTCCCAGTTTTCCGGAACCAGGTCCTGCGGTAGCAGGTCGGCCATGGTCCTTATGGTCTGCAGCTGGTTTCTGGCCAGGGCCTTGAGCGGGAAAAGATACAGGGCCCTGCTGGCCGGATCGGCAAGCAGCCGCCGGAAGACCGGCAGGTTGTAGATAAGGCTCTTGCCGCTGGCTGTGGGCGTGGCCACCAGGACGTCCGAGTTGTCCAGGATCAAGCGGATAGCCTCTTCCTGATGACTGTACAACCTCTTGATGGACATTCCCTCCAGGACCCGGCGCAGGGGGGGCGAGAGCCATTCCCCTGGGCGGACAAATTCGCCCTCGCGGGCCGGCACTGTCCGTATCCCCCGTACCTGGGGGCCGAACCGCTCGGATTTTCGCAGTGATGCAAGATACTCGTCAACAGAGCCAGGGGATGTCGTCATCTGGGGGACAGCCACACTTTAGGGTTTATCATTTTGGGTAAATACTATACTATCACCTGCGGAAATTGAACCTGAATGATTCCGCATCCAGCCCGACTGAAGCTGCCTGACTGAAAGACCGACATGATCACCGTTGCCACCCTGGGGCCTGAACACTCCCATGCCTGGCAGGCTGCCCGTGCCTATGCCACCGGTGCCCGCCTGAAACTCTACAGCCACACCCGGTTGTTGGTTGACGCCTTTGTCGCCGGCGAGGTGCAGCTGGCCATCCTGCCGGTCTACAATACCCGGGAAGGTGAGAATAAGCAGTATTTCCGTCTATTTGACAGGATACGGAAGGGGTACTGGATCGACAACATCGTCCTGCCGTCCAACCTCTCCTTGGGGGTCAGTGATCCGGAGGTGGAGAAGGATTCCCTGACCATGCTGGTGGGGAAACGGGCTGTATTCCGGCAGTGTGAAGAGTTCATCGGCAACTATTTCCCGGATATTTCCCTGCTCAGTGTAGCGGACATGGATCAGGCCCTGGCAGAGATCAGGAGTGGAGCGCTGCGGGAACGCGGGGCCATCGACACGGAAGAGATGTTGCGGAGCCACGGGCTCCACATCCTGGAGCGGGAAGTGGCGCCCCACAACCGTACCCGGTATGCGGTGCTCGGGCCGGAGCTGGCTGTGCCGACCGGCTATGATGCCACGGCCCTGATCACCGTACCTCTGGACGACCGGGTGGGTATGCTGGTCGATATCCTGGGCGAATTTTCCCGCCGGGGAATCAACATCCTGGACATGCGTTCCGAGAGCGATATCAAGACCCAGAAGCTGCAGGTATATATCGAGGCTGAAGGGCATATCCAGGACGATATCATCCGGGAAGCCATCGAGCACATCGAGGGCAAGGTGATCGGGCGGGAACGGTCAGTCCGGCTCCTGGGGAGTTTTCCCAGGGTGGACATGCGGACCAAGCATATCCGTTCCTTTGGCTTCATCGGCACCGGAGCCATGAGCCAGTGGTTCGCCGATCGGCTGGAAAACGAGGGATATCGGGTGCTGCTCACCGGCCGGAGCAGCAGGATGCGGCCCGAGGAGATGATCAGCCAGGTGGATGTGGTGGTCATCTGCGTGCCCATCTCGGCTACCGCGACTACGGTACGGCAGTACGGCCCCATGCTCGGTCCGGACCAGGCCCTGATCCTGCTGGCCGGAGAATCCGAACATACATTGGAGACCGCCCTGCAGGTGACCCACGAAAGCGTCGAAGTGATGCTGGTCCACAACCTCTGGGGACCGCAGGCCGCAACCATGAAAGACAAGAATGCCATCCTGGTCCGGACGCCGCGCAGCGGCAGGTTCTGTTCGGAATTTGAAGCATTCCTTTACAAGCATGGTGCAAATATCTATCACGATTCCGCCTGTAAGCACGATCTGCTGATGGGCGTGGGCCAGAAACTGCCCACCGTGATTTCCGTCGCCCTGGCCATGACCCTGGAAAAACACGGAATCACGGCAGAGGATATCGCCAGTCATTCCACGCTCACCTCGCTCTACCCCATCCTGGCCATGGCCCGGGTACATTCTCAGAATCCGCGGACCTATGCCGAAATCATGTCCATGGCCGGTGACAGCCGCAAGATTGTCCACGACTTTGCCGTCCATCTCGAGCGGATCGTCGCCCTGGCCGATGCGGCTGAGATCAAACAGCTCTGTTCTCTGATAACCCGCAATTCCGGACACCTGACCAGGGAGTTTCTCGATGCCTGCATGGAGCAGGCCAAGGCCGTGGACCAGGTTCTGGGGCGGAACGTCTGAACGGGACCGCGTCCTTCTTTGGAGATCGGCGGCCTGACTTACCTGTTGACCTCCGGTTGATTCATGGTTACGGTTGCATCCATGAAAAAGAAATGGAAACCTGATTATGTCTTGATCATACTCTTTGCGGCATGGTGGTTGCTGGTCATCTACCGTTCCATGACCGGGAGCGGGTTTTCCTGAATAAAGCCGACAGGTCCGCCGGTCGGGGGAAGCCAGTGCATTCTGCCGCAGAAATAACTACAGCCATGGAGTACTAGGTCATGTTGTCAACCGCCTTGGAGTACCTGGAAAAACACTACACCTGCCCGCACTGCAACCAGGAACTGACCCTCTGCCATGCACCCCCCATCCATGTGGGCGATGGTCTGGGATGGGGATCGGAGTACCTGTTCATCTGTCTCAACGACGACTGTCCTCTCTTTGTCAATGGCTGGGAATACATTGAGAATCAGTACGGGCACGTGGGTTCGTACCGGCACATGCAGATTCCCAACAGCAATGAAAGCTATAACATGATGGTGGCCGGCAAGACCGCCTTTACCGGCAACATTGTTGACATTGAACAGCTGAAGAAGCAGAATGCCCGTTATCAGCGGGAGAAGGCGGCTGTGGCGGCCCTGGACACCTGTGTGGACGAGAAGAATCTGGAACCGGTGCTCTATCTGCTCCTGGACGATCATGCCAGGATCAGCGATCGGAAACGTGCCGCCTCCCTGCTCGCCCAGATCAATGACCTCGCCTGTATCGAGCCGCTGCGAAACCATGATTTTTCGGATTCACACCTGGAGCAGGCAGTGAATATGGCCATATCAACCATCCTGGCAGCCCATCACCAGAAAGAGTGTCCATTCTGTGCCGAGCTGATCAAGGTTCGGGCCACAGTCTGTCGATACTGCCGCCGGGACTTGGACGGCTGATCGACTTTCTCCTTGCCAAACAGTGTACTTGCGGGTATAAAATCTTCGACCGATTGTGGTGAGCGTAGCTCAGTTGGTGGTAGCACCGGGTTGTGGCCTCGGAGGTCGTGGGTTCAAGTCCCATCGCTCACCCCAGAAACGACAGGGCGTTCCGGAAACCGAACCGGAACGCCTTTTTTGATGCAGGCTTCCCGACCGGGAAGGCAGACGTTCATCAGCCGCAGGAGTCGGCATCGTTGGGATCATAGGTCCAGTCGCCGTTGCGGTACAGATAGTCGTTGATCAGCAGCAGGTCTTCTTCGCTCAGCTTGTCCCAGGAGCCGTTTCTGGCGCATTTTTTCCTTCTTTTCGCAAAGATCCTGTTCCATGCCTCGGCAGTATACGACTCGGCCCACAGGAAGGGGGCTCCCTGGTCGTTGTTTTTCGAATGGCAGGACTTGCAGACCTCCCTGAACCGTTTCCCGCCCCTGCCCCAGGGTTCGCTGTCCCAGTCCAGCTGGCCCTTGTTGAGGATTCGGCACATCTTTGTGCGCTGGTCGTACCGTTTTCCCGGCCTGGCCATGGCCGGCAGAACGGCCCAGGCCAGCAGGAGCAGTGTTGTCAGGATGGCAATTCCGGTTTGCTTCATGGCTGATTCCTCCTCTGATCGGCGCGACAGGTCCGGAGTTTCCATTCCACCACGCCTTGATGCTGTTTGCAATGTACCTCTGTGTGGTACGTTACTGCGCGGCGATCCGAATGTAAAGTGTTTTTCCGGCATCTGCAGAGGGGCGCAGATTCAGTAGGGAAGCTGCCCGATGATGTTTCCGGGCGGGTCGTAGACGCAGACCCAGACCTGTCCCTGGTCGTTGCATATGGCCATACCGCAGCCCAGGGTCATGGTCTGACGCCAGATGATCTGGGTGTAATGACCACATCCGGTGCTATTGCGTTTCCGGCATGTCCTTGTCTGCGGATCAAAGTCCTGCTGTTCACTGCTCCAGGCGGCAACAACGTGGGCAGCATCGATCTCCTGCACCTCCCGCCGCCCGTCCGACCAGCGGATGCTGCTTGCCCAGTACAGGTTTTCACCATACCGGCCACTGGTTTCATGGCGGAGGCGGCAGCAGTTTTCCTCTGCCAGGTGCCTGGCCCGGTCGCGGGCATGTTCTGCCAGCCGGTCAGACCAGACAAGAGGTGGAATGTCGAGCTGTCTGCGGACGCTGTTGTGAGCCGCTGTCATACCCACGAGCGGCCCGGACTCACCGGCCAGAGAGGGCCGGAAAGAACAGTAAGGGAGGACCAGGAGGAGAATGGCGGCAAAACAGGAGCGACTGGCCATCGGTCTATCCGGTTATCGTTTTCATGGTGTGGCCTGCAGCAGTGACCACTGTACCGGAGGTGAAAAAAATAGTCACGGTTTTCGGAAGCCGCTGCCCATGGGAGGGGGCTATGGCTAACCGATCACAGGATATGTAACCCCGCAATATATCATGCTTCCAAACTGTCATTGGTCACAGGTGCTGCAGGTTTGCACGATCTTCCCTGGCTGCTATAGCCCCACTATGTGGCCAGGAAAGATCGTGTGACGATGCGGTGCCTCTGGTCAATTATGGCTATGGATCAGGAAGCGCCTAGCGCTGGAGGTGAAAGATCTGGCTGGCAAGTTCCTGCCAGTATCCCCTTCCGGACTCCGGTATTCCGGCCAGGGAACCGAAATGGCGGGTAATGGCTGGATCGTGTTTCCAGAAGGGGAAGGGCAGGCCCCCCAGGATACGGTTGAAGAGAAAGGCCAGGAAGATGAGCAGGCCGATGGCCAGGACAAAACCGCCTGCCTGTACCGGTGTGGCAATGGAACCCATGGCGACGATCAGGGAGGTGGCAATGGCTGGCGGATGGTTGCAGTTGAACCGGATCATCAAAAAGCTGGCCAGGGCCATGGCGACAGAGAGGGCCATGATGAACGATCCGTTGATCTGGCCGGGATCGGGATATTCCAGTCCGGGAAGAAACCGGCAGAGGGCAAGGGCCACAAATCCGGCTGCCAGGCCCAGGGTATGGGAGACAAAGACGGATCGGGGGGCAGCTGAGGCAGACATGGGCATTCGGAAGAGAATAAAGGCCGATGGGCCAAGGGATGGAAAAATCAACGGCAGGTCGGTCAGGTAGGAGATGGAGGCAATGACTGCCACGGCAGCGCTTCCCTCCAGGAGGACAAAGACCAGCACGGCCCGTTCAGGATGTCGCAGCCTGGGGAGCAAATAGTGGAGCTGGAGCCGGGAAAAAAAGGCCACCACCTGAAAGAGCAGCGTAGCCTGTGGCGGCCTGGAGGATACAGGAGGTTTGAGTGAGGATTGCACGGCGGTTCCCCCGGTTCTATGCGGTCTGCACCGCTGTCTCCACCTGGCCGAGGATCTTTCTCGCCCCGACGCTGCACAGGCCGAACAGCTCGCAGATCTCGACAAAACCCTGTTCCGCCTCCATGATGAGCCTGTCCAGATCTTCGCCGTCGATCCCGAGATGCACCTGGACCTGGTCGATGAATCGACTCGCCCGGCTTTCGCTTTCCCTGAGGCTGCTGGGCAGCATGGCAGCAAGCATGACCGGCAGGGCCATGGTCCTGGTCAGGTCCAGTTCTGTGGCCAGTTGCGGAGAGCGGTTGTGCAGCCCCACATAACAGATCATCTCTTCGGGAAAGTTCCAGTGCTGCAGGATCCAGGCCCCTGCCTGCCCGTGGTGCCAGCCGAACTGTCTCTCCTCCAGAGCGGAGAGGTGTTCTTCCGACTCCAGCCATTCCGCCAGCACCGGCTGGTAATATTCCTGCCAGGAGGTGAGGAGAATGGGCAGGGCCACGTCACTGACCAGCATGACGGTGAAGCTGTTGTCGCTCTGATCCGGACAGTGGCGACGGGCCAGGCAGCGGGCAAAGATCGCCCGCAGCAGGGAGTCGGTCCAGAAGGCTTCCTGGTCGAACAGGGTTGACTCCGGCTTGTTTACCGCAGCCACGGCGGCAAACGAGAGGACCAGGGAGCGGATTTTTTCCAGGCCCAGCAGGTTCACCCCGTGCTGAATGGACAGGACCGGGGATCGGAGCCCGAAGAGCGACGAGTTGACGGTCTTGATGACCTGGGCGCCGATCTCGGGGGTGGCCTCTATCAGCCTGGATATCCTGGCCATGTCGGCATCAGGATGGTTGATCTCCTCCAGGAGCCGGCTGATGGCTGCCGGCAGGGGCTTGATGTCCAGGGTTCTGAACAGGGCCGGGAAGTTGCCGCTCGCCATGGCGGCATGATTACGTATCCGTCTGAACAGTGCAAGGGGTGACACGTCCGGGGACCTCGTGCAGGGGGGTGAATGATTCCTTTGCCGTCATTATGAAGTGAAGCAGAAGGCAAGGGCGAAATCAAGGTGAAAGTAGCCCCCTCTCCAGGCCGCCGACAGGATGGGGAAAGCCGTTCAGCGGGCCTGTTCCGGACTGCGGATGATTGCAGGATCAGAACGGAATTTTTCAGGAAGCCGATCCCGGGGCAGTCCGTTCAGGGCATATCTGCGGCCCACCTCGTTATTCCGGTAATCCATGCGGTGGTCTGCCTCGGTGTTGTCGGTCAACCCCAGTTCGTGGGCATCGGTCACCTCCTTGGCCAGGTCGGGGCCAAACCTGCGGGTCAGCAGATAGCTCCACAGGACATGGCGGTAGGCATCCTCACTGAACCCCTGCTCCCGATGCAATCGTTTTGATTCCCGGACAGCCTCGTCCCGGATGGCGAGGAGTTCCGGGGTGAGAAAGGGAACCCGGGCCAGCAGGCTGACCTCGGGCTCGGTCAACTCTTCTTCGAGGAGATTGGAGATGGTACGAAGAGAATCCAGGTCCAGGACAAGTGCGTATTTTTTTCCGTCCTGCCGGGCAGACAGGGACACCGGCACCGGCGTGGCATGGACGACCAGTGTGCCCTGCCCGGAAAAGCTGATGGGCACGGTGGTGTAGCCATGCGTGCGGAGCCGGGTCAGATCCTGGATCAGCTCCCGGAGCTGGGCGACGGTCTTGTCCCGATCGGGCAGGGCGAGGCGGAACCGGAGACCGAACCTGCCCTGTTCCAGCCTGGTTATCTCCCCGGTCCGGTCCTGCCGGCTGCCGTCAAGAATGGTAAGATCCAGACCTGTGGCCCGGAGGCTGAACTGTTGACGGATCAGGTCGACCGGTCTGACTTCCACTCGATCGATATGTAACCGGACCAGCTTGTTCTCCAACACCCGGTTGTCATCTTTCAGGGACAGGTTGGCATCGACATCCCGCCATTCAAGACCGTGCCGGGAGAGTCTCACCGAACCGCACTCCAGCCGGCTGATGCGGAATCCCGGCCAGTCGTCCCGGGTCTGCATCAGCAACATCGCCTTCCTGGTATAGAGGGCGGCCAGCCGGTCCAGGTCCCTGGTGACAAAAAAGAGCAGGATGGTGCCGCAGGCGAGGAAGACCGCTATAAGACCAAAGAGCTTGCGCATACCGGTCCGGTCTCCGGTTCAGTAGAGCAGGTCCACCAGGAAGAGGCAGATCTGGGGAATATAGGTGACCAGGGCCAGGGCCACGATCATCACCAGCATCCAGGGGAGAGCCGCCCTGGTGACGTCTTCCAGCCGCATCCCGGAAAGGCCGGAGGCGACATAGAGGTTCAGGCCCACCGGCGGGGTGATCATGCCCACCTCCATGTTCAGGGTCATGACGATGCCCAGGTGAATGGGATCGATGTGCAGGGCCATGGCGATGGGAAAAAAGATCGGCGCCAGGATGAGTATGATGGAGGACGGTTCCATGAAGTCTCCGGCAAACCAGAGGATGACGTTGACCATGAGAAGAAACATCCACCAGGACATATTCTGGGCCACCAGCCATTCGGCAATGGATTGCGGTATCCGCTCCATGGTCAGGACGTGGGCAAAGATCATGGCGCAGGCGATGATGAAGAGCAGCATGGCCGTCATCTTGGCCGATTCCAGCATGACGTGCGGGATATCCCTGAAGCCCATGTCCCGGTAGACAAATAGCGAGATGACGGCGGAGTAGACCGCGGCCACGGCCGCTGCCTCGGTGGGAGTGAAGATGCCGCCGTAGATGCCGCCGATGATCATGATGATCAGGAGCAATCCCCAGATGGCGTCGAGGAAGGATACCCAGACCTCCCGGAAGGTGGGAACCGGCTGGCGGGGCATGTTCTTCCGCTTGGCGGTCAGCCAGGTGACCACCAGGAGCATGGCCCCCAGCATCAGACCGGGCAGGATACCGGCAATGAACATCTTGCCCACCGATTGCTCGGTGGCCACGGCATAGACGATCATGACGATGGAGGGCGGAATCAAAATGCCCAGACTGCCAGCAGTGGAGATGGAGCCGACAGCGAACCGCTTGCTGTATCCCGCCTCGACCATGCCGGGGATCATGATGGAGCCGATGGCCACCACGGTGGCCGGGCTGGAGCCGGACACGGCCGCGAACATGATACAGGCCAGGATACCGGCCATGGCCAGTCCGCCGGACATCCAGCCCACCAGGGCATTGGCGAAACGGATGATCCGTCTGGCCACGCCGCCGGTGGAGAGAAAGTTCGAGCTGACGATGAAAAAGGGGATGGCCATGAGGGTGAAGTGCTCCATGGTGGCCCCGAACTTGTTGGGCAGGATACCGGCCATGATCGCCGTGGGGGTGGACCACTCCGGGATGGGATAGAAGAGGAGCAGGTAGATGGCCGAGGACAGGCCCAGGCAGATGGCAATGGGAACGCCACCCAGCAGGAGGATGGCCAGAACGAGAAAGATAACGGTCGCTTCCATGGGGCTCCTCTCGGCTAGATCCGGGCGGCTTCCTCGTCCGCTTCCGGAGCAGGTTCATTGCTGCGGGTGATCTTGTCCTGCCGGCCGGTGTAGACCAGCCAGCCGACCTGCAGAAAACGGAGCGAGATCAGGGTGAAACCAAAGGGAAGGGCCAGGTGGGGAATCCACTGGGGAATCTCCAGGTCCACGGTGATCAGCTCCATCTTGTATGTCTCGTAGACATAGAAGTAGGAGAGATAGGCCATGCCGGCGGTAAAGGTCAGCGAGATGGCCACGGCCGTCAGGATGATCCAGCGTTGAACACCGGGTGGAAACTTGGCCACCAGGATGTCCACACCCAGGTGGACGCCGTGTTTGACCCCATAGGAGGCGCCGATCATGACCGTCCAGAGAAACATGTATTCCACCAGTTCCGGCGCCCAGGTGAAACCGGTGTTGAAGACGTAGCGGGCCACCACCTGGGCAAAGACCAGGAGGGTGGAGATCCCGAGAAAAATGGAGATGAGGACTTCCTCTATCCGGTCAAGCAGACTGTTTGTTTCCTGTGTCTTTTCCATGTTCATACTACCAGGCTGGTCTTTTCAGCACAGGGTCCGGAAGCGCGTCCTGAACGACCACGGGCGTTCCGGCCGGCTACAGAAAAATGGGGTGAACGGAAAGGAGATTTCCATTCACCCCATCTGTTCCATTGCCCTGAAACAGCAGCAGGTCAGCGCCGGTATCGTCAGTTCTTGGCGTTCAGGGCGTTGACGGCATCGATGAATTCGCCGCCGATCACATCGCGGAACTGGGCCTGCACCGGCTTGAATGCCTTGCGGAAGGCCTCTTTCTCAGCCTCGGTGAGTACCGTGACCTTGGTCTTGCCGGCCTCGATGACCTTCTGCTTCATGTCCTGGTTGATCTTGTAGGCATTTTCCCGGATCCAGGCCGTGACCTCTTTCATGATGTTTTCCAGCTCGGTGCGGACGTCGGTCGGCAGATGATTCCAGAACTGGGCGTTGGTAACCACCAGGTAGCCCAGATAGCCATGGTTGGTCTCGGTGATGTATTTCTGTACCTCGTTGAACTTCTTGGAATAGATGTTGGACCAGGTGTTTTCCTGCCCGTCGATGACTCCCTGCTCCAGGGCCGAATAGACCTCGGAAAAGGGCATCACCTGGGGATTGGCGCCCACGATCTTGAACTGCGCTTCCAGTACCTTGGAGGACATGATCCGGAACTTGATGCCGGCAAGATCCTCGGGTTTTCTGATTTCCCGGATATTGTTGCCGATCTGCTTGAAGCCGTTGTCCCACATGGCCAGACCGAGCATGTTCTTCTTGCCCAACAGCTTGAACATCTTCTTGCCCACCTCGCCGTCCATGGTCTGGTAGAGGACCTTGCGATTCTTGAACATGAACGGCAGGTCGAAGAGCTGCAGCTGGGGAACCCAGGAGGTGAACTTGGCTGTGGAAGGAGCCGCCATCTCCACACTGCCGGAACTCAGGGCATCGAGCACCTTCTTGTCGGTATAGAGCTGGCTGTTGGGAAAGACCTGTACCTCCACCTTGCCCTTGAGTCGTTCATTGGCAAGCCGGGCGAACATGTCGGCCGCCCTGCCCTTGGGTGTGGTCGGGGCGACCACGTGGGAGAAGCGAATCTTGATCGGTCCTCCTGCCGCTGCCAGGGAAGCGGCGCCAAGGATCAGGCCGGCAGCTACTCCGACAGCCAGAAACGATTTCAGTCCCTTGTGCAGTTGTTTCTTCATGGTGTGCTCCTTTGTATGATTTTGTTGCCTGACAGGCTGGCCTTACGGTCAGAACCCGAAAAATACGCTTTCATAGTACCCAGATGCAATCGTTTGCGCAAACAAAACCGTCAGCACGACCTACATGGCCACCAGGGGAAGATAGTCGGGCTCCCAGCGCATGCGGCGGATCAGTTCATTGAGCCGGGTGGGATCGTTCTGGTGTTGAAAGGTTGAGTAGGCACAGGGCCGGGCAATGCCGCGTTCGATCGCGGCTTCGCCCACCGCCTGGGCAACTTTGACGGAGACCTCGGCCAGCTTGGTCACATGGGGCACCAGGCACCCACGTTCCATCTCGCTGCGGCTGACAAAGTCGGACACAGCCTGTGCCGCTGCCGTGAAAAATTCCGGCAGTACCTCCCTGGCACCGGAGGCAAGGACTCCCAGGCCGACGCCGGGAAAGATGAAGACATTGTTGCACTGGCTGATCCGGTGGGAGACACCCTGGTAGATGACATCGGGAAAGGGTGAGCCGGTGCCGATCAGCGCCCGGCCATCGGTCCAGGAGAAGATGTCCGCCGGAATGGCCTCGGCCTTTTCCGTGGGGTTGGACAGGGGCATGATGACAGGCCGGTCGGTATGCTCGAGGACCGCCTGCACCACCTCCCGGTCAAAACAGCCCGGCTGTCCGGAGGTGCCGATGAGAACCGTTATGCCGGCCTTGCGGACCACGTTTTTCAGCATGAGATCCTGTTCGGTCCGGCACCATGGCAACCTGCCGGGACTCTTGGCATATTTTTTCTTGTAGGGGAGCAGGTCACGGTTCGTGGTGATCAGTCCCCTGGAGTCGAGGGCATAGATTCTCTCCCTGGCCTCGTTCCGGCTCAGCCCTTCTTCCAGGAGGGCGGTCTCGATCTGTTCGGCAATGCCCACTCCGCCTGCGCCGGCACCGTGGATAAGGAAAACCTGATCCCGGAGACGCTGCCGCTTGATTTTCATCGCCGTGAGGATGCCTGCCAGGGCCACGGCGCCGGTTCCCTGGATATCGTCGTTGAAGGAGATCAGATCGTGGAGATAGGCATCCCGGATGGCAAAGGCGTTTTGCTTGGAGAAATCCTCCCATTGGCAGAGGGCATTGGGAAAGACGTTGCGGAAGGCACGGGCGAAGCGCTGCACGAAGTTGATGTATTCATCCCCGGTTATCCGTCTGTGCCGCCAGCCGAGATACTCCTCGTCGTTGAGCAGGGTCTCGTTGTCGGTGCCCACGTCCAGGGAGATGGGCAGGCAGTGCCAGGGCGCGATCCCGGCCCCCTGGGTGTAGAGCATCAGCTTGCCCAGGCAGATGGCGATACCTCCGGCACCCTGATCACCGATACCGAGAATACCCTGGTTGTCGGTTACCACGGCGATCCGGATGTCCCGTTTCTGAAAACGCCGGAGAACGTCTTCTGCCCGGTCGATGTTGCCGGGATAGAAATGAAGGCCGTTGGCGGAACGGAACATGGAGGAGTAGTGTTGACAGGCCAACCCCACCGTGGGCGTGTAAATGATGGACATGTATCGGGCGATGTCGCTTTTGATCAGGGCGTGGGCCAGGGTGACATTGCGGTCGAAGAGGGAGCGGATATAGATGAACCGTTCGAGGTCTGTCTCTTTTTCCCGCACCTTGACCTGACTGTTGCGTACCTGGGCCTCCAGACTCCTGACCGCTGGGGGCAGCATGGCCGTGAGACCGAGTTTTTCCCGTTCTTCCAGGGTGAAGGCCGTTCCCTTGTTGACAAAGGAATTTCCATGCAGCTCGGATCCGCTGGTATAGACGAATATCTCCCTGGTATTACCGTACTCGTCGTACTTGAATACTGCTGAATTCTCTGACATGGCCATTTCCCTCCAGGTTGCCGTTGACGGAGCCTGTGCGGCCCGGGTATAGATGGACCTGAAATGCATCCATGGATCACTGTTGAGGTTGTAGCCGGTTGGGGAAAAACTCGCAATGACAAGCTGGCAGGAGGAGCTGAAAAACAGCATCACCGACCCGGTAGACCTGGCCGCCCATCTGGACGTGGATCCGGAACCGCTCTGCCGGGTCGCCCGGATCTACCCCATGCGTATTCCGCCCTATTACCTGCAGCTTATCCAGGAGCATGGCCTGCCCCTCTTCCGCCAGGCCGTACCGGATCTCCGGGAACTGGATGATCCTGACGGTATGGTCGATCCCCTGGGCGAGGAGGATTTGAGCCCTGTGCCAAACCTGGTGCACAAGTATCCGGATCGGGCCCTCCTGCTGGTCTCGGGCCGGTGTGCCATGTACTGCAGGTTCTGCACCCGCAAACGCAAGGTGGGCAGGCCGGAGATGCGGATCCGCCCGGCAGCGGTGGAGGAGGCCCTGCAGTATCTGCGTGATACACCGGCCATCCGGGAGGTATTGCTTTCCGGTGGAGATCCCCTCCTCCTGGAAGATGCGGAGCTGGAGGATATCCTGCACAGGTTGCGGGGTATCGGCTCGATAGAGGTGATCCGTATCGGCACCCGTGTTCCCTGTACCCTGCCCATGCGGATCACCGGCAGGCTGGCCACCATGTTGTGTCGTTATCATCCCCTGTATGTCAATACCCATTTCAATCACCCGGCCGAGATTACTTCCCAGGCTGCCAGAGCCTGTGGTCTGCTGGCCGACAGCGGTATTCCCCTGGCATGCCAGACCGTGCTGCTCCGCGGCGTCAACGATGACCCGGAAACCATTCGGGATCTCATGCTGGGGCTGCTGCGGATCAGGGTCAGGCCCTATTATCTCTTCCAGGGTGATCTCACCCGGGGGACCTCCCATTTTCGCACCACCATCGACCAGGGGCGACAGATCATGCGTTCCCTGATCGGCCATATCTCCGGAATGGCCGTTCCCACCTATGCCCTGGATGCACCAGGCGGTGGGGGCAAGATTCCCCTGATGCCCGATTACATCGAGTCCATGGACAGCGAGGTGCGGTTCTCGACCTTCCGGAACAGACCGGCCGTCTATCCCAACAGGCTATATGGAAAAGAAAACGACAGCTGCCTGTCATCCTGCCTTGATAAAACGAAACAAGCCGATATATAATAGAGTATTCATTTCTATTTTTCTGAAAAATCACCAGAATAAGGTCGGTTACGATGACGATGAACCAGGAAGACGTACTGGCGGCGGTTCTGGGCTCGGACGAGCTGCCTACCCTGCCGACGGTGGCCTCCAAGCTGCTGGCCATGACCTCCCGGGAGGAAACCACCCTTACGGACATCGCCAACCTTATATCTAAGGATATGGCCCTGTCATCCAAGGTCCTCAAGGTATCCAACTCTGCCTTTTACAGTTTTCCCCAACAGATCGGCTCCATCAATCAGGCGGTCTCCATTCTGGGAAGCAACGCGGTGCGCAGCCTGGTTCTGTCCTTTTCGTTTCTGGAGATCGAGAGCAAGCAAGGCCGGACGAATTTCGATTTCCAGAGGTTCTGGAAGGTCTCCCTGGCCGGAGCTGTGGCCGCCAAGCTGATTCTGGAACAGGTACCCGATGCGGATACCGAGGAGATCTTCATCTCTGGGTTGCTGCAGAATATGGGGCAGCTGATTTTTGCCTGTACCATGGGCGAACAGTTCAACAAGGTACTGGAGCAGACCCGCGAGGACAATACCGAAGAGTGCCGCATCGAAGAGGAAGTCATCGGAGCGGATCATTGCATTGTTGGTTATACGGTGGCCAAGCACTGGGGATTTCCTCCTGTTTTCCTTGAGCCGATCCGATACCATCATCATCCGGAGCGCTACGAGGGCACGGATCCCCAGATGGCACAGAATATCCATACGGTTTATCTTTCCAGCCTGCTGACCAACATCCTCTATTCGGAGAAACCAGAGGAATACCACAAGCAGTTCCGGATGGAGGCAAAGCGGCTTCTCGGTCTCAAGGTGCTGGCCATCAACCGTATTCTGAAAGAGGTTCACAAGGAAGTCGACAAGGCGGCCGATTACTTCGGCCTGAAGATACAGCCCACCAAGTCGGTGGCCGAGATCCTCCAGGAGGCCAACCTGAAACTCAGCCTTCTCAATCTCTCCTATGAGGAGATGAACCGGGAACTGATCGCCTCCAAGATGGAGCTGGAAAAGCTCACCAGGGAACTGGAACACAAGAACAATCTCTTGGAAAACCTTGCAAATATCGATGGGTTGACAGAGGTTCACAATCACCGTTATTTCCAGAATTTTCTCGATAAGGAGATCAACAGGTCCATTCGCAACGGCCGGACGATCTCCATCCTCCTGGCTGATATCGATCATTTCAAAAAGTTCAACGATACCTACGGACATCAGACCGGTGATTTCATCCTCAAGGAATTCTGCCGAATCACCAAGGAGCGGATCCGCCAGTACGACCTTCTGGCTCGCTATGGAGGTGAGGAGTTCATCTTTGTCCTGCCGGAGACCGAACCGGCCGATGCCCGCACTGTGGCGGAAAAGATCCGCAAGGTCGTGGAGGAGCACACCTTTGACGATGGCGAACAGACCTACCATGTCACGGTGAGTATCGGTATTGCCAGTGCTCGACCCTCGGGGGGCGGAAATTTCAAGAAGCATGAGTTTATCGGTTTGGCCGATGAGGCTTTGTATGAGGCCAAACGGCGGGGCAGGAACCAGGTGGCCATGTATCAGCCGAAAAAAAAGAAGAAATGGTTCTCTTTTTAGGGCGGAAAACATGGAAAGGTGGTAATGGTTAAGATTCCTGTTAGACTAATTCACCATGACAGATTATTTTTCCATTGTCTATTCTGGCTGCCGGTGATCCTGCTTGCTTTCCTGTCGGAACAGAGGGCGGACGGTGCAGAGCGGGACTGTCTCGACCTGCTGAAAAGCAAGTGTCTCGATTGCCATTACGAGACCAGGATCTGCTACAAGGTGAAAAAACGAAAGTCCAGCTGGTCCTGGAAGCGAACCCTCAAGGCCATGCGGGTCAACGGGGCAGAGCTGAGTGACGGAGAGATCCGTCGTCTCGTGTCCTGCCTGAGCCGGCCGGACAGGAAGGTTCTCAGCTATTGCGGCGCCAGCAAGTAAATCAGTTTGATTTTGTCATTGAGTTATTTCGTCAGTTGACCAATGGCTCCAGCTATCGATGAACGATTGAAACACCTTCGTCATTCCCTGCGCTGTGTCGAGCACCGGTATCAGGATCTGCTGGATTTTTCTCGCCAGCTTCTCGGTGCCAGGGAGCTTGAAGAGATTTACCGTCTCTGTAACCGTTGGAGCAAAAAGCTGCTCTCCCTTGATTGCGCCACTCTGCTCTGGTTCGATCGGAAGCAGCGCTGTTTCAAAGTCAGAGATTCCATTGGCGGCCTGGCGCCGGAAATGATCAGGTCGCTGGTCATCAGCGAGAACGAGGGACTGCCCTCCATTACCCTGCGAACCGGCAAACCGGCTGTCTCGGTCAATATTGTCAACGATCCCCGTTTCCGGGTGCCCCCTGCCGTGGCCAGGCAGGGAATCACCTCGGCCCTGTGTGTGCCAATGCTCCATGAGGAAACCCTGCTCGGGGTATTGGTTGGCCACACTGTCGCCCGTCGGCGTTTCAGCAAAAACGACACGGAACTCTACCAGTTGTTGGCCAATCAGACCGCTTTTGCCATTGTCAGCAGGATGTTTCGAGATCAGCAGCACCAGAGCGACAAGCTTCTCCACACGATATTCAATGCCCTGGCGCATCCATTTTACTGTCTCGATCGGCAGGGGTGTTACCTGCAGTGCAATCAGGCCTTCTGCCGGTTTGTTGGGTTGGCCGAGGAGGAGATCATCGGCCGGAATGCCGCTGAGATCTGTCGTCGGTACAACATCGAGCCGGCATGGCCCGATGCGCTGAGGATGCAGAAGGATACCCCTGTTATTCATCAGACTGTCTGGCAACTGCCCGGTGGAGAGAGCCGGGAGGTAATGGTCGTCCGCATGAGCCATGGGACAGGAGCCGAAAACATTGGTCAGATCGGAATCATCGTCGATATCGGCAGCAGACTGCAGGTGGAAAAGGCGCTGGAAGAGAGTGAGACTAGATATCGGCAGCTTTTCGAGAACCTGGACAGCGGGGTTGTCGTGTTCACCGCGTCCGGCCAGGAAGAGGATTTTGTCTGTGTCGACTTCAACAGGGCGGCAGAAAACATCGAGGGTATGTATCGGGAAGAGGCGGTGGGAAAGACACTTCTCGAGCTTTTTCCCGGGGCCGCCGAGTTCGGCCTGCTCAGCCTGGTCCAGGAGGTTCACCGTACCGGCCGTTCCCAGCATCAGCCAGTCCGCTATTATCGCGACGAGCGTGTATCCGGCTGGCGGGAGTATTTTGTCTACAGTCTGTCGGGCGGCCGGGAAGTGGTTCTCATGTACAGTGACCAGACTGAAAGAATCCTGGCCCAGCAGGCCCTGTACCGCTCCAATACCGAGTATTCGGCCATCTTCAACGCCATCTCCGATGCGGTCATCTACGTCGATACCGAGCGGCGAATCCGGCAGGCCAATCCGGCTTTTACCAGGATATTCGGCTACACCCTCGAGGAGGTGATCGGCAGGAAATCCCGTCTGGTCTATGCTCGGGAGGAGGATTTCGAGGAGCAGGGGCGGTTGCGGTACAATCCGGATTCAGCAGACGATCAGCCCTGGTATGTGGTTGAATACCGCCGCAAGGACGGGACCATATTCTCTGGTGAGACCAAGGGGGTCCACCTGCGGGATTCCAGTGGCAGGATTATGGGATTTTTGGCCGTTGTTCGCGATATCAGTGAGCGATTGCAGGCCACAGAAAAACAGAGACAGCTTGAACGGCAGATGCAGCATGTGCAGAAACTGGAGAGCCTGGGCGTGCTTGCCGGTGGCATTGCTCACGATTTCAATAACCTGCTGATGTCCATCCTGGGAAATGCCGACCTGGCCCTTTTGGATTTACCCCTGGGATCGCCGGTACGGGAAAACCTGCTCGAGATTACGGCAACCGCCCGGCAGGCTGCTGAACTCTGCCGGCAGATGCTTGCCTATGCGGGCCAGGGACAGCTTCTTCCCGAGCTGATCGACTGCAACAGCCTTATCCGGGACACCATGAAGATGCTGAAGGTGTCCATTTCCAAGAAGGCACTCATTCATACGAACTTGGCCTCGGATCTCGCCCTGGTGGAGGCGGATCTCGGACAGCTGCGGCAGATTGTCATGAATCTGGTGATCAACGCCTCGGAGGCTCTGGAAAACGATTCCGGCATCATCACCATCACCACCGGAACGATCAGCTGTAATCAGGATTATCTGGATGAACTCTTCTTCAGCGATTCCATGATCCCAGGTACATACACCTATTTCGAGGTCAGGGATACGGGCTGCGGCATGGATGAAGATACTGTCGAGCGGATGTTCGACCCATTTTTTACCACCAAGTTCACCGGACGCGGTCTGGGCATGGCAGCGGTTCTTGGGATTGTCCGCCAGCATCGCGGCGGTCTGGATCTGAAGACCAGAAAACATTTCGGCACGACCATTCGGGTGCTTATCCCGGCCACTGATCAACTGGCCTCTTCGCTGGCCGCGAAGGAGAAGACCGGTACTGCGGATCAGTGGTCAGGCAATGGCCTGGTCCTTCTGGTCGATGACGAGAAGAGCGTCCGCCATGTGGGAAAGAAGATGCTGGAACTGCTTGGATTCACGGTCATGACAGCGGAAAACGGTCAGGAAGGGGTGCAGAAGTTCATCCAGTACAAGGACAAGGTCAATTTCGTCCTCATGGACATGACCATGCCGCGTATGAACGGTGTGGAGGCCTTTCAGGAGATGCGGCGACAGAAGAAGGATGTCCGGGTGGTGCTCGCCAGCGGTTACAATGAACAGGAGGTGACCAGTCAGGCGGGTAACGGTCTGGCCGGTTTTATCCAGAAGCCCTTTCAGCTCGCCGAACTGCGTCAGCTCTTTCTGAAGATTTCTTCAGGTTAGGATTGATGGTTCAATCCTTTTTCAGGACAGATGAAAACAGCCCGGACAGGTGCCTCTATCCTGTCCGGGCTGTTTTGTCGTGAAACAGGTGTATTCAGCAGACCATGTGTACGAGCATCATCAGGGCGAGCGTGGAGGTCACCAGCATGGCGACCGAAGCAAGTCCGATGTAGATATTTTCCACCTTGCTTTTCTTGATCATTATTGCCTCCTTGCAATGAATTCCGCCCTTGCGGAAGGTGTTCGATCATGTTTTTGTTCATACCCGAAGATGCAGCCAGCAACCCATGAGTGATGCGGCTCATGGGACATGATCAACAACCTGTTCACTAGTAGTGTATAATCTCAGCTGCGAATCACCAAAGGATTTTGTTGGAGTTGACTTGAAATGGATCTTCTCAGACAGGCTGTTCGATTGATGGAACAGGGAGTCGGTGGAGTAATGGCTACCATAGTGGCCAGGGAGGGCTCCGGTGCCAGGCCGGCGGGAACAAGGATGATCGTGTTGGAATCCGGAGAGACCAGGGGCAGCCTGGGAGGAGGGACGTTCGAGGCCAGAGTCATCGAAGAGGCCGGAAAGATCTTTCTGGAGCATGAACCGCGGCTTTTCAGTTATGTCCCGGAAGATCAGGCGGATCGGTGCGGAGGCCAGGTGCAGGTCTTTCTGGAACCCTTGCAGGATTTACCGTTCCTTTTGATCATCGGCAGCGGCCATGTCGGTCAGGCCCTGGCCGCAGTGGCATCGCTGGCCAGATTTCGGATCCTGGTTGTCGATGATCGGCCAGAGCCTGCAGGAAATTGGCCCAGGGGTGTGCGTTACCATCGGGTTGACCTGGCCGACGTCTTTCGGGACATTCGGGTGAACAGGGAGACATGCCTGGTGATATGCACCCGGACCCATGCCCTGGATTATGGAGTTCTTGAGCAGGCGCTGGCAACACCAGCACGCTACATCGGCCTTCTTGGCTCCAAAAAGAAACGCACCTCGTTTTTTTCCCGTCTTCGGGAAAAGGGGGTTTCGGAGAACGAGCTGCGGCGGGTTGCCTGTCCGGTTGGGCTCGATATCGGGGCAGTCACCCCGGAGGAGATCGGGATCAGTATTGTCGCCGAGCTGATAGGCCGTCGGCACCTTTTGTAGCAGCAGGGTCTGTCAGGCAGGAGAGCTGAGCGTCTCCGGACCGATGTTCCGCCAGGTAGACCACGAATTCGGTACCACTGTCGTCGGAGTGCAATTCGATGCACCCTCCGTGGTCATCGACGATCTGCTTGACGATGGTCAGCCCCAGCCCGGTACCGCTTCGTCCCAGTTCTTTCGTACTGAAGAAGGGAGCAAATATCTTTTCCTGGTCCTCGATCCGGATTCCCGGACCGTTGTCCCGGACCGCAAGGGTTACATGGGGTCCTTCCTGAAGTAGCGGACAGTTGTCATCTTTTTGCAGGTGGCCGTTTCCGGTATGGATGGTCACGGTGCCCCTGCCATTGCACGCCTCGGCCGCGTTGTTTACCAGATTGGTCAACAGCCTGGATATGTGCGGGTCTGAGCAGAGAACAGAGGCGGGATCACTGTGCAGCTCTGCCTTGATTTCCAGAGCTGGATAGCGTTTCTGGAGTTCATGATACTCCACCGAAGTAAAGTAGGCGCTGACGATTTTGTTGATGTTCTCCGGCCGCTTCTGAGCGGCTGCTCCCCGGATCGCGAAAAGCAGGTCCTGGACCAGGCTGTTGGCCCGCCGGATGGCCTGTTGAATGAAGACGACCTCTTCACTGCATTGTATATCAGCCGGCAGGCCCAGTTGCAGCAATTCGGCGCAGGAGTACATGCCGGTCATGATATTGTTCAGATCATGGGCCACCATACCGGCAACCTCACCCAGCAGTCTGAGGGGCTTGCTCCTGTTGAGTTGTTCCTGCAGTTTCTGCTGTTCCCGGACCGCTTTATAGATATCGGACATGTCTCGGACCGCTGCCACGCTGATCGACTGGTCCGGATATTGGAGTGAGCGGATCCGGATTTCAGCGGGAAACACATCTCCGGATTTCCGTCGGCCGGTGGCGGTGAACAGTTTGTATTGGCCCTCTACGGTGGGGGAGACCGGTCGGATAGAGGCTGGATCGAAGAGGAGATCAAAAATTTCTCTGCCGCGGAGTTCATTTTCCGAATAACCGAAAATTGAGCAGAGCTGGTCATTGACTTCGATGATTTTACCCTCTTCATAGGTAAAGATGCCCTCCCAAGTGGCTGCTGCCAGCTGCCGGAAACGCTCCTCGCTGGCCCGCAGCTGCAACTTGGTCTCTCTGTGGCTGAGTCCCCGCTCCAGAGTACGGAGCAACTGGTCAGGATCAAATGGCTTTCTGATAAAATCATAGGCACTGTTGCGCAGAGCCCGGATGGCACTTTCCACCGAAGGTTCGCCGGTAATGATGATAACAATGGTGTCCGGATGGTGCTCTTTCAGGAGCCCTGCCACTTCGTGTCCAGAGGTATCTGGCAGATTCAAGTCGAGGAGGACACCATGAAATTGCTGATGTTTCAGGGCCTGAAATGCTTCCATGCCGCTGCCGGCGCTGGTGACATGGTAGCCGGCGGTTCTGAGCAGTGTCGCAAGACTGGCACACAGGCTGCCTTCATCGTCAACAACTAGGATGGAATGATTTTTGGGGTGCATCTGGAATCCAATCCCGCTGGCACAATATCCCGTGTTACTCTTACTGGAAATGTCCGTACTGCACGTATTGTCTGCCCTGGAACACAGCAATGAATAATTGCTCTTGATTCAACTCTACAGGCCGCTGTTACTGGGAACAAGTAAATGTTTGGTAAGCCGGGAGACAGGGCGTTGAGGCACTTGCCGGCTTGACGGGGTATTATTCCGGAAGCTCGTCCTTTTTCGGTAGGCTGATGTGAAAACAGCAACCATGGTCCGTGTCGTCCAGGGTGATTTTTCCATCATGGGCCCGGACAACCTGGTCTACCAGGGCAAGACCGAGACCAAAACCCTGAGAGGAACGGCACTGATCTCCCCGGAAGAAGGCATTGAAGATGTATGGCCGGATTTCTGCCGGGATTCCTGGTCCATGATCCTGGATGGTGATCAGGAAATGATCAGGAAATTCCTGGAGGCGTACAAGGATCTCATTACCGGCGCTGCTGAACTTGATGCTGTTTTCCAGGAGATTGATCAGAGCCTGCTGGAGGAGGGTCTCGTCCCCGCTGAAGGTGACCGTTTGCTGGTCAGGCAGAATGGTGTGTATGGAGATATTTTTTTCTCTGGCAGGTTCCTGCAGGGTGGCTATGGCCTCCTTGATGAGGCTTGCCAGGTTGATCGGATGACTGCGGACGTGCAACTCTCCCTGCTGTAGCCTGGTGATATCGAGAAAGGCGGTTATCAGGCGGTTGAGCCGGATCGTCTGGCTGGAGATGGTTTCGGCATAGAGACGCTGGCGGGCATCGAGAGTGTCGACGAGCATTTCCGCATATCCGCGGATGGTTGTCAGGGGGCGGCGAAGTTCGTGGGAGACAAAGGAGACTGTATCGTCCTTGAGCCGTTCGAGTTTTCTGATCTTGGTCACGTCGGAAAAGATCGACAGCAGGCCTTGAAACTCTTCTCTGCCGGTACTGTCGATGGTTCGGAGGGTGACCTGGTAATAGTGTGATTCCCGCTTTGTCGGTAGGACGATGTCGATGGTCGTGTTTTCCGGCAGTGCTGTTTGCTCATTTACTGATGTGCCGGTTTTTTCGGCATCGAGCCGACTGTTGAGAAGAAACTGTCTGAAGCGCTGCAAATCTGGCGCTGCAATCTCGTCGTCACTGTTGTACCGGTGCCAGAACGCGGTAAAAGATTCGCTGAAGAGGATCGGCTTGCCATCCTTCCGGTTCCAGAGGACCAGGGGCAGCATGTCTTTCTTGAGCAGTCGGTCGATGAAGTTGTGTTGCAGGGTCAGGGCCGCCACACACTGTTCCAGCCGGTTGACGTGTTGGAGCAGGCCGGATGAGTGGGTGGTGCGGAGCTCCTGGCGGAGCTGGTGAGAATGGGCGAATGCCTGGTAGAGATCATTGGCAAGTTCCCGGTCCAGTGCATTGATCTGGCGGGCAATGTATCCTGTGGTCCAGATACCCTGAAAGAGCAGGTGGATCGACCAGGAAATGAAAAGAAAAAGCAGGACCAGGCTAAAGTTGAACAGATAGTTGTTCTGGAAAAGATGGAGTGCTGTCAGAAACAGGCCCAGGGAAAGAGCGAGGTTGAGACAGAGTATCTTGATTTCGCTCAGAAAGGGCCAGACAACAAGTTGCAGTATGATCACAACCCCCAGGAAGCACCATACCAGCCACGTCAGCGGGATGAGAAAGGACTGATCCAGCAGGTTCTGGAGAATGGTGGCCTGGATCTCGACTCCTGACAGCATGTTGGTATCGCTGAATGGAGCAAAACAGTTGTCTCCTGTCCCGGTCGCCTCGAGACCGACCAGGATATACCGTCCCTTCAGAAGATCGACCGGAACCTCGCCTTCGAGAACATCGAGATAGGACAGGGTGGTAAAGGTCCGTCTGGGACCATAAAAGTTGATCAGCGGTGCATTGGGCAGCTTTTCCCGGGGACTGTCCAGAGTGGTGCTGTCCAGTAGAGCCTTGCTCAGGGCGGGTATGCCGTGACGGTCTTTGAGAACCACCCGTCGGACAATGCCACCGTGTCCGAGGATGACCTGGATATGGCCGATTCCCCGGTGCCCCTGGACTGACTGGGGAGGGATGAGAAAGTGGTTCTCCATGGTATGGGTGGCGGCCAGAATGACAGGCGGGCCTGCCTGGAGGGCGGCGGAAAGCAGATCATCGTCCAGAGCCGGTTCGACGAACAGGATATCGAAACCGATGGCCTTGGCCTGGCCGAGACGCTCGAGCAGTTGGGCATGGTATCGTCTGGGAAAAGGCCAGGCCCCCAGGGAATGGAGGGTATTTTCATCAATGGCTATGATGGTGATATCATAGCCTGGCTGGATGGAACCCCGCAGCTGGAACAGGAGATCAATGGTCTTTTCCTTGACGATCTGCCTGGTTTCGGTGAAGGCGAGCATACCGAAAATAGACAGGGCGCAGACAAGAATGATGAGGCGGCGCCGCACCAGTTGTGCACTGATTTTACGCAATGTCTTTAGTGGGTTGACAAGCCTTCTGCTCAGCAACGATCTGGCCGGAGTCCAGGCGGCCTGTCCTTACAGCACAATGAGTCCCAGTAGGCCAAGACTGAGAATGAACAGCACTACCGGATTGAGCGGCGGATCGATAAGGATAGTTTCCACATTGCTCCATGGTCCTTGCTGATCCCCAGCTATTGCCCGGATTCTGATAAAATAAGTTCCCGGATCCAGATAGGTGTCCATCTGGAAGCTGTTTCCGGAAAGATCTTTTTCCTGAACGACGATCTGGCTGAATCCCCTGTCTGCAGCGATCTGGAGTTCATAAGTACAGTCATCGTCAGCCTCTTGCCATCGGATCGGGATGGGGCTGTCTCCAGAGTAGCGTTCAGCCTCGGATGGAAGGAGGACCGGCGTGGGAAGAAGCGTCCATGATGTGGGGGCGGAGAACAGTGTCGTAAAGCCGTCCGCAGTCTGAACCCGGACCCGGGCAAAGTAGGTTCCAGGTTCACTCAGGCTTACAGCCAGCTGATTTGTTTTCAGGGTTTCCTCCCGGATTAGGGAATGGAACTCCCTGTCACCACTCACCTGAACGAGATAGGTCTCAGCCTGATCATCGGCAGACCAGCGCAGGATGATGTCCGGCACAGGTGTCTTCAGGGGATGATCCGGCACGATCCATTCCGGTGCAGCGGGCGAGGTGCGCAGCTTGAATGCCTGCGGCCCGGCCGGAAGACTTTCAAAGTCTTCCACGTCAATGGCAGTCAGAAAAATAAAATAGCTGCCATCGGCAAGAGCATCGATATGCACGGTTTCCCCGGGAACGCCGTAACGTTCCTGGACTATTTTCCTTCCCTGTTCATCATGGGCGATGATCAGGTGATAGCGGCGGATATTGTTCTCTGCCGCAGGTTCAAGGGGTAGCGAGATGGGCAGGGTCCTGTAGAGTGGTTTCAGAACCGGCATTGCAGGAGTGGGGGGCAGAGGCCGCGGTGTTTCAGGTCCGGCCCCTTTCTTGACCCGTGTTCCGTATCCTTTGGGAACAATCAGCTGCCGCTGCTGGGCGGTCACTGCAACCTTGCCCTTGAGGGTCTCGGTGATGCCGGTTTCCTGGTCCATCATCTTCAGCCGCAGGGCGGTCCCGCGTACCCCGGTGACGGCCACCGGGGTCCTGGTGGAAAAAGAATCTCCCTTTCGCAGTTTGACCGGCACGGAATGGAGCAACTGTCCGCGGTTGAACAGCAGTTCGATTTTTATCTGTCCGTCGGTCAGGCGAAAGAGATACTCGATGGCCAGCTCCGATTCAGGGCTGAGCAGCGTTGTTTTTTTGCCGGGAAAGAGCAACTCGGCATACCCCTTTTTGCCGGTGATGACTTTTTCTCCCGCTCCCAGCTGGTCCCCCTTTTTCAGGACGGTTTTTTCTCCGTTCTTCTTTACCAGGAAGACCTCACCGATGACGTTGACGGTCCTGGCATAGAGGTTTTCGGTCAGGAGAAGCGAATAGGGTATTCTGATGGTAGCCCCGTCCCGAACACGGTAGGGGGGGCGCAGATGGTTGATCCTGGCGATGGTCTTCCAGTGTTTTTTGGAAACACAGTAGTGATTGGCAATGCGGATCAATCCCTCACCCTTACGGATGAACAGGGGGATAAGCGGATCGGTTGCAGCCCTGGCCGGAATTCCAGCCAGGAAGACGGCGATAATACAGTATACAAGGGCCAACCGGAAGCTGGTCAGCCGCTCTGGTGCGCTTGCTGTGGCGGCCATGTCGATTTCATAGATGTTGCTGTACGCTATACGCTGCCCCTTAGAGGCTTACAAGATTATTGGTTCGGGTTACCTTTTCATGAAAATGTAGTTTACTGAACACTGTCCGGTTGTTCCGGTAAAATTTCAGTAAGTTTGTATCCAACCCCCATGACGGCCTCAATGGCGATGTCCTTGACACCGGCCTGGTTCAGCTTGCGCCGGAGATTGCTGATATGCATGATCAGGGCCTTGGTCTTGCTCTCAGGGCTATAGCCGAGGACAGATTCCAGCAGTTCCTCATGGGGCAGGACCATGGATTTGCGCACAGCCATGTAATGGAGCAGGTCGAATTCCGTCTTGGTGAGGGGAACGCGGAAGATCCCTCCCTGGACGACCTCCCGTGTGACAGGGTCGAGGGTCAGCTCACCGAAGTGCAAGCGTTTTCCCGGATTGAGGTTGTAGTAGTCGATCCGCCGCACCAGGGCGTTGATTCGGGCCTGCAGTTCCTTTGGACTGAAAGGCTTGGTGAGATAGTCGTCTGCTCCCAGCTCCAGGCCAAGGACCTTGTCTTCCAGGGAATCCCGGCTTGTCAGGATGAGGACTGGAATATTGATACCGTTGGTCCGCATCTCCCGGAGAATGGAAAAACCGTCCCGGCCGGGTAGGAGGATGTCCAGGACAATGACGTCCGGATGAAGTTCTTCCACGGCCCGCAGTACCTGGTTGCCGTTTTCGACGTGGTGCAGGGTGAGGTGCTCTGGATCGAAGAAATGTTCCAGCATCGTATAAATATCTGGATCATCTTCAACAATGAGGAGCTTGTAGGTCTTCTGCGCAAACAGTGCGTTCATAAGGTTTGATTGGCTCCGTATTTCAGTCCCTTTAACGGGTCGCTCAGGTATTATGAATTGTTCATTCCCCCTTGCATCTCCTGGGATGGCAATATCTGCCGAAAAATTGGTGCCTCTCATCCTTCTCCTGTTTTGCGACAGAAAAAACAGTTCTTTCAGTATACACGTTTTTTATTTTTTTTATAGTCGAAAATGCGGCGCTCAAACGAGTTGTTTGGCATACAGCCATTTCCGCCGGTTCGGTGGTCAGGCGCGATTGAAGCTGAACCAGGTCAGAATCAGATAGACGGCCAGCCAGAGCAGAATGACGGTCAGGACATGGGACCGGATCCGGGAGCAGGAGGGGAGAAACAGGAGGGCGAGAACGACAGTGGCGGGAAACACGATACCGGCCCAGAGCGGGGGAAGAAAACGGAGAAGCTCCTGAAGGCCGAGAAAGAACCAGGGACCGGCGATGTGCGTCAGTCCGGGATGATCGGCTTCCATGGGCGCCCGGAACAGAACCGCCAGCAGGAGGGTGGCGGCCACCAGGCCCCACCTGTTGGCCACGGTCCAGCCGTACCGGCGCAGGTGTGGCCAGCAGCAGTATGCCCCGATAATGACCAGAGTGACGAGATGGTGCACATAGACCTTGCGGATGGCGTTGGCGGTGATATCGAACAGGAGATAGTTCAGCGGTCGGCCCAGGAGTGGCAGGGACAGGGTGATGTGTTCGGCGATGATGCCGGCCGATTCACCGGTGGCATCACCGCGCAGAACGTATCCGGTGAAGAGGAAGAAGAGGGCGAGGATCAGGCTCGAGGTGATCCTCAGCCAGGCGGATGCTGAGAGCTGGTGATCGTTTCTGACTATGGTGACGGCAAGATGGATGAGTAGAAAAAGAAAACAGAGCTGGCTGGAAAAATAGTGGAGGCTTCGCCAGAACTCGCCAAAGGGAACGATCAGCTCGATGGTGGTGGTGGAGTAGAAGGGATCACCCGGATCGTACTGGAGAGCGAGAATGATCCCCGACAGGAGGGAGGTGTAGAGGCTGACCAGGGTGTATCGTCCCCAGGAAGCGGACAGAAGGTGTTCTGCCGCACGGGTGATTGGATTTCGGCCAGCCTTCACAATCGTATCCGGTAACCTGTGGTTCTGCCCCGGCCATCCCGCCGGATCTCCACCGGATAGGTCGGCAGGTCCCTGCGTGCCGGTCCGGCGATTCGCTTTCCTTCCGGCGTGAACCGGCTTTGATGACAGGGACATTCGATGATATCCTTGTCCTCCTGATAACTGACCCGGCAGCCCAGGTGGGTGCAGATCCTGGAAACAGCCACCGGATTGCCTTTACGCAGAAAGAGGATCACCTCCCGTTCACTGTGGTAGTTGCTGGCCGGCAGGGGTGCCTGGATGGTCACGTAGCGGGGTTTCGGCCTGACCCGGAAACCGAGAAAGCGAAGCAGGGGATAGAGCAGGGCCAGGAAAAGGGTCAAGGCACTCCAGCCGCGGAGTCGGATGAGGAGCGCCCGGCGTTCCCGGCTGGCTGGGACCGATCTGCTGGCCATGGATCCGTCGTTCACCGGCCAAACTTTTCTTTCAGTGCCGCCTGCACATGGGCCGGCACCAGGGTGCTGATATCGCCCCCGTGCTTGGCGGCGTCCTTGATGATGCTGGAACTGATGTAGATCCAGCGGAAACCGGTCATCAGGAAGACCGTGTCCACCTTTCTCTCGAGCTTGCGGTTCATAAGCGCCAGCTGAAACTCGTAGTCAAAGTCGGATACGGCCCGCAGGCCGCGGACAATGGCCCGGGCCTTCTGTTTTCTGGCATACTCGACGATCAGGCCGTCGGTGGTGTCGATCCGGATCCTGCCGTTCTGCTGGCTGAAGCATTGTGTTATCAGGTCGATCCGTTCTTCGAGGGTGAAAAGGGGGTTCTTGCCTGCGTTGACGGCCAGGACCACGATAACCCGATCAAAGAGGCGGAGTGCCCGCTTGATGATGTCCACGTGTCCATTGGTGATGGGGTCAAAGGTGCCGGGATAGACGGCTATGGATGGTGAGGATCCTTTCTCGGGCTTGGAGTTGTGCGGGGTAGAGAGTGACATGGCGGCCGTTGTACAAGCGAGTGTGGTTGATAGATCCAGATACCTGTTTCTCCGTAACGCCTCCGGTCGGTGAGTCGCAGGCGATCCAGGGAGTCCGGCAGGACCTGGGATGCCTGTTCCTCCACGACCACCAGACCGGTTGCAGAGAGAATGGTAGCATTATCTACCATTGACAAGGTTTTTTCCGCCAGTCTTTTTTCATAAGGAGGATCGAGAAAGATCAGGTCGAATGTCGTTTGCGGAGGAAGCAGCCGTGATAATTTCTCCAGGGCGGTTGGACGGTCCAGGTCGAGCCGAAAGAGCTTCCAGGACGTGCCGGGCAGACAGTGTTCCAGATTGGCGGCCACGATATTCAGGGCCAGTCTGGATCTGTCGACAAAGACAGCCTGGCTGGCGCCCCGGCTGAGCGCCTCGATACCGAGGGCGCCGGTACCGGCAAAAAGATCGAGAACCGAGCTGCCAACAGTTCTGGAGCCGAGAATGGCGAAGATCGCCTCCCTGACCCGGTCGCCAGTCGGGCGGATGGCAACCTTCCTGCCGGGCGGTCCGAACAGCCGTCTGCCCCTGGCCTGTCCCCCTGTGATCCGCACGGGTTATGCCTGGCTCATCGGCCGCTTTCAGAGCAGCGGTTCCTCTTCCTGGATGGCTTTTCTATGTTTTGTCGTCAGTTCGTAGACAGCCATGGCCGGACCGGAGAGAGCATAGAGGGTCGAGGCGATAAACAGGGTGACCGGTGGCTCGGTAGCCAGAAGAATCAGGAGAAGAAGCATGCCGACGACCACCTGGAAGGTCTTCCCCTTGCGAAGGTCCACCTGCTTGAAGCTCAGGTAGCGGTGGGTGGACACCATGAGGTAGGAGAGCACGTAGACCAGCAGCAGGAGAGAGATATGCTTGACCGTATCGTCAGCACCGAGAAAACGACAGAACATCACCGTGGTGGCAATCAGGGCGGCGGCTGCCGGACAGGGCAGTCCCACGAAGTCGTGCCCGTACCTTTTATCCTCTGGTTCGGCTTCGGCCTGGGAGTTGAAACGGGCTAGACGCAGGGCTGTGGTCGCCACATAGAGAAAGGCGGCCAGCCAGCCGTACCTGCCATAGGGAGTCAGGGCCCAGAGATAGGCCAGCATGGCCGGCGCGATACCGAACGAGACCAGGTCACAGAGCGAGTCCAGCTCCATCCCGAACCTCGACGTGGAGCCGGTCATTCTGGCCACCCGGCCGTCAAGACCGTCAAAGACAGCGGCAATGAGAATGGCCACGGCAGCGGCGAAAAAGTGGCTGTTGATGGCAGCGACCAGGGAGTAGAAGCCGCTGAACAGGCTCATGCAGGTGATCAGGCAGGGAAGCGGATAAAAACGGTTCGACTGCGGTGTATCCATAGATGGTTCCGGTTGAGATGACTCTGAGATGATCCGGGTTCGCTACATACATACTAGGCACAGGACAAGGGAAAAGCAACGATAAATCGCGGCCCGGATCCAGGGAAACGGGATTAAGGGGTTTTTTGCTCTGGATGTCCTGGAAAGAAGGCCACGATGGTCTCGCCGCATCTGACCTTTTCACCTTCCCGGACATTGGGCCGGACCGTGACCGGCAGGTAGAGATCGACTCGGGAGCCGAAACGGATCAGTCCGTAGCGCTGTCCCCGTGCCACCTGGTCGCCGGTTTCAGCCCGACAGACGATACGCCGGGCAATCAGGCCGGCTACCTGGACCAGGCCGTACAGCTGCCTGTCCGCCGTTTCAATGAGCAGCGCACAGCGCTCGTTGTGCAGCACGGCCTTGTCCTTGTCCGCGGCATAGAATTTCCCTGGCTGCATGCTGACCTGGCGGACGGTTCCGGAACAGGGGATCCGGTTGACGTGAACGTTGAAGACGTTCATGAAAATGGAGATTCGGAGCGCTCTGCCCCCGGTATGCTCCCTGTCGTCCACCTCCCGGACCTGGATGACCTTGCCGTCAGCCGGCGCGACAACGCATCCGGCCTCGGCCGGGGTGGTCCGGCAGGGATCCCGGAAAAACCAGGTGACAAAACCGGTGACGGCAAGGCCGATGACTGCTGCCGTTCCGTAACCGGCAAGGGCCAAGACCAGGGTGGCGAAGCCGCTGAAGGCGATGAAGGGAATACCTTCCACGGCCATGGGCACTTCAGCTCGTTGCATGTCAGGATAGCGGTTGGAGGGTCGGGAAAAAAGAAAAAGGCACAGCCGCGGGCCATGCCTTGTCACATCCCAGTTCGCCGGGACCGGTCATTATTTTTTTGGGGCCCGGGCCATGGCAATGGTTCCCGTGCGGATGATTTCCTTGATCCCAATGGGGCGGAGGATGTCGATGACCGCCTTGATTTTCGACTCCGGACCGGTGATCTCCACCGCATAGCTCGTCGGGCTGACATCGACCACCTTGCCCCGGAAGATGTCGATCACCCGCAGGACCTCGGCCCTGGTGTTGGCCTCGGCCCGCACCCGGATGAGCACCATCTCCCGCTCGACAAACTCACCTTCGCTGACATCGGTGACCTTGATGACATCGATCAGCTTGTGGAGCTGTTTGGTGATCTGCTCGATGATCGCCTCGTCTCCGCGGGTTACCAGGGTGAGGCTGGACACCTTGGGGTCCAGCGTTTCTGCCACGCAGAGACTTTCGATATTGAAACCACGGCCGCTGAAGAGACCGGTCACCCGGGAGAGGGCGCCGGGTTTGTTCTGGAGAAGGACGGAAAGTGTATGTTTCATCGGTGTATTCCTGTTGCAAGTATTACATGGGCGTTCCAATCAGCGCTTCAGACCGAAACGGATCAGACCAGGAGCATTTCTGTGGTTGCCTTACCGGCCGGCACCATGGGGAAGACGCCTTCCTCCCTGTTGATGGTGAAATCCATGATGACGACGTTGTCCGTGGCCAGGGCCTCGCGGATGACCGGCTCGACCTCGTCCCTGGTAGTGGCCCGGAGTCCCACGGCGCCGTAGGCACCGGCCAGGGCGACGAAGTCCGGGGTGACTTCCATAACCGTTGCGGAATACCGTTTGTTATAGAAGAGTTCCTGCCACTGGCGGACCATACCGAGGTAGTTGTTGTTCAGGATGGCCACCTTGACATTGGCCCCGTACTGCTTGGCCGTGGCCAGCTCCTGGATGTTCATCTGGATGGAACCGTCACCGGCCACGTCGATGACCGTGGTGTCCGGAAAGGCCAGTTTGGCCCCGATGGCGGCCGGCAGGCCGTACCCCATGGTGCCCAGACCGCCGGAAGTGAGCAGGCGCCGCGGCTCGTTGAACTTGTAGAACTGGGCCGCCCACATCTGGTTCTGACCGACCTCGGTGGTGATGATGGCATCTCCCCCGGTCAGCTCGTTGAGTTTTTCGATCACATACTGCGGTTTGATCAGGTCTCCCTCCTCCTGGTAGGACAGGGGGTGTTTCTCGTTCCATTCCCGGATCTGATCCAGCCAGGGCTGGTGGTCTCTGGCCATGGCTTCGGCGTCAAAGGCCGGGTTGCTGTCCAGCCAGGCATTCATGTCCCGGAGGGCATGTCTGCAGTCGGCCACGATGGGGATATCGACCTCGACGTTCTTGCTGATGGAGGTGGGGTCGATATCGATATGGATGATCCGGGCATGGGGTGCGAAGGCATCCAGCCGGCCGGTGACCCGGTCGTCGAAGCGCGCTCCAACGGCAATGAGCAGGTCGCTCTTGGCCACGGCCATGTTGGAGGCATAGCTGCCATGCATGCCGAGCATCCCCAGGGAAAGCGGATTCGTGCCGGGAAAGCCGCCCAGGCCCATGAGCGTCATGGTCACCGGTATGGTGGTTTTCTCTGCCAGGCTGGTCAGTTCCTTGTTGGCTCCCGAGAGGATCACCCCGCCGCCGATGTAGAGGACCGGCCGCTTGGCCTCCAGGATCGCCCGGCAGGCCTTTTCCACCTGGCCCGGATGGGCCTCCAGGTTGGGCTGATAGGTTTTCATCCGGATCTCCTGCCGTTCCGGATAGGTGATCTTGGAGGCAACCACGTCCTTTGGCAGATCGATGAGTACCGGGCCAGGCCGGCCGCTGGACGCCAGGAAAAAGGCCTCCCGGATCGTCTGTACCAGCTCGTCGGGGTCGTTGACCAGGTAGTTGTGCTTGGTGCAGGGGCGGGTGATGCCGACGATATCTACCTCCTGAAAGGCGTCGTTGCCGATGAGGGCACGCGGCACCTGACCAGTGAAGACAACCACCGGGATGGAGTCCATGTAGGCCGTGGCGATGGCTGTGACACCATTGGTGGCCCCTGGTCCGGAGGTCAGCAGGGCAACGCCCACCTTGCCTGTGGCGCGGGCGTAGCCATCGGCCGCATGCACGGCTCCCTGTTCGTGACGGACCAGGATGTGCCGGATATCCGAGTCCAGTAGTTCGTCATACAGGTCGATGACCGCTCCCCCGGGAAAACCGAAGATCGTATCGACGCCTTCTTCCTGCAGGCATTTGATGATCGCCTGTGCACCAGTTATCTTGCTCATCAGATGTACCTTCCTACTCTTGTGCTGTCCGTTATCCGTCGGGTTCGTCTTAGAGCCAACGGCCGGATTTCATGAATGTTCTGTCCGTAATCCCGGTTCGGCAGGAAAGAGGGATATGTCACACTGCGGAAAGTATCCCTGGCTCCTGGATTCATTGCCGCCCGCAATAGGTGCGACCTACGCATAAAACGGGAATAACAGTCGAATATAAAGACCTAGCAATGGGCTGTCAAGCCAGAATGAAACTGAAGATGGACTGTCTGGAATTTTCCCTGTTTCTGCCAGGCGCAAAGGGAGTCAGCCGACCAGCCAGAGGGCCAGGTTCTGGGCCTGCTGCATGGTCCGGTCCGAGACTCCGCCAAGGAGGAGCCGTTTCCGTACCTCCGGCCCTCTCCGACCCAGGACGATGGTGCCGCAGCTATGCTTCCTGGCCCGGCGAAGCAGGTCATGGCTCACTTCCAGGTCCCGCCCTGGTTCCAGCTGGATGATCTGTTCGTTTCGCAGGCCGTTTTCCAGCAGAATCCTGGTGTGGGCATTGAAGAGGTGGTTGTCCAGGTCCAGGTGCTTCTCGCACCACGCTTTGCCCCAGCGGGCGTGAAACCGCTCTGGCGGTTCTTTTGGCCTGTCGCGGAACAGGGAACGGGAATGATACAGATAAACCACGGCATCCTGACTGGAGGCCAGCATGTAACCGAGATGGTCTGCGGCCTGTAGCGAATCCGGCATGACGTGAATGGCCAGGAGAAACCGGCTGGAAGTCACTTCGCCGTCGATGATCCAGAGCGGCGTCTCATGACAGGTCCGGATCAGGTCTGCGGATACAGAGCCGAAAAACATCTCACCTACCTTGCCGACTCCACGCCTGCCGATGAGGAGGCTGTCGAACAGCCCGGAGGCCGCCTGCTGATGGATGGCAGCCGCAATACCTCCGCCTGTGGATTCGACGGAAAATGTGATCCGGTCTTCAGAAAATCCGTTTCTGATCAAACGGTCCCGCGCATCGCGGAGATATCGGCTCGCCCGACTGATGCGGCGTTCCATGTCAGGTGATTTGCTCCGCAGAGGATCGACCTCGAGCATCCAGCCCTGATCTGTCTCTCCCGGGGGCACGATCGAGAGCAGGTGAATGGCCAGGTCGGTACTGCATCGGAACAGGCGGATGAGGTAGTCGAGGCTGTTGGAACTGTATATGGAACCATCGATGGCGACGAGAATTTTCTTTTCCATTGATTGACATACCCTTGAAAAGATGTGGAAGCGGATTGCAGATGCAGTATATTCTTTTCAGGCCTGCATGGTAAACCGGAATTGCCGATCCAGCAGGAAAAAGTCAAGCATTCCGTCCGGAGGCACGATTTTCGTCCGGCGGTTGCCGCCCGATATGCCGATGAAACGAAGTATCGAGACAGAACGGATTCCCATTAAGCTCTGGCTGGACGAGGTGGAGGAGGGAGCCCTGCGGCAGGCCAAGAATTTGGCCAATTTTCCCTTTGCCTTCCACCACATTGCCCTGATGCCCGATGCCCATCAGGGGTATGGTATGCCCATCGGCGGGGTCCTGGCCACCACCGAGGTCATTGTCCCCAATGCGGTGGGGGTCGATATCGGTTGCGGCATGTGCGCCGTGCGGACCTCCCTGGATCATCTGGAACAGGCAGAGATCAAAAAGATTCTTTCTCTGGTCCGCAGCCGCATTCCCCTGGGATTTCGTCATCACAGAAGACCGCAGAGCGAAACCGACATGGTGGAGGTGGAGGGAGATCTGGAAGAGCTGTGTCCCGTGGTGGCGGGCGAGTACAAGAGTGCCCTCCACCAGCTCGGTACCCTGGGCAGCGGCAATCACTTTATCGAGATCCAGCAGGGCGATGATGGACGGATTTGGCTCATGGTCCATTCGGGCAGCAGAAACCTGGGATACACTGTTGCCGGGTATTACAACCGGCTCGCTGTCCGGCTCAACAGCCAGTGGAAGGTGTCTGTGCCGGCCAACTGGCAGTTGGCCTTTCTCTACCTCGACTCGGAGGAGGGGCAGCGGTACCTGCGCGAGATGCGCTACTGCGTGGATTTCGCCCTGGCCAACCGCCGCCTGATGATGCGCCGACTCCAGGAGGCGGTTCTGCAGATAAAACCGGAAGCCAGTTTTGAACCCATGATCAATATTGCGCATAACTATGCGGCCATGGAACGACATTTCGGTTGCGAGGTCATGGTGCATCGCAAGGGGGCGACCAGGGCAAGATCGGACGAGATCGGTATCATCCCGGGTTCGCAGGGAGCGGCCAGTTATATCGTCCGCGGCCTGGGCAACCCTGACTCCTTCATGTCCTGTTCACATGGCGCGGGCAGAAAGATGGGAAGGAGGCAGGCGCGTCGGGAACTGGACCTGGAGACGGAACTGCGCAAGCTGTCCAGACAGCGGGTGATCCACTCCATACGGAGCCGGAAGGATCTGGACGAGGCGCCGGGAGCGTACAAGGACATCGACCAGGTGATGGCCGATCAGGCCGACCTGGTGGAAATCCTGGAGCAGCTTTCTCCCCTGGCGGTCATCAAGGGCTAACCGGCCGGCTGTCAGAGGCCCGGGATCTGGCCGGTGGCGAGGCCGGCAGGGTCAGGGTGAAGGTTGCTCCCCGGTCTGGTTCACTGGCAACGGCAATGGAACCGTGCATGGCCTCGGCGGCCAGTTTGCAGAACGTGAGCCCCAGGCCCAGCCCCTTGATACCGGCTGTTTTCCTGTTGCCGGCCCGATAGAACCGGTTGAAGATCTTCTCCTGATCCTCCGGAGCGATGCCCATGCCGTTGTCGCTGACGGCCAGGCTGACCGTATCGTCCTGTTTGCGGGCAGTGATGGATATCCTGGCTGGTTCGTGGGACTTGGTGTACTTGAGACTGTTGGTGATCAGGTTGTGGAGAATCCGCTGGACCAGTTGCCGGTCGGCAAAGACCTGCAGCGGCTGTTCGGCATCCACATGCAGGCTTCCCCCTGTCTCGTCGAGGCGTCCCCCGTAGAGGCCGCTCACCTCGCTGATCACGTCGTTCAGATTGAACAGCTCCAACCGGACCGGCAGGTTGTTGTCCTCCAGGCTTGCCACATCCAGGATCTGCCGCGTCATGCCGGCCATGCTGTCTGCGGCATTGATGATCAGGCTGGAGATGTCACGGACTTTTTGCGGGGTCAGCTCCTTTTCTCCCATGATCTGGAGCAGTTCAGCCTGACCCTGGATGACGCATAACGGATTGTTCAGGTCGTGGACGATCATATGGAACAGGGAATCCCGGACAGATTCCGCCTTTTGTAGTTTCTGGTAACTCTCAGCGATCCAGAAATTGAACTGCTGTTCCTGCTCGTAGAGCCGTTTTTTGTCCAGCAGGGCATTGATGCGGGCCTTGAGGAGGATGGAGTTGAAGGGTTTGATGATATAGTCGTCTGCTCCCTTTTCGATGCACCGGATCTGCGATTCCATGTCATCCACTGCGGTGATCATGATGATGGGCAGCATGAGGAGGAACTTGTCCGACTTGACGCGTTCCAGGACTTCGTAGCCGTCCACGCCCGGCATCATGATATCCAGGAGCACCAGGTCCGGGCTCGGTTTCTGATATATCCGGTTCAGGGCCTGTTCCCCGTTTTCGAGCAAGACCGGCTTGTGACCGATCACCCGGATCAGATCACCGAGAATGGTCCGGTTCACTTGATTGTCGTCCACAACCAGAATGGTCGCCTCTCTGTCCTTCACTGTGTTTTCTCCTCCTCAACAGGCCGGCAGGGCAAGGAAAAGGAAAAAGTCGCCCCCTGGCCCGGTTCGCTGGTAACCCAGATTCTACCCCTGTGGAGTTCCACCAGCCGTCTGCTCAGGGCAAGTCCCAGGCCGGTACCGCCCAGGTGTTGTCGGCGGTGCTGATCCACCTGATAGAATTCCGAAAAAAGTTGCTCCTGATCTTCTTTGCCGATGCCGATGCCGGTGTCGTTGACATGCACGGTCACGGTCTGATCGTCTCCCTCGGCAGATACCGTTATCCGGCCTCCTTCCGGAGTGAACTTGACGGCATTGGAAACCAGGTTGAACAGGACTTGCCGGATTCTCCGGTAGTCACCGTAGACCAGCAACCCATCCGGGAGATCCGTTCCCACCTCCAACCGGTTATTGCGGATCAGGCTGTCCATCATGGCCAAGGTGGAGCGGATGCATTCCACCAGGTCGAAGGGGGTTATCTCCAACTCCAGGGAACCGGCATCTATTTTGGCCATATCCAGCAGATCCGTGACCAGTGTTAATAGATGACGGCCGCTTTCGTCAATCTGTTTGACGTATTCTTCCTGTTTTTCCGTCAGTGGACCGAAATGATTCTCCCGGAGGAGGGCCACAGTCCCCAGGATGGCATTGAGGGGGGTGCGCAACTCGTGGCTCATGGCGGTGAGGAACCGGGAGCGGACCTTGAGGGCCTCTTCCAGGCGCATGTTGGTCTCTTCCTGTTTTTTCAGGAGGTGCCGCAACTCCCGTGTCCGTTCCGCCACCTTGTTCTGGAGGTTGGCCTGTTCGGCCCGCAGTTCGGCCAGAGTCTGTTCCAACTGCTGCGACATCAGGTTGAAGGAATTGGTCAGTCTGCCGAGTTCGTCTTTCCCGCTGTAGCTGATGGCCTGCCCGAAGGATCCTCTGCCTATTCTTCCGGCCTCCCTGGTCAGCCTGAGTACCGGCCGGACGAGCATCCTGGCAAGGAGAAAGGCGCTGCACAGGCCCACCAGGGCACCGCCCAGGCCGATGAGAATCAGGGTCAGGCGGTAAAGGTGGAAGTCGGTGAGGATGTCGCGGATCGAAAAACCGACAATGACCAGGCCGGCAACAGATCCGTTGATGATCACTGGGGCGGAGACGTTGTAGGTTGACTCCCTGTCGAGCATGGTTTCGTCGAAGGGCTGGCCATTGAAGGAGGGATCCGAGTGACGGATGATGAAGCGGTTGTCGTCGCCGAGCACCATGACGTAGTTGACATCCGGAATCTCGGCCAGCAGCGAGATGGTGCCGGCCAGAAACTTGTCACTGGCAAAGCGGGCCGGGTCGGAAAGCGACTGGGCGGCCATGGAGGCCACCTCGTAGGACTGGGCCTGAAAGTTTTTGTGGATGGCGTATTCCAGGGAGATCACGGTTACCAGGAGGGCGGTGGCAATGGTCAGGATCACCGGCAGGACCGCAGTCAGGCCTACCTTGTAGGCCAGGCTGCGGTCCAGGAAAAAGAACTTGAGAAAGCGCTTCATGACAACTGGTTCTTTTTCTCCTCCAGTTCCTGCCAGCGGTTGTACAGCCGCTCGATCTCTTGCTGAATGGCTTCCAGCCGCTGCCAGTGATCCTGCAGCCTTGCCTGATCAGCCATGATATCCGGATCCAGGAGACGATTCTGGAGGCGCTTTTCCTCTTCCTCGGCGGCCAGAATCCTTTCTTCCATTTGATCATACTCCCGTTGATCCAGATAGGAAAGCTTGCCAGGTCGTTTTTCGTTTGTTCTTCGCTTTTTCCCGTGTCCCGGTTTCTCCCCTTTCGTCCCGTCGTTGTCACGCAGGCTGCGCAGCCACTGGGAGTAGTCGCTGAAAAAATCTGTTCCCCCGCCACCATCGAATCCCAGCACCCGGTCACAGATCCTGTCCAGAAGAAACCGGTCATGGGTGACCAGGACCAGGGCGCCGGGAAAATCGAGCAGGCTCTCTTCCAGGACCTGGAGAGCAGGAATATCCAGATCATTGGTCGGTTCGTCCAGGAGCAGGATATCGGCCGGTCTGAGCATCAGGCGGGCTATGAGGATCCGGGCCTGCTCCCCGCCGGATAGCCGGCCCACAGGTGTCTCCAACTGGTCGGGGCGGAAGAGGAAGCGGTTGGCCCAGGAGACGAGGTGAACCGCGCGTCCCCGATAGACTACACTGTCACCTTCGGGGGCAAGGGCCCTGGCCAGGGTGAGACGGGAATCGAGTCGGCTGCGTCGCTGATCGAAACTGACGATGCGGACACCTTCTGCCAACCGGATGGAGCCGGAGTCCGGTTTTGGTCCATCTCCGCCGGCGGCCGCCAGGATCTGCATGAGAGTGGATTTGCCGCAGCCGTTTCTGCCGAGAAGTCCGAGGCGGCTGCCCGGGGTGAGGACCAGGTCAAGCCCGCTGAAGAGCTGTTTCCTGCCGAACCGCTTGCTGATTTTTGTGGCCACGAGCAATTTTCTTGTCTTTCTGCCTGTGGCGCTGAAAGCGATCCCTGGCAATTGATTTTCCCGGTTGCGGGCAGCGAGAGTGGCCAGATCCTCCTGCAGCTGCCTGGCCTCCCGGATCCGGTATCTGGCTTTGCTGGTCCGTGCCTTGGGACCGCGGGAGAGCCATTCGTTCTCCCGCCGGAGCCGGTTTTTCAGCCGCTCTTCCCTCTCCTGTTGAATTGAGAGTGTCTCTTGTTTTTTCAGGAGAAAGTCCGAGTAGCATCCTTTGACCTGAAGGCAGCCGCCGGCAAAGACGCGATTGATCTCGATGATCCGGGTGGTGGTGTTTTCGAGAAAACAGCGATCATGGCTGACCACGATCCAGGCGGCCGGTACAAAGTCCGCCTGGGCAAGGAGAAGTTTTTCCAGCCAAAGGATCCCTTCCAGGTCCAGGTGATTGGTCGGTTCGTCCAGGAGCAGGACGTCAGGATGGCCAACCAGGGCCTTGCAGACGGCCAACCGTTTCTGCCAGCCACCGGAGAGGTTGTCCACCGGCTGGTGGGGATCGGTGAACCCGGCCCTGTTGAGCAGGGAGTGTATCCTGACCTGCTGTTCGGCAGGATCCAGGGCATGGGAATGCAGCTCCTGGCTGAGGATCCCGGCACAGTCGGTTCCCGGGGTGAAGGTCTCGCTTTGGGGCAGATAACCGATGTGCAGATGTCTCTTGGTGATGATTGTGCCGTGATCCGGTTCGTCCAGGCCGGCCATGATCCGCAGCAGGGTTGATTTGCCCGAGCCGTTGGGACCGACCAGGCCGATCCTGTCTCCCGGGTGGACAGTAAAGGAGACACCGGAAAACAGGTTCTGTTCGCCAAACGATTTCTCCAGATCCTGGCAGTTGATCAGGCAGGTCATTGCGGCGGCGGAAACATCCGAATCATGGTGGAGAGGGCATCCAGTGCGGTACAACCTCGGCAAAGAAACAGCGATGACCGGAACTGTTTGGCAGAAGATGTGTTCGGGTCAGCCGGAGTCGCGGCCAGAAACCTCCGGTATGCTCATTCACCCACATCCAGGTCCGAGGTGTCGGCCCGGGGATATGAGCCGAGCCATTCGTAATAGGCACAGATCTGCCTGAGGATCTTGCAACCCTCCTCGATTACCGGATCCTCGATATGACCTAGCATGTCAAGAAAGAACAGATACTTCCACTGTTTCCCCTTGATGGGCCGCGATTCGATCTTGGCCAGGTTGATATTTTTTGCAGACAGAACGGTCAGGACCTCGTTCAGGGCGCCTGGCCGGTCCATGAGGCCGAGGAGGAGCGAGGTCTTGTCAAAGCCTGAGCGGGAAGGCGACTTGGTCCCCAGGACCAGGAACCTGGTGGTGTTGCCCTGGTAATCCTCGATGCCCTTGACCACCTCCTGCAACTCGTAGGTCTTGATGGCCAGGGAACTGGCAATGGCGCCGATGTTCGGGTTGTTGGCAGCCATCTGGGCGGCGGCACCGGTGGAGAAGACCGGCAGGGTCGGGATGTCGGGCAGGTTTTTCTTCAGCCATTTCCTGCATTGGGCCAGGGGTTGGGCATGGGAGGCCACTGTCTGGATGTCCTCGATGTTGCCCGAGCGGCAGACCAGGTTATGGGTGATGGCCAGCTGGATTTCACCGGCGATCTTGACATTGTACTGGAGTAGGGAGTCCAGGGTGGAAAAGACCGCGCCCTCGATGGAATTTTCCACCGGAACGATGCCGTATTCGACCCGTCCCTTGTTCACCTCGTGGAAGACCTCGTCGATGGACTCCATGGCCTTGTATACGGCTGAATGGCCAAAATATTTTACGCCGGCCAGATGGGTGAAGGTGGCCTCCGGTCCCAGGTAGGCCACCTCGGTTTTCTTCTGGGAGAGACGGCAGGTGGTGATGATCTCGTGAAAGATGGAGCGGAGCGCCATCTCCGGAAAGATGCCCTGGTTGTCCTTGAGGAGACGCTGGTAGATTTCCCGTTCCCGCTGTGGATCCCATTTGGCCCGGCTGGTTTCGTCCTTGAGTTTGCCGATAGTTTTGGCGCAGGCCAGCCGTTCCTTGAGCAGGCCCAGGATGGTGTCATCGATTTCGTCGATACGCTGACGGATTTCCGGGATTGTCTGTTTCGTGCCCATGCCATGCATACTGTAGTTAAAGAATTGGTAAAAACGTTTTTCAAAGACTTGTATGCTAAAGGAAATCTGGTGTATTGAAAAGAAAAAACGTACCAAGGGCCGCCGGGCAGCCGTTCCGGATCGCTGTAAGGCGGCCTGTGGGGAAAGGGAAAAGGGTTGCGTCCAGGTTGAATTGCAATATTATACAGGCCGGTCAAGCCAACAGGGTGCCCTGAAAAGTTGGTTGTTTGCCCGATCCCGCGTTATGCGATACGTCGTGTCTCTGGCAAATCACAGAGATATGCCTGCGGCAGCGTTGTTCGCATGCCTTGATCCCGATAGAACAACCAGATTTGTTCAGGGCAGCCAACAAGCAACGCAGCATCTGATCTGGATGGCAACAAATGAGCGAGTTTACGGTCAACAAGACATACAGGGAAATCAACGCCAGGATCAAGGCGGGCGAAGCCGTGGTGGTCACGGCAGAGGAGATGATCGATATCGTCCGCCGCGAAGGACCGGTCGGCGCTGCCCGGCAGGTGGACGTGGTCACCACGGGAACATTCTCCACCATGTGTTCGTCCGGGGCCTTTTTCAACTTCGGCCAGACAACGCCGACCATCAAGGCCCAGAAGGTGTGGATCAACAAGGTGCCTGCGTATGCGGGCCTGGCGGCCATCGATATTTATCTGGGGGTTACCGAGCCTGCCGAGGACGATCCGCTCAACAAGGTGTATCCGGGCGAGTTCCGTTATGGCGGTGGTCACGTGATTGAGGACCTGGTGGCCGGCAAGACGGTATTCCTTGAGGCCAAGGCCTACGGAACCGACTGCTATGCAAAGAGAAAATGTAAAAAAGAGCTTACCCTGGCCGACATGGGGTATGCTCTGCTCTGCAACCCGCGCAACGGCTATCAGAACTACAATTGCGCGGTCAATCTCTCCGACAGGACAGTGTACACCTATATGGGTACATTGAAGCCACATTGCCGCAATGCCAATTACTGTAGCGCCGGTCAGCTGAGTCCACTGCTCAATGATCCTCTGTACCGGACCATCGGCGTGGGAACGCGGATCTTTCTCGGCGGTGGTGTGGGTTATGTCACCTGGCATGGAACTCAGCATAATCCGGCTGTTCCCAGGGGAGACAACGGAGTTCCCAGGCGGCCGGCGGGAACCATGATGGTCCAGGGAGACCTCAAGCAGATGTCAGCGGAGTGGTTGCGGGGGGTCAGTATTCAGGGATACGGCTGCTCGCTGGCGGTTGGGCTCGGAGTGCCGATCCCTGTTTTGAACGAGGAGATGGCCCGCTTCACCGGGGTCTCCGACGAGGAGATATTTACCCAGATAGTCGATTACGGTCATGACTATACCAACGGTATCCAGAGGAACTATGGTGAGGTCAGCTATGCCCAGTTGAAATCAGGAACCATCGAAGTAGAGGGCAGGAAGGTGCCGACCTCTCCGCTCTCATCGGTGGTCAAGGCACGTGAAATTGCTGAGATTCTGAAAAAATGGATTCTGGAGAAAGAATTTCTCCTGGGCGAACCGGTGGACTACTTCCCGTCGGTGGATTTTTCCTTCCCGGGCAAAGAGGAAGGGTGACCGGGTCGTCATGGAGGTGTTCGGGGACAAGCATGAGCGGTTGAACCAGCTCCTTCTTGACTATGGACAGGTGGGAGTCGCTTTTTCCGGTGGCGTGGACAGTTCGCTTCTCTTGCGCTGCGCTCTGGGTACGCTGGGGGCCGGCAATGTGGTGGTTCTCCACGCTCGGTCCTGTCTGCAGGCCAAAGCGGAGCAGGAGCGAGCCGCAGGCTGGCTGACAGCGCATGGTTTCGGCGAGGGAGTGGAGTTTCTGGTCCTCGACCTCCATCCCCTGCGGTGGAAAGGATTTGCAGCCAATGGCGAGGAACGTTGTTATCTCTGCAAATCTTCGTTGTACAGAACGTTTCTTGAAGAGCTGAAGCAGCGGGGTATCGGTCTGCTCCTGGATGGGACCAACATGGATGATCTCAAGGACAGGCGCCCCGGGCTGCGGGCCATTCTTGAACTGGGAGTGGAGATGCCCCTGGTACGGGCCGGTCTGGACAAGAGAGATGTCCGCCTGCTCAGCCGGGAACTGGGACTGGTCACCTGGCGGCAACCCTCGGCATCCTGTTTGGCCACCAGGATTCCGCATGGGGTCACCATAACCGAGGAGCGGCTGGAGCGGATCGGTCGCTGGGAAGAGGTGCTGGCCAAGATGGGGTTTTCCGGCTGCCGAGTCTGTCCGGACAGGACATGGCAGACTGTGGTCATTCGGCTGGAGGCCGATCAGTTCGACAGGATGGTGGCAGGTTCGGTGAGGCAGTCTGTTCTTCGGTTTTTCAGAAAGGAGGGGATCGGGACGGTCCATCTCGATTTGCATGGACGGCAGCCTTCCGGACTGCCCGAAGATGTTGTTGAAAGATTTGTAGAAGCAGTGTGAGCTGCTCTCAATTGAGAATGGCCCGTAGATGGAGACGAGTTTCAGAAAGAGGTAACTATGCGGGTTTACGATGAAAGGTCTTTTTTTCTTTGACAAAGCCCATAAATTGGATTTAATTGCATTATCAAAAAAGGATATTTAATCAGGGGGTTCCCCTGATTAAACCCGGCACTGAAAAGAAGAGAGAAAGAGAGACGGTGCCATTTAATACCAAGGGAGGGAAGAATGAACAAAAAGGAACTCGTAGAAGCAATGGCAGGGGCTGCTGAAATCAGTAAGGCATCTGCCGAGAAGGCACTCAACGGCATGCTGATGGCAGTGACCGAGGCCCTGGCGAATGGTGACAAGGTGACCCTGGTTGGTTTTGGCACCTTTTCCACCGTCAAACGGGCGGCCCGGCAGGCAAAGAATCCCAGAACAGGTGAACTGATCAAGATTCCAGCCAAAACTGTCGCGAAATTCAAGCCGGGCAGCAAACTTGCCGATGCTGTACAATAAATCCGGTTTCTGCTGAAAAAACAGCTGGCATTTTGCCAGCTGTTTTTTTATTGTACTGTCCGAATCCGGTCGGGAAGTGGCTCAGTCTGGTAGAGCACAGCGTTCGGGACGCTGGGGTCGGAGGTTCGAATCCTCTCTTCCCGACCATTCCCAGGATAACGTCTGGTCGACGGCTGTGTGGAACGGCGTGTCAGCAACCGCCGATGGCAGTATTTGCCTGGTAAGCGGAGCAACGCGGCGTGCAATCAGGTTTTGCAGCAGTCACCGGATACCATTTGATCTTTCCGGCGTATCCACTGCTCAACAACCCCTGACATTTGAACATTCATGACAGCGACCGAACCATTCAGCAAACAGACCCTGACTGAGCATCTCAGGGAACTTCGTTCCTGTCTGGTGATCTCTCTGGCAGCCGTGGCAGTGGGATTCGCCGTGGCATACACCTTTATCCGCCCGATTGCAGACTGGTTTTTCAGGCCCCTTATCCAGGTCCTTCCTGAGAACAAGTCATTGATTTTCATATCCTATCAGGAAGGGTTTTTTTTTATCTGAAACTGGCCCTGGTCTGCGGTTTTCTCCTGGCCTGCCCGGTGATCTTTCACCAGGTATGGCGGTTTGTGGCCCCGGGGCTGTACCAGCATGAAAAAAGGGTACTTCTGCCCTTTTCATTGATTTCTACCTGCTGTTTTCTGGCCGGAGCCGCCTTTGGCTACTTTATCGTCTTTCCGCCGGCGTTCCGGTTCCTTATCGGCTACACCAGCGAGATACTTGAACCCATGCCCGCGGTCAGCGAGTATTTTTCGCTTTCCCTGCGGTTGCTGATAGCCTTTGGCGCGGTTTTTGAATTGCCGGTCCTTATGGTCTTTCTTGCAAAACTTTCCATAGTTGATACACTGTTTCTAAAGAGAAACCGAAAGTATGCCGTGCTCATCGCCTTTGTGGTCGCCGCCATTGTCACACCGACCCCGGATATCGTCAATCAGTTTCTCATGGCAGGACCGATCATCCTGCTTTACGAGGTCAGTATCCTGGCGGTGCGGTTTTTTGCCGGCAGGCCCTTTGTCGGTGCTGCCGATGGGAGGCAGAGGGAGCAGGGCAGGCCGGAGCCGAATCAGGAAGAGAATCCGTAGTTCGTAACGGTTCGGATCAGAAGGAATATAACCTTAATCTGTACAGGAGGGGTAGTGATGTCGTATGCTGCAGATTTTGACAAGGCCCTGGAAATCGGCCGTCCACCCAATATCAAGACACTCTTTCCCAATTCGCGGGCTCTCATCGTCAGCGGCAAGGTCATAGACAGGGCCATGCTGGCCAAGGGCGAGGCCATGACCATGGCGGCCAACGGCCGGAACCACCTGGTGATCCGGGGAGCTCTCCAGGCGGCCCAGCGCGCCAGGGCTGCCATCATCATCGAGATCGCCCGTTCGGAGGGCGGCGCATCCGCCTACTGCGCTACCAACTACTGGAACATTGCCCGCCAGGTGGATGCCCTGTGCAACGAGCTGGCCATCACCGTGCCGGTGGCGATTCATGCCGATCATTACGGCATCAAGTCAAACGATGACCTGCCCGTCGCACGCACGGAAATTCCCACCCTGTTCGATGCCGGCATCACCTCCATAGCCGTGGATGCCTCCCACATGCCCGATGACGACAACCTGCTGGCCTCCATCGACCTGAACCGGTTCATTCCTTCCTGGGCAGGCTACGAGACCGAGGTGGGCGAGATCAAGGGCAAGCTCGGCCTGTCCACCCAGGACGAGGCGCTGTTCATCATCCAGGGGCTCAACGCCCATGACATCTTTCCGGACTGGATCGCGCTCAACAACGGAACCACCCACGGCATCGAGGCCTCCAGCCAGGGTATCCAGGTGGAACTGACCGCGGAGATCCACGAGGCCCTGGCCAGGTACAAGGTCTCCGGCGCCCAGCACGGCACCTCGGGCAACAACTCCGAGCGGCTGCGCTCCATTGCCGCCCGGAC
>CAZVDY010000057.1:0-2836 GCA_964626235.1 uncultured Desulfobulbaceae bacterium | reverse complement strand
CAGAACCAAGGACCGGGGCACGGGCCTGGGCCTGGCTCTGGTGCACGGCATTGTCACCAACTGCAAAGGAAGGATCGAGGTGGATTCAACTCCGGGCCGGGGCTCGCTGTTCCGTATCTTGCTGCCCGCCGTGGATCAGCGCGTTGAGCAGCAGGAGGTGCCAACGGTTTCCAGTCTGCCCAGGGGCCAGGGGCAGACCATAATCCTGGTCGATGACGAGGAACCGGTCCGGGATGTTCTCAAGGAATTCCTTGAACAATCCGGTTATGTGGTTTTTGCCTACGGCAGCGGCCGGGAGGTTCTTGCTGCCCTGCGGGCCAAACCCGACTTTTGTGACCTGATGATAACCGACATGGCCATGCCCAGGATGACCGGGGCCGAGATCGCCCGCGAGGCCCTCGCGGTACGGCCGGATCTGCCCATAATCCTCTGCACCGGCTATTCCGCGGATCTGAACCGGCAGCAGGCCCTGGAGATCGGTATCCACACGGTTCTGCAGAAACCGGTCCAGAAAACCCGCTTCCTGCGCGCCATCTACCAGGCCCTGTCCTGATCAGGTCTGGTCTGCGCCGGAAAGGTCGTTGAGCTTTGTCAGCAGCAGCTTGCGCATGGCGGCCCGTGCTGTGGCGTCCTCTTCCTTCTTCTTCACTTGCCCGGTCACCTCCCTGAAAAAGTGTTCACAGCAGTGCAGATCGCTCCTGCTCCATGAGGCGGTCAGCCCCTGGTTTGTTTTTGGCCGGGTTTGTTCCCGGGCGGGATGATCACGGCGGCCATGGGCCCAGTTGGATACCAGTCCGTAGAAGAGCAGGGACCGGTCCAGGAGAATGAACATCAGTTGCGGGGATTTTACCGGGCCCATGGAGAGTCGCTGTTCGTCAAGGCGTATACCGAGTGGCCGGATCCTGGAGAGGAGTTCCCTGCCCCGCCAGGCAGTGGCCGCAGCCCCGGCCAGGCCGCCGAGGGCGGAAAAGAGCCCCAGGCTGGTCCCGCCCGCTGCCAGGTCGATGGTGGCGGCCAGGCCCGCTCCGGTCATGCATCCGCCCACAACGAGCTGTTTTTTCGACAGGCCGAGAAAACGCCAGGTCTTTTCCGAAAAGAGATTCTCCGCCAATAGCGATTCCCGGGGCAGCTCAGGGGAGAAGATATTGTGCTTGAACAGGGCGCGGATTTTGGCCTGCGTCTGTCTTTCCAGTTTGGTGACGAATCTGTTGAACCTGTTGCTCATCTTTTCCCGAACACGTTCTTCATCATCAGTGTCCCTGAGAAATACGGTGCGACGGTAGGCAAGGCTCTGTTCCAGCAGGTCAAGGATCAGGTCGGCCGCAGTTTGGTTGCGGCGTTGCCAGTCGCGCTGGAAGGCAAGGATGACCGTGCGCAGGGTGTCCTCGTTCTTCTGGTCAATGGCGCACAGGCTGTGCAACAGGGCGATCCGTTCCGCATAGGTGGCCCGGGTGGCGTTGAAGAGGCGGACCGAGTTGAAGTGTTTGCTGAATTCGAGCCGCCACTGGTCAAGAAAGCGGGTGTCTCCCTCCTTGCAGTTGAGGATGGCCATCCGCGGCAGGCCGGTGAGGCGGAGGATCTCCATCTCGGCCCGGTCCATGTTGCGCACCGGGCGGGAGCCGTCCACGACAAAGATGATTCCTGCCCCGTCGCGCAGAGGGCGCAGGAGATGGCAGTCATCGCGAAAGGCGGGGTTATGGCTGTGGGAGCGGATAAAGTCGGCCAGCATGACGGTCGGGCCGGACTGGTGATCTTTGATCCACCTCAGGGTGTGACGCGGGTTTTGAAAACCGGGCGTGTCGATAAAGGCGATCAGTTCCCGGCCGTCCACCCGGACCGGGAAGCGGCGGCACTCCCTGGTCTCGCCGGGTACCGGGCTGATCCTGACCGTATCGTCTTCGGCCAGGGTGGAGAGTACCGAGGATTTGCCCTCGTTGGGATGGCCGACCACGGCATATTGCGGCACCTGTTTTTCTGGTGTGGTCCGGTTCATGGCCTGCCAAGGGTGAAGATGCCCAGACGGGGGTCGCCCAGGGCAGAGATTTTTTCCGTCCAGATGATCCGGTCCCGGTCCCGGGGCGGGTTGAGTTCCGAATCCGGTTCCGGCTTGCCGAGCAGAACCAGGGAGATGACCGTTGTCTCCCCGGTTCGGTTTCTCAATTTCCTCAGGAAACCGAGGAATTCGTTGATGGGCGGTTGCCAGGCTTCCTGGAGGATCAGGATGCTTGCCGGCGGTTCCGGGCCGGTCTCTGCCCGGAGATTTGCGATGCCGGCGCCGGGGTCAGCGGGATCGAGAAGGATGGTTGCTGTTACTGCGTATCCCTGTTGCCGGCTCAGACGGGCGCGGAGCATGTCAAGGGGATACTCGTCCGCCAGTTCATCGGGAACCAGGAGGATGGCTGCCCCGCCAGGTGCGGGAACGGATCGTTCCGGCCCTGCCTGCGGCTGCCGGTTTTGCGCCGGGGAAACCGGTGGCCGGAACCGTTTTTCTTCCTGGCTGGTGGTCAGGATCGGGGTTTGCATCCGCTGGAGCAGCTGGTGGTGGGCAGCGCTGTCAAACTGGAAGATCCTGAGCAGGTGATGGGCGGCAACCCTGCCGCCTGCATAGAGAAGCAGCCTGGGTACAAGCCCGTACACGGTCACGCAGAGAAAGAGAAAGGGCCACCAGGAGGACAGGGCCGTGCTGTTTAAATGCCTGATTCCCTCCTTGAGGATGATGCGGCTGCCCTCAACCTGGGCCGGATCCGGGTAGCCGGTACCGGCGGGAAACAGCCAGGACCAGGGCAGGGCGAGCAACTCGACCAGTCGGGCAACAGCCTCTGGTCCGGTTGTCAGG
>CAZVDY010000056.1:0-4007 GCA_964626235.1 uncultured Desulfobulbaceae bacterium | reverse complement strand
AATAACCGCTGACTATGATGGCCCGCTGGCCCGGTCTCAGGCGCAGGATCTCCTCATAGGTCCTGCGGCCGTTCATGCCCGGATCCATGATCATGTCGATGACGAGCAGGTCCACGGCCTGCCTGCGTACAAACTCCACCGCCTCCTCGCCCGAGGCAACGCTGGAGACCCTGTATCCCAGGCTGGAGAGCATCTGGGAGGCCAGGTCTCTGATCTGGGACTCGTCATCCACGATCAGGATATGCTCTCCTTCTCCGGCCGGTGACTGTTCCCCCTCCGGCAGCCGGTCCGATTTTCCATTTTCCATGCACACTGGAAAGTAGAGGCTGAAACAGGTTCCCTGTCCGCTGCTGTCCACCCTTATCCTGCCATCATGATCCTGGACCGTATTCCAGACCACGGTGAGGCCGAGCCCTGTTCCGCTCCTGCCCACGACCTTTCGGCTGTAAAAAGGTTCAAAGATATGCTGCAGATCCTTGTCACTGATTCCCGGTCCATTGTCCCGGACCATCAACACCACATATTCACCGGGGGCAAGCCCGTCTTCCTCTGTTTCCAGTATCCGGTTGACCGTGCTCAGTTCCACTGTGCCGTTACCATTGACCGCCTCCATGGCATTGGTGATCAGGTTCATGACCGCCTTCTTGATATGCACCGATGAACAGCAAATACAGCAATGGTCCGCCTCCAGCCTGGTAACACAGTGAACCTGAGGGTAAAGCAGTTCCAGCTTCCTGTATTCCGGGGAGTCGAGATACTCCCTGACCAGAGTGTGGAGGGAGTGGGGTTCACGCGAACTGGCCGCGCCGCGGGCCACGGTCAAAAGATCGGCGACAATGGCGGCAGCCCTGCTTCCGGATTCACGAATGGCCTCCAGCGGTTTTCTCAGGCTGCTGGACTCGGGCAGCTGCATGAGCATCAGTTCCGGATATCCCATAATTCCGGACAGGATGTTATTGAGATCATGAGCCACTCCACCAGCCATCAGACCGATGGCTTCCATCTTCTGGACCCTGGCCAGTTTTTCCTGGGCTGTTCTGAGTTCGGTGATATCGAAATAGGTCAGCATACGCCAATTGTCCGGCAGCACAAAGCACTGGTACTGGAAGATTCTGCCGTCGTTTCGTTTCAGTGGCGTGGGCGGGATCGCCCCCTGGCGCACGGTGCTTTCAAGGCTATCGACAAACCGGTCAAACTCCTCATCCGACAACAGGTACATGCTGTTGCCGCGGTTATACTCCATGAGTTCCCGCATGGTGGGATGCCTGGCCACGAACTCCTCCGGCACCCCCACATCTCTCTGAAGGCACGATTGACCAGTCTGGCCCGCAACCGGTCATCCATGAACAGCACACCGTAATCAATGGCATCCATGACCGCACTGAACTCGCTGAGTGTCTTTTTCAGCTGCTGCTCGGCCCTCTTCTTCTCGTTGATGTCACGCCAGACCGCGTGGATGAGAATCTCCCCCTGGAACATGACGCGGGTCAGCACTACTTCAAAAAAAGTTTCACTGCCGTCCCGGCGCAGGTGGACCCATTCGAAACGGTGGGTACCGGTATCCAGGGCGATCTGCATCATCTCGTCAGCTTTTTCCAGGGAATCACGACCGTCAGGCTGACGGGGCGGAGAAATCTGGGATGGATGCAGGGTAATCAACTCATCCTTGTCGTCATAGTCCAGCATCCGCTGGGCGGAGCGGTTGCAGTCAAAAAACAGGTTGTCCTTGATGAGCAGGATACCATCACTGCTCTCGTCAAACAGGGTTTCGAAAAACATGTTCTGTTTCTCGATCTCCTCGGTTTTCTCCTTAACCTTCTGATCCAGGTTGCGGATATTGTCCTCGATGGTGTCAACCATGGTATTGAATTCCCGGGCCAGAACACCTATCTCGTCACTGGACTCAAACTCACACCTGGCTGAATAATCCCCCCTTGTCACCCGGCTGGCCAGAGCGGAAAGGGTGGAAATGGGGGCAAGCAGCCTGCGGAAAAAGAAAAAACTGGCCGGCAGGGAAAGCAGCAGGATGAAAAAACCAAGAAACAGTATCCCTTTCCTGAGACTGTTGGATGTTTCCTGCAATTCATCCAGGTAGGCCGACGAGGCCACATACCAGTCCAGACCGGGGATGAACTCGACCCAGGAGACCTTGTCGTAGATGTAATTGCCCGGATCGCCGGGTTTGTCCCACCTGTAGTAGATCGGCAGCCTGGTGTTCGCTCCCTTGGAGAGATCGTCGAAGATACTGTTTCCCGTTACCGGATTTTTCAGGTTATGGCTGTTGGATCCCACCAGCTTCGGATCCGGGTGAATAATGACCCTGCCGCTGCTGTCGACCAGAAAGAGATAGCCGCTTCGGCCGATCCTGGTGTTCTCCATAATGGTGCGGAGCTGAAGCAGCAGGGCGGCCTTCTGCTTTTCGACCTCGCGTTGGATATCGTCGATATAGGTGCCGGTGCCGATGACCATCTGCCAGTCGGGAAAATCCTTGCTAAAGGAAAGTTTTTCAGAAGTTTCAGGACTGTCGGGATCCTTTTTCCACCAGTATCGGGTAAAGCCCTCACCTTTTTGGCGGGCGACCTCGACCATGGGGGGGACGATCAGGTTGCCCCTGGGATCCCGGACATTGCTGAAATCTTCTCCCCGCTTAAAATAGGGATGTGCCACCACACGGCAGTTGTAATCAACGATGAAAAAATAATTGTTCTGCTCGTAACGCACCTTTTTGACGAGATAGATTACCTCGTTCCTAACCGCTTCCTGCAGGTCCCTGATCGAAGCGCTGAAACCGATGACCCAGTCGAGCGGCTCAAAGTAAAAGACATAGGCGACTCTGTCCTCCATCTTTCCTGTGCCGCCATGCTTCCATCTGTAATACACTGTGCCTGAGCCGAATTTCCTGCATACCTTCTGGAATTCACTGACAAAATGGACACCGTCCGGATCTTCGATACCGGCAAGATCCCTGCCGGAAAGACCGGGAAAGCGGGGATCGAGCACCAGGGTTGTCCCCTCGTATATGAAGAGATTATCGCTTCCCTGGTCTGAGCTGTACATCCGCACGTAGTCGAGGACCGCCTGTCTGAGCCGCCGGGAGCTCATCCTTTCCCTGCCGGTTCCCTGGACGCTCAGCAATGCTTCGTGCAATTTCCTGCCCCTTTGCTCGAGAATGGATCCTATGTTTTCAGGAGATGCCTGCTCGTATTTTGCCTGGATAAGCGACCAGAAGGAATCAGTCAGGTTGCGCAGGTCTCTCTTGTGGTAGGACAGGGCGGTCCGCTGAAAATTCTCCAGATTGATCTGCATGTTCCGGGCGACCAGCGAGACCTTGCTGAGAACCTCCCGGCCGTTCTGCTCTTCCAGGTACCTGGTGGTCTTTTCGACCGAAGGAAGGACACCCAGCAGAAGCGCAAAAGTGTAGGCCAGGATGATCGCCCCGACCGCCAGCATGGACTTATGAAAGATTTTCGATCTGATCAGCACAGTGGATTACCTTTCGGCACAGATATGACCCGCAGGCAACAAAGGAACTTCTCTATTTGAGAATATCATTTGAGCGAACTTATGCACAGGAAAAACAATCCGCAGCGTACCGCCGCGTGATACGGACGGGAAGCAGGACGTCAGGGACTGAAATGGTATTTTCAAATAATCGGACGCAAGTTCCGGCTCAGTTGAATCGTGCACAACATCCAATGCCGGCATCCATCCGTATTCAGGCCTGGTCCGGTCATTGAAGACCGGCAGGAGGCGACCATGCTCAATGCCGAGAAGCTGCCGGTAAAAAAGGCAAGCCGCTCTTTGAAATCCACACCCGGGTCGCCCGCATGATCGATCTGTTGACCCTGTTCATCAAGATCATGCTGGTCGCCATCGTCCTGGTCCCGATCATGAACGTAATGATCATGGCCGTGTACGAACGGATCAACGAGATCGGCACCATAGCCGCCATCGGTACAGGGCCGGGAAAGATCCTGGCGCTTTTTGTCACAGAGGGATTGCTGCTC
>CAZVDY010000055.1:0-14893 GCA_964626235.1 uncultured Desulfobulbaceae bacterium | reverse complement strand
CAGCATGGGAAATCTCCTTTCTTCCTGGTATGGGGCATGGTTGAAAAAACAGTCTTCACCAGGACAACGAGTGGACAGGGAGCTTATTCCCGAAAAAAGATCGTTCAGTCCATTTTTTGTCAGAACAGGAGAGCCAGGACCGGGATGCGCACCGGTCATCCACGGCCAGCGCCAGTTGGTATTCCCGGCCCTGCAGTCGCAGCACGGGGCAGCAGATCGCGGGAGAGACCGGAAAGCCGGGCAGGCCACGGCAGACGATGGCCTGTGACGACACCCGGACCTCCAGGCAGGTGAAGTCTGTCCTGAATCCGGTACCGGTCAGCTTGGTGCAGGCCTCCTTGACCGTCCAGGCCCTCATGGCCTGCCGGAGCCGTTCCTGCGGTTGCAGGCTGGTCAGGAGGACGTGTTCCGGGCCAGAGAGGGCAGCGCGGATATCCAGTTCCTCCCAGGGCCTGAGTTCCGCGATATCGACACCGACCGGCTCGGTTGGGGAGACCGCCATGGCCACCACCCGGCCGGCATAGGAGATGTTGAAGTGGAACCCGGGCAGGCCGCTGTCCGGCGCGATGACCGGTTTGCCCAGGGATGTGCGGGAAAACCGCCATGCCCGGGGATGGATAGCGTTGTGCACCAGCCCGGTGAGGGTGTGGCGGAGGAGGTGCCTGGCAAGGAGAAACCGGTTTCTCTGCCAGGGCAGACGGAGCCGGAGGGCCTGGCCGAGATCCTCCCTGCAGGCAGTGGCGGGAAGGTCCGTGCTGGAGGCCGGCACACGGGCAACCTGGAGGATGAGTCGTTTAGGCATGGGCAGCGTAACAGGGGGCAGGAGTTTCGCTTCCAGGATTCAGCAGGAACCCTGTCTTACCGGTACAAACGATCCGCTCCGGAATCTATTCCCGGATAATGAACCAAACAGGCGTGGCCGGAGCCATCCGGACGTCCCCGGAAACGTATGCCCGGTAACAGGGGCACCGGAAACCCTCCTTCATTCTGGATGGTTCGCTGGTTGGCGGTCATGGTCGGGAGTCGTTTCCGGCAGTTGGACAGAGAAATGGTCGTGGTCAGGACCGGAGCGGATTGAAGGATGGCAAAAAGTCTGGTATCCTGCCTGGAAATCCGGGAACGACCCATCTGCCTGAAGAGGAACCAGCCATGCATCGTCTCTTTCTGCTGTATCGCCTCCTTCCCTTTCTGCTCCTTGTCATGCTTGTCTCCTGCGCAGGACAGGAGCCTGCCGCGGAACGGCCGGAACCGGCAAAGGTCGTCCGCCTGGAGAGGAGATATGACCGACTGGCCTGTGCGGAATTCACAACGACCGCCGCCATTGAAAAGGATTATCCCAGGGCCACCGAAACCCTGCGGCAGAGTATGATCAGGGCGCTGCAGGAGAAGAAGCTGTTCAGGGAGGTCCGCGCCGCGGACGATAAAACTCCCCGGGGCAAGGATACCCTCCTTGTCCGGGCGGATATCGTCAGCCTGCGGATCGTCGGTGACACGGCCAGGTTCTGGGGCGGTGCCTTTGCCGGCAGTTCAGGGGTGGAACTGAACCTGGACCTGGTCGATGCGGCCAGCGGCAGGGTGGTGAGAAGGGAAAAGATGTCCACCTGGAACAACGCCTTTGCCGCCGCCTGGAGCTGGGGAGCCTCTGATCACTCACTGTTAGAGGACATGGGGGTTATCCTGGCAGACTATATTGCCGCCTCCATGCCGGATAAGTAAGATGCGCTGGTTGGCTGCCAGGGGTCTGGTCTGCTGTCTGCTGTTTTCCGTTTGCCTGATCTGCCTGCTCCCCCTGCAGGTTCCGGCCCAGGGACTGGATACCTCCCGGGACTGCTTTGCCGTCATCGCCGGATACGGCCAGAGTTTTCCGGGCTGGGGACAGACAACCCAGCGGGTGGAAACCCTGGACCTGGTTGTTCGTTACAAGCATCATATCTTCGATGACCTGGGATCGGGCTGGTACCAGGGCGTTCATTCCATCCTCATCGAATTTCCCCTGCACCTGGTGGTCAGTCCGGAGGTCTCCTCGATGGTCGGGGTGAACTTTCTCGCCTGCTATACCTTCACCGCCAATGCCAGGTGGCAGCCCTACCTGTTCGCCGGAGGCGGGCCGGTCTACTCCTTTGCCGATATCCCCGGCATGGGCGCGGACCTGAACGGCAACTACCAGTTCGGCATCGGCTTGGACTATGCCATGAGCGACCGCCACCACCTCCTGTTTGAATACCGTTATCATCACGTCTCCAACGGCGGCAGCAAGGAGCCCAATGAACCGCTCAACTCCTGCAAGCTACTTGTGGGATTCACCTTCTGACCAGTGCATTGCCGTATCAAGGACGCCATATTCTCCGATAGAGCCCATGCCGCAGACCAACCGGACAGAAGACAGCAGTATCACCGACGGCCTCAGGATCATCCGTTATGCCCCGGGCAGCAGCGGCAGGATCGACCCGGTCAGCGACGATGTCTGGCAGCCGGTGCAGATCGCTAACCGGCAGGCCTGGAAGGAGATCGAACAGGCGGTCGAACGATCCAGGCAGAAGGTCCTCTCCGGCCAGGCAAGCTGCCTGCACTACTACATGACCCTCAACCAGATGGGGGTGCGGTTGCTCGCCCGTTCCATCGGCCTGCCGGCCTGGCAGGTGCGGCTGCATCTTTTTCCCCGGGTGTTCAGGAGGCTGCCGGAAAGGATCCTGGACCGATACGCCGAGTTTTTCCGGATCTCCAGGCAGGATCTCGTCCGCGGGAACCTCCGGGGACCTGATCCCGGCATGGAGGGTGTTGGTGATGATTGATTACTGCCACCGCCAGTCGGCCCACTGCGAAAGCGGCGTGGCCGCCGGCCTGCTCAATCACCAGGGGATCCGGGTGTCCGAGGCCATGGCCTTCGGTATGGGGGGAGGGTTGTTTTTCGGATATTTTCCCTTTATCCGCATCAACCGGCTGCCCCTGGTCACCTACCGGGCCGCCGCAGGCCAGCTCCTCCGACAACTGGGCAGGATCCCTGGCCTGACCATGGAGAGTCGACGGTTTCGGAGCGTGGCCAGGGCCATGGCGGAACTCGATACCCTGCTGGCGGACTCCATTCCTGTGGGACTGCAGACCGGGGTCTACTGGCTGCCCTATTTTCCCCGTGCCCTCAGGTTCCATTTCAATGCCCACAACCTGGTCGTTTATGGAAAAGATGGTGATGACTACCTGATCAGTGATCCGGTGTTTCCGGATCCGGTCCGCTGTCCGGCACAGGACCTGGCCCGGGCCAGGTTCGCCTCCGGTCCCCTGGCCCCGCGGGGAAAAATGTATTACCTGGCGGATGTGCCGAAGCATTTCGATCCAGTCCCTTGCCTCCGCCAGGGCATCGCCATGGTGTGCCGGATGATGCTGAGTTCCCCTTTCCCGCTGATCGGTATCCGGGGGATCCGGTTCATGGCCGACCGTCTCGAACGGTGGCCCGGACGCCTTGGACGGGAAAGAGCCGATCTCCACCTCGGTCATGTGGTCCGCATGCAGGAGGAAATCGGTACCGGTGGTGCCGGATTCCGGTTCATGTATGCCTCCTTTCTCCAGGAGAGCGCCGGCAGGTTGGAGGCTCCCCTGCTCGATGAATGCGCCCGTTCCCTGGTCAGGGCAGGGGATGTCTGGCGGCAGTTCGCGGTCATGGCTGCCCGTATCTGCAAGGGTCGTCCCCGGTCCGCTGACACCTATCCGGCCATGGCCGAGCTGGTCCGCAGCTGCGCCGGTATCGAGAAGGAAGTCTACGCCAGGCTCCGGAACTGGCTGGAGGAAACGGCATGAAAAGCAAGGGTCGAGCCGGCCAGGTCGCCATCCTGGCGCAGAAGGTCAGGAAACAGTACCCGGGCGGCACAGAGCCGGCCCTGGAAGATTTTTCCCTGCACGTGGAACAGGGCGAGTTCTTCGGTCTCCTGGGGCCCAACGGTGCCGGAAAGACCACGGCCGTGTCCATTCTCTGCGGACTGTTTCCGCCGGATAGCGGTCTGGTTCGGATCATGGGCCTCGATGTCTGCTCGCAGGGCAGGGCGGTCAAGGCCCTTTCCGGGCTGGTGCCCCAGGATCTCGCCCTGTACGAGGGATTCACCGTCAGCGAGAATTTGCGCTTTTTTGGCAGATTGTACGGCCTTGGCGGGAGACGGTTGCAACGCCGCATCGACTGGTGCCTGGAGCTGGCAGCGCTCGCGGATCATGGAGACCGGCTGGTGAAGACCTGTTCCGGAGGCATGAAGCGCCGCCTCAACCTGGTGGCAGGCCTGCTCAATGAGCCGGATATCCTCTTTCTCGATGAGCCGACAGTGGGGATCGATGCCCAGTCCAGAAACCTGATCCACGAGCAGCTCCTCCGGCTCAAGGATCAGGGGGCCACCATCATCTATACCACCCATTACATGGCAGAGGCCATGGAGCTGTGCGACCGTATCGGCATAGTCGATCATGGCCGCCTGGTGGCCGAGGGACCGCCGGGAGAGCTGCTCCAACGCAGCTCCTGCGACAGCCTGGAGGCCCTCTTTCTGCACCTGACCGGCAGGCAACTGCGGGACAGCTGAAAGGAGACGGGGATGGAATCGTTACAAACCGCATGGCCGAAAATCCTGGCTGCCGTAGCCAAAGAACTTCTCCTGCTCAGGCGGGACCGGGCCGCTCTGCTGGTGCTGTTCATCATGCCGGCAGTCCTGGTGGTGGTGCTGACCCTGGTGCAGGAGAATATCATGGGGCTGACCGGCCAGGAAAAGACCAGGGCCCTGTTTCTTGATCTGGACGGAGGCCGGGTGGGCAGGTCGCTGCAGGAGGCCCTGGCCGGAGGGGAGGGTTTCGAGCTGACAGTCCTGGATGGCCGGCAGGTGGATGAAACCGAATTACGGCAGAGGGTGCGCAGCGGTGAGCATCAGGTGGGGATCGTGGTGCTTGCCGATGCCTCCCGCCGGCTCCGCTCCCTGACCGGACGACTGGTCCGTTCCCTGCCTGACCGGACCGAGGTCCTCTCCCCGGTCCGGGTGGTTTTTGATCCCGGCAGCATGGCGGCCCTTCATGCCGCTGTTACGGCCCGCCTGCGGATGGCCCTGCAGATGATCGCCCTGGAAGACAAGCTCGCTGTCCTTGACAGGGAGCTGAACCAGGGCCTGGCTGACCTGGGACTACCGCCGGAGACCGTGCCGGCGCCGTTTTCCTCTCTGGGCGAGATCCTGGCCAGGCCTGTGTTGACCCTGGAGGCGGAAACCGCCGATGCAAAGACGCGGCACGATCCGGTGCAGCAGAATGTTCCGGCCTGGGCCCTGTTCGGCATATTCTTCACCGCCATTCCCGTTGCCGTCACCATCCTGCAGGAGCGGAATTCCGGCATCCGGATCCGGCTGGAATCCCTGCCGGTCTCGCCGCTGGTTCTGTTCACCGGCAAGGTCGCGGCCTATATCGGCGTCTGTGTCTGCCAGTTTTTGCTCATTGCACTCCTGGGTATGTACCTGTTCCCCTTTCTCGGGCTGCCCGCCTTTGATCCCGGCCCTGCGCCGCTTTCGCTGCTGGTCGTCATTGTGGCCGCCGGGCTTGCCGCCAGCGGATACGGGATATTTCTCGGCACGGTCTGCAGCAGTCACGAGCAGGCCGCTGCCCTGGGGCCCACCACCATCGTGGCGGCGGCCGCGATCGGCGGGATCATGGTGCCGGTCTATACCATGCCGCCGGTCATGCGAAAGATCAGTGTTGTCTCACCCCTCAACTGGGGCCTGAACAGTTTCCAGGAGCTGCTCCTGCGGGGTAACGGCCTTGGTGCCATAACAGATGACCTCCTCCGGCTGGCCCTGTTCTTTCTCGTCACTGTCCTGCTGGCCTGGAAGCTGGCCCGAACATGAAAAGATTTTCCTCAGCGCACGCCATGGATACATTGGAACGAGAACTCCTGGAACTGATCTGCGCCACCTGCCGCCTTCCAGACGTGGATCCGGACACCATCCGGGCCGATGATCCCCTGATCGGCCCGGATTCACCCCTGGGAACGGATTCCCTGGATGCCCTGGAGATTGCGGTCACCGTCCAGCAGCGGTACGGCGTCAGGCTGGACCAGGAGCAGGCAGGCCGGGAAGCCCTCCGTTCCCTCGCCACCCTGGCCGCGTATGTCAGGGATGCCAGGCGCAGTGGCGTCTAACACGCCTCTCCGGTAGGTGATCGATCTCAGCCGCATTGTTCCACGAGGGCTAGCTCCTCTCCGTCGATTTCGCAGTAGATGATGCCACCATCCTTAGCTCAGAGGACCTCTCTTTTATTCTAATCTCTGTACAGCTTGCGCCCAGGTCCTGTTTGAGCTCCCGGTTACCGGCGGGCTGATAGTATGGACGATTTGGTTGAAATTTTTTTGATATAGCCTCCCTATGTGTAACATTCCGCAACAGTGAAGAAATGCGGCAGTACCTGGTTTCCGGGCACCTGGAGGACGCGTGACACAATAGAGAGGATTAAGTCGCCAAAACGGAAAATATACTCCGCATAAGTGAAAAAACTGAAAATGCTACGGAGTGTGAGTAATTTTTTTTCTGTTATTCCTTGTTGTTACAGGATATTTCACGGCTTTTCCAGTGTTGGAGTGCTTTGTGCATGTCAACAAGTAAGCTCCTTGGAGTTCATGTTCTTTTGCTTTCTGGGCACATTTTGCAATATATAATCTCGGCAAGGGAGGTGGGCATGAAAAGAGCATACAGATTGTTATTGATGGCTGTGGTTGGATTCATCCTTGGGCTGGGCAGTAATCCAGGATATGCGGATCTGCTGACCGATCCTTTGGATGCGGCCTTGACAGGAGGACAGGTGATTACCTTTGATGGGTTGGTTGGAGGTATGGTTTCTGGTCCACTGGTCGTCAATGGTGTCACTTTTACCGGTGATAATGGTTTAGAGATAGGTACAGTAAATTACTATACAAACATAACGAGTCCGTATTTAAGTAATGGTTATTTCAATAATTTTTACAGTGGAACTCTTCGGTTTGATTTCAGTGAACAAATACATGCTGTCGGATTTTGGCTTGGCAGTACCAATAATGACTGGTTGTTTACGGCCTATGACGCCAATGGCACCGTATTAGATACACAGACATTTACTGCTGCAGGCGGGTCCTCTGAGGTATTTTATGGGGTAGCGGTCAACAATAGTTATATCGATTATGCGATCATGACCCCTGTTCAGGGAGGGGTGCAAGATTATATTTTCATAGACAATTTCATGCTTGGCCCGGCTGATCCCGCCCCTCCGGCTCCAGTTCCCGAGCCAGTTTCTTTCATCCTTTTCGGGAGTGGAATCGCCGTGGTTGCCGGTTCTCGAGCAAAAAGGAAAAACAAGAAGAGGGGCTTTAAAAGGATCGCGTGATCCAGTTGCAGGAATCAGTAAAGCCCTGTCCCCAAGCGGACAGGGCTTTTGTGTTTAGGAAGGGTTACCCCGACCCTCCACAGTTACTGGTTGGGCCGGAGAAAGATATTTCGGGTAGTGATCTGGTGCTGGCTGTGATGATCACACCACGGTCAGGAGAATGTAAGCCACCGCAAATCTGCCGCTTTCCGGTACGAAACCAAGGATCCGCTCTCCTGGACGCAGGTTGCCGGAGTGGAACAGCTCCTCCAGCATGATGTAGAAGGAGGCTGACCCGGTGTTGCCCTTGCTGGCCAGGTTGGTGAACCAGCAGTCATAAGGGAGGGAAAAGCCGATTTTTTCCAGCTGCTCCTGGAGAGGCTGCCGGAAAAAGTCGGACGAGTAGTGGGGCAGGAACCAGTCGATATCTTCCGGCCGCAAGCCGTACTTCCGGGCCACCGCGGGCAGGCTTTTGCCCACCAGGGTGCGGACGACCTCCCTGTTCAGCAGACGGGCGTCCTGTTTCACGGTGAAGATTCCCTCCCTGTCTTGCCTGCCCGTGCGGAGACATTCCCGCCAGCCGGTGAGCGAGCCGTCCTGCTCCTTGATCGCGCCGGCATACATGCACGCCTCCAGCTCATGGGCATGGGAGTGAATGTCCAGCCAGTCGATCCGCAGGCTCAGACCTGCAGGAGATGGCGTGCTTTCCAGGAGCACGGCCCCGGCCCCGTCCGAGAGCATCCAGCGGAGGAATTCAGCCTCAAAGGAAAAGGCGGGATTGTCGTCAGCCGGTTCAGGAACCTGGCCGCCATGGAGGGGCTGAAAGAAATCTGTCCGCAGAAAGGAAGAGGCCAGTTCGGACCCGGTGGCCACGGCATTGTCGGTCATGCCTTGGGCCACAGACATTGCTCCGTATTTCAAGGCCGCCATACCGCTGACGCAGATGCCGGTGGTGCTGACCACCTCGCAGCAGTGGCCGCCCAGTTCGCCATGAACCATGGATCCGTGGCCGGGCATGAGCTGGTCCGGCGAGGATGTGCCGCAACAGAGGCACTGGATGGTCTGCGGAGAGAACCTCTCTGTTTCCAGTTTGCGCACGGCCTGGGCTGTCAGCTGCGCATTGGTGTGGGTGAGTTTGCCTGTTGCGGGATCCACGGCATAATGCCGCGTCCTGATGCCGTTGCTGGCCAGGATGACCTGCCTGGTCCTGGCAGACAACCTGTTCACCGGACCGAGAACCTGATCCAGCTCCTGGTTGGTTATTGGCCGGCCAGGCAGGAAAGCGGCTGTTTCCGTTATGTACGCATCCATCGTTGTCAGGTTTTTTCCCCTTGTTCGGGATCCTCACAGCCGGGCATGCCTGTGGCTGTCCGTCAGGAGCCCGGCATAGAGGGTGTAGAACCGTTGTTCGTCCAGTTTCGTGCTGATGACCGCGTTGGTCAGGGTGTAGTAGTCCAGGTCATGGTTGATGATCCTGGAGCGGAGTCTCCGGTGGAGGACGGTTCCAGGCAGGGGGGTGAGCACGGTCACCATGGGCAGGTCGATGCGCCTGGTCGTCAGATAGGTGCGCAGCCGTTCAAAGTCCGCTTCTCCATAGTCCGGAGAGATGATGAAGTCACCCACGATGGTGATACCCATTCCGTTGAGGATGGAGATGGCCTCGTCGTTGATATACCCCTTGCTCCCCTTGTTCAAGGCGGCCAGCCCGGAGTCATCGGTTTCCTCGAAGCCGATGATAACGGCCCGCAACCCCGTGGCCTGCCACTCCTCCAGCAGGTGCGGATAACGGACCACCGTGTCGGCACGGATATCGGCCAGAAACTGTTTTTTCAGGCCGGCGTCCCGGATGGCCCGGGCAAGTTGCAGGGCCCTGTCCGGATCTCCGAAGGTGTTGGCATCCACCAGCCGGATCACCGGCAGGTCGTGGAGCAGGCCGATGTCCCTGACGACTGTTTCCGTGGACCTGAGCAGATAGCGGCCACCTGTCTGGCCGTGGATACAGCAGAAGGAACAGCCATGGGGACAGCCATAGGCAGAGGCCACGAACCCCATGTTGATACCCAGCTTTTCCAGCATATAATGGGACCGGTAACGGCTCACCAGGTGATAGGCCGGGGGACGGTGCTGGACCATGTCGTCCCCGGTCGCCGGAACCCGTGGCACGGCCAGGGAACGTCCCGGTCTGGTCCGGATCACTCCGCGCAGGGCCGGGAGGGCCTCCCGGTCTCTTTCCAGAAAGTCGACAAGCTCGGCAAAGACCCTCTTGCCAAGCCCGGTGACGATGAAGTCCACCGCATGGTGATTGAAGAAGGCCGGATCGTTGCTGGCATGGATACCGCCCACCACAACGATGCTCCTGCACTGTTTCTTCACCCGGGCCGCCAGTCGGAGCATGGTGTTGGCTTCGCAGGTGACGCCGGTGATGCCGACAACATCTGGAAAAAAATCCTCCAGTTCGCTTTCCAGGCCTTCCGGGTCTGCCTTGAGATCGACGATCCGTACCGCATGTCCGCTCAGGTTGCCGGCCAACTCTTCCAGGCCAAGGGGTTCTCCCCGGAAAATCTGGCGGAGGGAGGTGATCCCGTACCGTTCTTCGGGAATGGAACGGCCGCAGTCCGGAGGATTGATCAGGAGGATATTCATGGAAAGGACAGGATCGAAGGATCTGCAGGCGCGCTGTTCAGGATTTGCCTCCGGACACGTTCCGCCAGCAGGTCGGATCCGAGGCCAGGTAGTCTCCGGTGAGTTGATAGGCAGCCCCTCGGCAGCCGTAACACTCGGCCGCCTTGGAACAGTCGTGGCACTCTCCCTTGATGGTCTCCCGGTAGTTCTTCAGGTTGCTGATCACCTCGCTGTTTCCGAGGATGCTGGCCAGGGGTTCCCGGCGAATGTTGCCCAGGGGAATGGTCACCCCGACACAGGGCATGACATCGCCGGTCGCCGTGACCACGCAGGAAACCTGGTGCCGCATGCAGCGGTTGCCCACCAGGGGAGGCTGCGGCTCCCAGTGACGGCCGAATTGTTCCCGGTCTATGGCGGCCAACCGTTCGAAGAGTTCCTTCAGCTCGGTGGCATCCACCATGAGCCAGGAGTTCTCCAGGGCATTGGCCTGGGGAGTGATGATCTCGAAATAGGGTTCGATTCCTTCCCGCCGCAGCCACTGCCACATGGCCGGCAGTTCATCGATGTTCTGCCGGCAGATCACCGTGCTGATGGCCAGAAAGAGGTCATTCGACGGATAGCCGGCCTCCCTGAGGATGGCCAGGGCCTCGGTCATGATGGCATAGGCGCCCTGCCTGCCAGCCAGCCTGTCCTGGACCGCCTCGTCACGGGAGTTCAGCTTGAGCACCACCCTGACCCGTTCCTCGGCCAACACAGCGGCGAGTTCCGGATCGATGCCGGTGCCGTTGGTGAACATTTCGATCTCCAGCCCCTGCCGGCCGAGAAAACGGAGCATCTCTGCCAGGTGAGGGTAGATGGATGGCTCGCCCCCCAGGATGATGATCTTGCGCGCCCCCAGGTCCTTGGCCTGGAGAATGACGTCCCTGATCTCGTCCCTGGACAGTTCGTCGCTTCCGCCGCTCTTGTCGGCCACATAGCAGTAGGCGCAACGGAAGTTGCAGGCCCTGCTGAACTCGATCTCCATGGACAGCAGCCGGTTGGCCCGGGCCGCTTCCCGGATTTCCTCTTCGGTGAATTCCAGATTGTACAACTGCATCCTGTCAATATCCTTCCAGGTCGGTGAAGTGATTCATCCGCAGCCACCGGTCCACTTCCCGACGGTAGCGGCCCTCCCAGCCATATTTTTTCAGGATTCTCCGGTAATGGATTTTCAGATAGGGCTTGAACAGAAAACGCCAGATCGCCGTCCAGCCAAAACCGCGCTGCCGGAGGGCTGTAGGCGGATTCCACCAGCCAAGAACCACCTGCCGCTGATACCAGAACTGGTACTGAAGCTGGTCGGCATCCAGGTGATTGGTCCGGACGTTTGCCCACATCCCGTTATATTTACTGTAGTCTGTTCTGTTTGTCACCAGGTTGTCCCTGAGAAGCATCTCCCGCATCCCTGTTTTCGGATAGGGAGTGAGGATCTGGCAGTAGGCGGCATCGGCCCCCACGCTTTTGAAGAACTCGTAGTTCTCCCGGATGGAATCAACATCATCCTCGGGAAAACCGAAGATCAGGCCGCCGATGACCATCATTCCGTAGCGGTGGCAGTTGTCGACGGCCTGACGGACGGCAGCCGCCACATCGCCCTTGCCGGCGATGCGCAGGTTCTTTTTGGAGCCGTTTTCGATGCCCAGGAAGACTGAACGGAATCCAGCCGCTCCCATCTTTTTCACCATGGCCTCCTGGCTGGCCATGGTGATACAGTCGGCCTGGACCACCAGGTTCAGCCCCCTGTACTTTCTGGCGATGATGGCATCACACAGCGCCATGACCCGCCGGGGATTGAGCACCATGTTGTCGTCGGTGATAAAGACCCAGCGGCAGCGCCGGTTGTAATAGATGTCGTCCAGGTCTTGCAGGACCCGTTCTATGGGAAAGGTCCGGAAGGAGCGACCGTACATGTGTTTCATGCTGCAGAAGTTGCAGGAACGGGTGCAGCCCCGGGAGGTCTCCATGGTCTCGATTTTCGAGTACATGATGTGATACCCCCAGGTCAGTCGCCTTTTGTCGCGGATGGGCAACCGCAGGCGGGACAGGTCCAGGTTGTCCCCCCTGGGATTGTGGATAAAGCGGCCGTCCTTGCGGTAGGAGAGGGAGGGGATATCGGCCAGGCGGTCGGTTCCTGCCAGGGCGTTGACCAGCCGCCGGCAGGCCTCCTCGCCCTCGCCGCGGATCATGAAGTCGATCCAGCGGGACTCCGGGGCAGCGGCGATCTCCTCGTGCATCAGGGTAGCATGATAGCCGCCGATGACGATCTTCACCTGGGGATGCAACTCCTTGATCAGGTGGGCGATTTTTACACAGGTATCATACTGCCAGGCCATGGCGGACAGACCGACCAGGTCCGGGCGGATGCGCCGGATGATCCTTGCGAGGTATTTTCGGATGGTTCGCCGTTTCCGGACCAGGTCGATCAGGAAAACCTGGTGTTCGGGGTCGATGTTGCCGCCCACCGAGGCGATGCCGTGGTTGGGCAGGTGAACCGCGGCCTCGTGGATGATGATCGGCACCACGTCCGGCATGGAGACAAGGACAACCTTCATCTGTCTTCCTCCTGACGGGTATCCCTGTTCAGGGCTGCTCGGATACGCTGTTCAATGGATTCCAGGGACAGGCTCTCACCTGGCTGCGGATCGATGCAGCCGGTCGTGCGCAGACTGATGGTGTTGCGGACCGTGGCATTGAAGAGAAACCTGCCTGGCGTGAAAAGTCGGTCAGTGCCGTCGAGGCGCAGGACATGGATGGGGACCCGGCACATCCTGGCGATCTTGATCGCGCCACGGTGGAGGTGGCCGATGGCCCCGTCCCTGCTTCTCCGGCCTTCGGGGAAAATGAACAAGATGCCGCCCTGGGCGAGAAAAGCTTGCATTCCCTCGACCTGCTCGATCATCAGGTAGGAATGTTTTGACGCGGCATCGGCAGGAAAATACCCTGCGTGGCGCAGGACCCAGCCAAAGATGGGGTAGGAGAAGTACCGGTTCTTGACGATTGTTTTGTGGCGTGGAAACAGCGAGATCAATAGTATCGGGTCAAGGTAGGAGATGTGGTTGCAGACAACGACCGCTGAGCGGATTCTGCTGATTTCCGGATCGACAAACCACCTGTGCCGGGGTGCGATGGTTCGTAACACATGGAAAAATCCGCGATAAAATAAAGAGTTGAGTTCCTGGAACGCCTGCTGCCGGTTGCTGGAGAAAAGACGGGCCGCCAGGTATCCCAGGGAGAAGAGACAGACAAATCCCAGGGTAAAGTATCCCCAGCAGACCAGGGTGACGGTCGCATCATAGCATCGGCCGGCAAGCCCCTTTCTTCCTGCCTCGTCAGGTCGGGATGTTGCGGCCATTCCTGATCAGGAGGCAGGTGTTGACGCCTCCGAAAGCGAAATTTTCGATGGCAGCGATGTTGATGTCCATCCCGACAACCTCCCGAACATGGTTGAGCATGGCACAGCGGGGATCCACCTCATCCAGGTTCAGGGTGGGCGCCACAAAGCCCTCCTCCATCATGTAGAGCATCAGGATCAGTTCGATGACCCCGCAGGAGCCCATGGTGTGGCCCATGTAACTTTTCAGGCCGGTGACCAGGGGGCGGCTGCCATAGACCGCGTCTATGGCCTGGGCCTCGATGACATCACCCATCTTGGTGGCCGTGGCGTGGGCGCTGATCACGTCCACGTCTTGCGGCCGCAGCCCGCCGTCCTCCAGGGCTAACCGCAGGGTGGCGGTGATACCGTCCAGGTTGGGAAGGATCAAGTCGCCGCCGTTGTTGTTGCAGGAAAAGCCGATGACCTCGGCCAGGATGGGAGCGCCTCGGTTTCTGGCGTGCTCATACTCTTCCAGAAGGACGGCGCCGCCGCCTTCTCCCACCACCAGCCCGTCTCGGCCGGCGTCAAAGGGACGCGGGGTACGGTGCGGTGCATCGTTGTAGTCCACCGAGCAGGCCAGGAGGTTGTCGAAAACCGCTACAGTAGTGGTGTCGTACTCGTCGGCGCCGCCGCAGATCATGGCGTCCTGCATGCCGAATTTTATCATCTCGTAACCGAACCCGATGGCCTGGCTCGAGGTGGTGCAGGCCGTTGACGAGGCAATGACCCTGCCGGTTATGCCAAACATGCGGGTGATATTGACCGCAGTGGTGTGGACCATGGACCGCAGGTAGTCCACCGCCCCGATGGTGGAGAATTCCTCCTCCAGGTTACCGAAAAAGGTCTTGTAAATGTCGCGCTGGACCGTTGGGCTGCCATGGGTGGAGCCAAAGGCCACCCCCAGCCTGCCCGAGGTGATGACGTCCTGTTCCATCCCTGACCGCTTCAGAACGTCACCGGCCACCTGGCAGGCATAATAGGCCACCGGTCCCATGGTTTTGCGGTACTGACGTTTGAAATTAAACGGTATGGAATACTCCACGGTCCCGAACACCCTGGAATGGATATGGCGGGTGAGCAGACCGTCGTCGCGCAAGGGACGCACTCCGGATCTGCCCTGGCGCAGGCTGGCCAGGATATCTGCCCTGTCATACCCGATGGGGGTGATGGCCGAGCAACCAGTGATTACGACGCGGCGGGACATGGGCAGGTGTGGTTCAGCTCCGGCGGGAAGCCTGGATCTTTTCGATGTAATCGAGGATGTCGTTGATGGTCCTGATTCCCATGGCCTGTTCCTTTTCCGCACGGTCCAGGGTAAAGCCCAGCATCAGCTCGATCTTGCCCAGCAGCTCGATGGCATCGATGGAGTCAAAGCCGTGATCGTCCCGGAGATTGTCGTCCAGGCCGGGATGTTCGAATTCAAAGTCGTTCTCCAGGATCGAGATGATCCTGTGTTGCAGTTCGTCTCTGGTCATCAATTTTCAGGGTCTGAGGCAAGGAAACTTGTTCGGCCCGGTC
>CAZVDY010000054.1:0-92018 GCA_964626235.1 uncultured Desulfobulbaceae bacterium | reverse complement strand
CCGTCGGCCATGTCCATGTGGACCATCATGGTGCCGAAATAACTGACATCGCTTATGGTATCATAGGCGCTGTCCAGGGTCATGCCCTTGTGGCGGCGCAACCTGTACAGCTCCTCGGCAAAGGTGTGGCGCAGCTCCGAGGTTTGCGGATCCACATACCGCACGTCCGCAAGTTTCAGGCCCAGGGTCGCGGCCCTGGCCCGGACAGCGGATTCCTCGCCAAGGATGGTCAGGTCGACCACATCGCGCAGGCGCAGCAGTTCCGCTGCCTGGAGCACCCGGTCATCATCACCTTCGGGCAGGACAATGTGCCGACGCTCCTCCCGGGCCCGTTTGAACAGGGAATACTCGAACATCAGGGGCGACACCATGGAGGACGGGGTCAGGCGGATCTTCTCCTCCAGCTCGTCAATATCCACATTGGCCTCGAACATGCCCAGGGCACGGGCGATCTTGCGCTCGTTATCGGGCCTGAGCGTACCCTGCACAGCCGCCGCCGCGGTGGCGGTGCGAAAGGTGTCATCCCTGACCTGGTAGATGGGAATGGCGATCTCCCTCAACCCGTCCAGAAGCTGAACAATGGACGGCGCCGGCGAAAGCCCGCCGGTCAGGAGCATGCCCACTGGCGATGGGTAGTTTTTCGAGGCAATGGCGCCCAGGGTGGTGAGGATAATATCGGGCCGGTCACCCGGCGTGATGATCAGGTCATCCTTTTCCAGGTAGTCGAGAAAGTTGGCCGGACCCATGGCCGCGACCTTGAAATCGCGCACATCCCGGTGCAGGGAACTGGTCGGGCCGCTGAACCAGTCCGCACCCAGCTCTTCGATGATCTCGGCCATGGTCGGGTTATGCAGGCCCGGTTCCTCGGGCAGCAGGTCAAGCTGGGGGCCGTCGCTGAAATGGCGGCGCAGCTCTTCCTCGGCCTGGTCAAGGATATCCGGATCCACCCGGTTGACCAGGACCGCGAGCAGGGGGCACTGGAGCTGGGCAAAGCTCTTTTCCGCCACCCGGACCGTCTCAAGCAGCTCTCCCATGGATTTGCCATACCCGGACGAGACATAAAGCGCCGGCGTGGTCAGCTCTCGGGCGATCCTGATCGAAATGTCATAATCAAAGGCCTCGGAGAGATCACTGATATCGGGTCCCTCGCAGAGGAGAAAATCGCACGCCGCCTCTGCCTCCTTGAACCGGGCCACGATCTCCCGGAACAGTCTGCGCTCCTCGCCGCCCGAAATCCAGGTGCGGGCCTGGTCATGGCGCACCCCCACCATCTGCTCCGGCTTGAAGTCCAGATTAAAACGGGTTGCGATCACCTGGATATGATGGTCTTCGGCAGGCTCGGCCGGAGTGATGGGCCGGAAAAAACCAACCCGGCCCACCCTGCGGGACAGCATCTCCATGATACCCAGGGTAATGACCAGCTTGCCGCTCTTGGGCTCAAGGCTTGCGATATAGAGGCTCTTTGCCATGGCTGTTCACGCCTCCGCGTTCAAGTCGGCCACCTGTGCCAGGGCCGCGCGGGCAATACCTGTTATGGCCGGCCAATCCCCTGCCGCGACCAGGCCGGGCGGCGCCAGCCAGGAACCGCCCACGCAGGCCACATTGGTGAGCGCGAGATAGTCACGATAGTTGTCCGGGCCAATACCGCCGGTGGGGCAGAAGGTGACCCCGGCAAAGGGACCGGCCAGGGACTTGAGCATGGCCAGGCCGCCGGCCGCCCCGGCCGGAAAAAACTTGAAACAGTCAAGCCCTGCCTCCAGGCCCATCATCAGCTCCGAGGCCGTACTGATTCCTGGAATAAGCGGGAGCGAACCCTGTGCAGCCGCGGTGAGCAGGTTCGGGGTCAGGCCCGGCGAGATGGCAAAGCAACCGCCCGCCGCGGCCACGTTCTTGAGATCATCGCTGCTGAGCACGGTTCCAGCCCCGACCAAAGCCTCGGGCACCTCGCGGCTGATCTCTTCCATGGCTGCCAGCGCAACCTCGCTGCGCAGGGTTATCTCCAGGACCCGCACCCCGGCCGCAACCAGGGCCTGGGCCAGGGGAACGGCGTGGGCCAGCTCCCCAATGACAATAACCGGAATCACGGGCCCGTCCCGGAGAATATCAAGGGGGGAAAGGCGGGTATCCATGTTTATCTCAACCTTTTTCATCTGTCGTCCTCCACGGCAAAGATGGAGCTGCCTCCCTGTTCCGCGCCGGCCAGGTGACGGCGCAGAGGCGCAAAGATGTGCCGGCCCAGATCAAACTCATCTTCGGGCATGGCCGGTGGCATGGCCGGGATACGCGCGGCCAGCTCCTCCTCGTCCACGAGCAATTCAAGTGCGCCGTTGCGGGCATCCATGCGGATCAAATCGCCATCCTCAACCCGGGCCAGCAGGCCGCCATCTGCCGCCTCGGGTGTGCAGTGGATGGCAAAGGGCACCTTGCCAGAGGCCCCGGACAACCGTCCGTCCGTGACCAGGCCCACCTTATGGCCCCGGTCCATGACAATGGAGAGATAGGTGATCAACTTGTGCAGCTCAGGCATGCCATTGGCGCGCGGTCCCTGGAAACGAACCACGGCCACCAGGTCCCGGTCCAGCCGTCCCTGGTGAAAGGCGGCTTCCAGCTCATGCTGGCCGGCAAAGACCAGGGCCGGGGCCTCGACCATGGTGGCATCGCCCCTGGCAAGCGCTGAAATCTTCATGATGGCCCGGCCCAGATTGCCGGACAACACCTTGATCCCGCCCATGGGCGCAAAAGGTTCGGCCAGGGGCGCCATCACCGCCGCATCCCTTGCCTGTTCCGGTCCCGGCCGCCACCTCACCGCCTCCCCATCCAGGACCGGTTCGGCCGTGTACCTGTCCAGGCCGGGCCCGGCCACGGTCTGAACATCAGCATGGACCAAGCCGCCCGCGAGCAGCTCGCGGATGAGCAGGGCCATGCCGCCGGCCCCCTGAAACGAATTGATATCACCAGGACCATTGGGATAGATACGGACCAGCAGGGGAACATTGTCGGAGAGCAGGGCAAAGTCATCCCAGTTGATATGGATGCCGGCCGCCCGGGCAATGGCGACCAGGTGCATGGTTTCGTTGGTGGATCCGCCGGTGGCCAGCAGCCCGACCATGGCATTGACCACGGAACGCTCGCTGACGATCTCTCCCACCGGCGTATAGCAGCTCCCCAGGTGGGTCAGCTCCACGACCCGGGCAGCGGCGGCCCGGGTCAGGGCATGGCGCAGCGGTGTCCCTGCATTGACAAAGGAGGAGCCGGGCAGATGCAGCCCCAGCATCTCCACCATGAGCTGGTTGGAGTTGGCCGTACCGTAGAAGGTGCACGTCCCCGGACTGTGATAGGCCCGAACCTCGGTGGCCAGCATTTCCCGGCGGCCGATCTCACCCTGGGCGAACCGTTCCCTGGCCCGGGCCTTTTCCCGGTTGGCCAGCCCGCTGGTCATGGGACCGGCAGGAATCAGGATCATACCCAGATGACCGAACTGGAGGGCCCCCATGAGCAGGCCGGGAACGATCTTGTCGCAAACACCCAGGAGCACCACGCCGTCAAAGACGTCATGGGCCAGGCTGATGACCGTGGCCATGGCGATGACATCCCTGCTGATCAGGCTCAGGTCCATCCCCGGCGTACCCTGGGTGATGCCGTCGCACATGGCAGGCACACCGCCGCCGAACTGACAGACCCCGCCGGCCGAACTGACCGCCTCCTTTATGATATCCGGATAGTCCCTGTACGGCTGGTGGGCGGAAACCAGGTCGTTGTAGGCGGAGATGATCCCGATGTTGGCGGTCCCGGCCTCGAGCAGTCCTGACCGGCACTCTGGTCCGCAGCCGGCAAGGTCGTGGGCCAGGTTGGAACAGGGTAGTCGGTGACGGTGCGGCTGACGGGTACGCCCCTCCTCCAGTCGCTGCAGGTACTGCTCCCTGTTTGGCTTGCTTCTTTCGATAATCCGCCTGGTTACCTGTTCTACTGTCTTGTGCATGACTTAGTTGGGTCCAATTGGTTCCGCCTGCGGTTCACCGGTTGCCGGTAGGCCGTCAGGCAGTATTTCCCAGGAGACGCCCGCCACCATCCCGGCAGAACGTCCCCTGGCAGGAATCTCAGGGCGCCCAGAAAACCTGTACCGGAGTCCGCTCCTGTCGCAGGACATAGCGGATGGGCATCTCCTCGGCCGGCCCGTTGGCCAGTGCCTGGTGGTAGACCTTTCGCTTCCCGTCCCCATGGATGTGCAGGATGATCTCCCGGCTGGCCAGGATGACGGGCAGGGTCAGGGTCATCCGTTCACAGGATGCGCCGGGCGGAGTCAGGGCCAGGCAGTGTCTGCCGGAATCCATGGCCACGGCCCTGTCCAGGCCGGCCGCTCCCGGAAACAGGGAGGCCGTGTGGCCGTCCCCGCCCATGCCCAGAATCACCACGGTAAAGGGAAGGCCGAGACCGGCCAGGACCCTCTCGCACTCCCCTTCTCCCGTCCCGGCAGCGCTCCCGCCGCTGTACAGGGGCACGAACCGGGCAGCCGCTGCCCGGCTCCTGAGCAGGTTGGCGCGCACCAGGCCTTCGTTGGAGGCAGGGTCGTCCGGAGTGACCCACCGTTCGTCCACCAGGGTGACGGTCACCGCTGCCCAGTCCACTTCCCGTGCAGACAGCTCGCGGAACAGGGGGGGCGGCGTGGATCCTCCGGAAACAGCCATGACGGCCCGGCCCTGCTGCCGGATATCTTCGGTCAACAGAAAACAGATCCGGTCCGCCAGGGCGGAAACGAGCTGTTCCCGATCCGCGAACCCGTTGAAAACCGGCTGCATCAATCCTCCCATTCCCTGTTGTCGCGGGCCAGGAGGGCCACCGAGGCCACCGGTCCCCAACTCCCGGCAGGATAGGTACGGGGCGGCTCCTTGCTCCTCTGCCAGGCTGCCTGGATGGAGTCGATCCAGGTCCAGGCCAGCTCAACCTCGGCCCGGTGGATGAACAGGGCCTGGTTGCCGCGCATGGTCTCCAGCATGAGGCGCTCATAGGCATCGGCTATCCGTTCCGCCTGAAAGGCCTCGGAAAAGCTCAGATCCAGCATGGTCCGCTGCAACTGTACCCCCCTGCCGATACCCGGCACCTTGTTGAGCATCTCGATCTCCACGCCCTCGTCGGGCTGCAGCCTGATCACCAGCTTGTTGGGCGGCAGTTTCCGGTAGGAGTCCCGGAAGATATTGTGCGGCAGCCGTTTGAAGCTGATCACCACTTCGCTCTTCTTGGCGGCCATGGCCTTGCCGGTGCGCAGGTAAAACGGCACGTCGGCCCACCGCCAGTTGTCGATGTCCACCCGGATGGCCACAAAGGTCTCGGTGGTCGAACGGGGATTGCCACCCTCCTCTTCCAGATACCCCGCCACCGGCCTGCCGCGGATGAAGCCGGCCGTGTACTGGCCTCTGACCGTACGCTCGTCCACGTTGTCGATCGTGATGGGTCGCAGCGCCTTGAGCACCTTGAGCTTTTCATTGCGAAGGCTGTCTCCCTCCAGGTTGACCGGCGGCTCCATGGCCACCAGGGTAAGGATCTGCATCAGGTGGTTCTGGACCATATCGCGGAGTTGCCCCGACCTGTCAAAGTAGCCCCAGCGGCCCTCGATCCCCACCTCCTCGGCCACCGTGATCTGGACATGGTCGATGGTATTGTGGTCCCAGTTGGTGGTGAAGATGGAGTTGGCGAACCGCAGGGCCAGCAGGTTCATCACGGTTTCCTTGCCAAGATAGTGATCTATACGGTAAATCTGATCCTCTGCAAAGACACTTCCAACTATATCGTTGATCTTTCGTGATGATTCGAGATCATAACCAATGGGCTTCTCAAGGACGACCCGGGCATCCGGAGTGGCCAGGCCAGCCCGGGCCAGTCCCTGGCAGATGTCCCTGAACAGGGTCGGCCCCACGGCAAAATAATTGATCACCGGATAGTTTCCCGTCCCGACCACCTGGGCCAGCCGTTCATACTCTTCTGGCCGGTCAAGGTTGATCAGCACATAATGCAGCCGGGCCAGCAACCGGGAACAGACCTCCTGGTCCAGGACCCCTGGGACGAACCGGCGAAGCTGCTCTTCCATCCTGGCAACAAAGGTCTCCTGGCTGATTTCGTGCCGGGCCACCCCGATGATGCGGGTGCCGGGAGGAAGCAGGCCGGCCCTGTCGAGCCGGTAGAGGGCCGGCAACAGCTTGCGGCGCGCCAGGTCGCCCAATACCCCGAATATGATAAAATCACATGGATGTTCTTCACTCATGATCTTTTCCTCCCCTGGTCATGCTGCGGACGGCAGCGGACCGGCACCATCCGGGCCTTGCCCGCCGCAGCCAGGACTGGAACGTTTCCCGCCCCCTGTCCAGAAGACGTCGTTCAAGGCGCCATCTCCTGCCCGCCGGAGCCCTTCCTGCGGAAAAAAATGCCCTCTTCCGGGAGACGCTGCCACTTCAGTTCCACCGGAAACGGCTCCACCTGCCAGATATTACGGCAGTACTCGTCAATGGAACGGTCCGAGGAAAAGCGCCCGATCCTGGCCACGTTGAGAATGGACATCCTGGTCCACCGATCCTGATCGGTATAGACCTGGCCCACCTGTTCCTGGCAGTCCACGTAGGACGGGTAATCGGCCAGCAGCATGTACTGGTCATCGTAGAGCAGGGAGTCCACGATGGGCCGGAAAAGTTCCCGGTCACCATGGGAAAAATGTCCCGAGGCGATCAGGTCGATCACCGCCTGCAGTTCACGATTGTCACGGTAGTGGCTCATGGCATTGTAACCGGACCGCTTCAGTTCCATGACCTCCTCCACCCGCAGACCGAAAAGAAAAAAGTTGTCAGCCCCCACCGCCTCCCGGATCTCGACATTGGCCCCGTCCAGGGTGCCGATGGTCAGGGCCCCGTTCATGGAAAATTTCATGTTCCCGGTGCCCGAGGCCTCCTTGCCGGCCAGAGAGATCTGTTCGGAAAGATCGGCCATGGGATAGACGATGTGGCCTATCTTCACGTTGTAGTTCGGGATGAAGTGAACCCTGAGCCGGTCCCGCACGTCCGGATCGCGGTTGATCACCTCGGCCACCGAGTTGATGAGCTTGATGATCCGCTTGGCCATGAAATATCCGGGCGCCGCCTTGCCGCCAAAGACGAAAAATCGGGGCGGAATGTCCAGGCCCGGGTCGTTCTTCAGCCGGTGGTACAGGGTAACGATATGGAGGACATTGAGATGCTGCCGCTTGTACTCGTGGATCCGTTTCACCTGTACGTCGAACATGGCCTGCGGGTCCACCCGAGTGCCGGCCTGTTCCATGACCAGCCGGGCCACATCACGCTTGTTGTCCATCTTCACCCGCTGCCAGGCCTCCCGGAAACCGGCATCGTCCACCAGGTCTTCCAGCCTCCTGAGCTGACGCAGGTCGGTTATCCAGCCCTCGCCAATGGCCTCGTTCAGCAGCCGGGTCAACCGAGGATTGGCCAGGACCATCCAGCGGCGCGGCGTCACGCCGTTGGTCACGTTGCGGATCTTGCCCGGGTACATCTCGTCGAAGTCCCGGAGCACCCTGGACCGCAGCAGGTCGGTGTGCAGCCGTGCCACCCCGTTGATGGCCCGGCTGCCCACACAGGCCAGGTTGGCCATGCGCACGTACCTGGGCCCGGTCTCCTCGATAATGGACATCCGCCGGACCCGGTCGTCGTCTCCTGGATAGCGCAGCCGCACCTCGTCCAGGAAACGGCGGTTGATCTCGTAGATGATCTCGAGATGTCTCGGCAACAGGGCGCCGAACAGATCGAGCTGCCACTTTTCCATGGCCTCGGGAAGCAGGGTATGGTTGGTGTAGCAGAGCGTATTACGGGTGATCTCCCAGGCATGGTCCCAGCCCAGGTGATGGATGTCCACCAGCAACCGCATCAGTTCGGCAACAGCGACTGCCGGATGGGTGTCGTTGAGCTGGACGGCGAAACATTCCGGCAGGTTGTCCAGTCCACCATGGATGAAGAGCTGGATGCGGAGCATGTCCTGCAGGGAACAGGAGACAAAGAAATACTGCTGTTCCAGCCGCAACCCCTTGCCCTGGAGCTGCTCGTCGTTGGGATAGAGCACCTTGGAAATGTTCTCCGCCGCCACCTTCTCCTCCACGGCGCCGAAATAATCGCCTACGTTGAAATCCTCGAAATCGAACGACTTGGGCGCCTCGGCACTCCACAGACGGAGGATATTGACGTTGTTGACCCGGTAGCCGGGGATCGGGGTATCATAGGGAATACCGGTGATCATCCGGGCCGGCAGCCAGCGGACCCGGCGGTATCCCTCCTCGGTGGTATACACCTCGGTATGGCCGCCAAATCCTACCTCGCACGCCAGGTCCGGCTTCTTGATCTCCCAGGGATTGCCGGGCCGAAGCCAGCGGTCACTGAGCTCTTTCTGCCAGCCGTCCACGATCTCCTGGTCGAACATACCGAATTCGTAGCGGATTCCATATCCGATGGCCGGGATCTGCAGGGTGGCCAGGGAATCGAGATAACAGGCGGCCAGCCGTCCCAGTCCGCCGTTGCCCAACCCCGGCTCCTCCTCGTGCCGGAGGAGCGCGTCCAGGTCCAGCCCGGTCTCCTCGGCAGCCTGCCGGACCAGGTCTTCCAGGCCCAGGTTGATCAGATTGTTGCCCAGGTGGGGGCCGACCAGGAACTCGGCCGAAAGGTAGCAGACCACCTTGCTTTCCTTTTCAAGCAGGGCCTCCAGAGAGTTGACGAACAGGTGCTGCATCCGGTCACGGACCGTGTAGGCGACGGCCAGATAGTAATCGTTGCGGGTGGCGGTATGCACCGTCTTGCCCTGCCGGTAAAAGAGGTTGTAGGCAAAGGCCCGTTTGAGTTTGTTGACTCTGTCCTCGCGTGTCTCGCTCATTTTTCTTTCCTGTGCGTGTTGGCTGTCATGACATTCCGACATTCTTCACGGCCGTGACCGGTCCGGCACTTCTGGCCAACCAAGGACCTTTGCGGTCTGGCGGGCTATCTCCAGCTCTTCGTCCGTGGGAACCACCAGGATTCGTACCCGGCTGGTCCCGGCCTGGATCTCCCGGATCGTCCCGCCCAGGGCCTGGCTGTTCCGCTTCCTGTCCAGCACGATTCCCAGGCCCTCCAGGTCCTGGCAGGCAAGTTCCCGGACCGATGGAGCATGCTCGCCGATACCGCCGGTGAAAACCAGGCAGTCCACCCGGCCGAGAACAGCCATGTAGCTGCCGACATATTTCTTCAGCCGGTAGGTGAACATCTGCAGGGCCAGGATGGCCCGGTCGTCCCCCTGTCCGGCCCTGTCGACGATGGCCCGCATGTCGTTCTGACCGCAGATTCCTTTCAGACCGCTCTTCCGGTTGAGGAGCATGTCGATCTGCTCGATATCCATGCCGCAGTGACGAACGAGATATAGGAGCACAGCCGGGTCCAGGTCACCGCAGCGTGTTCCCATGAGCAGGCCCTCCAGCGGTGTCATCCCCATGGAGGTGTCCACACTTCTGCCCTTCCGAATGGCTGCCGCACTGGCGCCGTTTCCCAGGTGGAGGGTGATCATGTTCAGGTCGGTGCGGGTCCGGCCGAGAAACTCTGCCGCCGCCCTGCAGACAAAGTTGTGCGAAGTGCCGTGAAAACCGTAGCGCCGCACTCCTTCCCGTTCGTACAACACGTAGGGCAGGCCGTAGAGATAGGCGTGCCGTGGCAGGGACTGGTGAAAACCGGTATCAAAGACAGCCACCTGGGGCACCTCCGGGGCGCGCTCTCTGGTGGCCCGGATTCCGATCAGGTTGACCGGATTGTGCAGCGGCGCCAGCGGACCGAGTTCCTCGATAGCCCGGATCACCCCCTCGTCGATACGGACCGGACTGTGAAAGGTCTCGCCCCCGTGCACCACCCGGTGGCCGATGGCATCCGGAGCGGCCGCTCCCTGGAGAAGACCGCCATCCCGGATAACATTCAGCATAACCGCAACCGCCTGGGCATGGTCGCCGATTTCCAGGCGCTCATCCAGCTTTCTGCCCGCCGGGCCGGCACGACGCAGCGCCACCCGGCTCTCCTTCTCCCCGATCCGTTCCACCAGGCCGGAAGCCAGCGATTCAGGTCCTGTGTCGGCAAAGGAAAACAGCTTGAACTTGAGAGACGAACTGCCGGAATTGAGGACCAGGATCTTCACGCACACGCTCTGCTGGAAACGGTTCGAACAGGAATGGGACAGCAGCAACTTGTATTCCCTTCTATCCGGTTTGGCAAGGCAATTTTTGCTAATTGATCACAGCCACCTTATCTTCACACGATCTCTCCTGGCCGCATAGTGGGCCTAGAGCGGCCAGGAGAGATCGTGCAGATCGGCAGCACCTGAGACCAAGTACAGTTTGGAACCATGATATACCGCTGGGTTACATACCATGTGATCGGTTACAATTGTACAACAGGCTGCGCGGGTAGCCTGGAAAAGCGGTTGACAGGGCAGGAGGAATCACCTAATACTCTTTTCTGATCACAAAGTATACCTATTGTCTTGAATATCAGTTCCTGCGTCCAGCCGCGTATCGCTGTCTGACAGAAACCATGTCCCAGCAATCCCGCTCCGATGCCCTCCATGTCGAGCGCCTCGGCAAGCGATTCGGCACCTTGCCCGTCCTGTCGGATGTCTCCTTTACCACCAAGCCCGGGGAGATCCTGGGCCTGATCGGTCCCAACGGTGCCGGAAAGACCACCCTGCTGGAGTGCTTGACCGGCCTGCTGCCCCTGGATACGGGGAGCATTTCCTGGCAGGGCCGCCCACTCTCCCGGGATCGACGGACCCGGATCATCTGGTACCAGCCCGACGACATCCTGCCCTATGCCAGGCAGCGGACCAGGACCACCCTGTCGTTCTTCCGCCAGGTCCATGGCGCGGAACAGGATGTACTCGACGACCTGATCGGCCGGCTGGAACTTGCTCCCGTTCTCGCCCGTCCCCTGGAAGAGCTCTCCAAGGGATACAGGCGGCGGCTCAACCTGGCCATTGCCCTGCTGAGCAGGCGACCGCTGCTCCTGCTCGACGAACCCTTTGACGGTTTTGATCTCCACCAGTCCCTGGCTGTCATGGATCTGCTTCGCCGCTACCGGAAACGGCGGACCATGATCCTCTCCATCCATCAGTTGAGCGAGGCGGAAAAGATCTGCGACCGCTTCCTCCTGCTCGGAGAGGGCAGGGTCCTGGCCACCGGCAGCCTCTCCCGGCTCTGCGACCGGACCGGGCTCCCCATCGGGACAAGCCTCGAGGAGGTGTTTCTTGCCATCACCTGATACCGGTCATCCGGCCAGCCTGTCCCGAACCGTTCTCCTCCAGGAGATCCGCAGCCTCCTGCTTTCTCCACCCCTGTGGCTCATGCTGGTGGTTCTCAGCCTGATCACGGGCTACAGCTTTACCGAGGCCGTGGACATCTTCGGCCGGGCGAGCCGGACAGCCCTTGCCTATCCAGAACTGGCCAGGGGTATGGACCCCATGGAGGGTATCTTCGTCCCAACCTTTGGAGCCTACTATCTCACCGAGACCCTGCTGCTTCCTTTTGTCGCCATCCGGCTCATCGGCCTGGACAAGGAAAGCGGCGCCCTCAAGCTCCTCATGCAGCTCGATCTTCCACCCCTGAAACTCTGCAGCCTGAAAGGACTGGCCATGGTACTGGTCTGGCTGCTCAGCCTGGTTCCGATCCTCCTGGTCACCCTGCTCTGGCTCCGGGCCGGCGGCCATCTCCATCCACCAGCATTCGCGGCCATGCTGGCCGCCCATGCCCTCTATTCCCTGGTGGTGATCGCGGTGGCCATGTTCTGCAGCACCGTTGCTGACTCCCTGTCCACTGCCGCCATCCTCTGCCTCTCCTTCACCCTGGGCGGCTGGGTGCTCGATTTTGCGCTCAGCGGCCAGAACGCTCTGCCCGCCGTGATTGCCAACCTTTCCCTGGCCGGCCTGGTCCGTCAGCTGGAAAACGGCCTGGTCACGGTGCCAGGCGTTCTCTCCTTCCTGTTCACCAGTCTGCTGTTCTTCTCCCTCGCCATCATCTGGATCCGGCCGGGCGAACCGGTCATGGGCAGGCTGTTCCGATCCCTGGCCGTGGTGATCCTCCTGGCAGCCGGCATGGTGATCGGCTGGAATGCTCCAGGATCCCTGGATGTGAGCGAACAGCGAAAACACTCGCTCAATCCGGCAGACTGCCGGGCACTGCGCCGAATGCAAGATCCTCTCACCATCACCATGCATCTCGCCAGGGACGACAGCCGCCTCCTGGATCTGGAACGCGGCCTGCTGGTCAAGCTGCGGCGCTGCCTTCCCAAACTGACCATCCATTATGCCGAAACAGGTGAAACCGGCCTGTTCGAGGCCGCGGCAGGTGACAACTACGGTCTTGTCGAGTATGCATATCAGGGACAGCGACAAGAGAGTTACTCCAACAGCGAGAACGAAATCCTGGCCATACTTCACGACCTGGCCGGCACAGAAGTGAAGCCTGAACCGGTACCGACCTACCCGGGCTATCCCCTGGTTACCGACTGCACGGGTTGCGGCTGGTGGCTGTATTTCCTCCTGCCGCTCTGCTTTGCCTGCTGCGGCATCTGCTGCCGGAAAAAACTCTGACCCTGCGACAGGGAACAGATGAACCAACAACCATCTGAAATGGAGAACAGGACGTCATGAAACAGCAACACATCATTCTTGCAGGTTGTCTCCTGGTCATCCTGGCCGGATCCGTTGCCTATCAAGGCAGATTCCGCCCGGCACCCCCGCCGGACCGGCCAGAGTATCTGCCTGAAACCGGCAGCAGCGGCATGATCGCCACGGCCGTTGCTGCCGAACCGCGGGGAGCGGACACGGAGAACCGGGAAACACCATTCTTCGATTTTTCCTCCGAGACCGTTGGCGCTCCTCCAAGGACCTTCAGCGCGGCAGTGGGCAACTGGATCATCGGCAGGGATGGCGACAACACGGTGCTGGTGGTGGACGGCCGCAAATGGAAACGGGGAGTGGCCGCCGCCGGCCTGGCCGACAAGGCCCGGGCCCTGTATGGCGATCGGTATGCCGAATTCCTGGACAACGTGAAGGCCTATGCCTATTTCCCCTTTGCTGTGGCCAACGGGGTGGAGAACTTCAGCGGCGGCACCATCACCGTCCGCTTCAAGGCCATTGCCGGCAGAATCGACCAGGGCGCCGGTATCCTCTTCGATCTGAAACCCAATGGTGACTATTACGCCCTGCGGGCCAACCCGCTGGAGAACAACCTGGTTCTCTGGCGCTACAAGCACGGCAAGAGGAGCTCGGTGAGCTGGGTGCGCGACGTGGACACCCCCTCCAGGGTCTGGCACACCCTGAAACTCACGGTCCAGGGCAATCTGGTGAAGGGATATCTCAACGATCGGCACTACCTGTCGGTCCGCCTGCCGGCGCCGGTGAGCGGCAAGGTCGGCCTGTGGACCAAGGCGGACAGCGTTGTCTACTTTGACGACTACCGAGTGATTACCCGGTAGCCCCTTCCGGTCCTCCCCGTCTGCGGTCGGCCCCGGTTCACGACTCGCTGTCCCGGTCGTCCCGGCCCTCCGGCGGCAGAGACGCCGCGTGCCGGCCGCTGTCACAGGAAACCTGCTGGGTCACCTGTATCCCCACCAGCCTGGCCACCAGCACAGTCATGAAGAACTGCCCCAGAACGGCCTCGGTCTGGCAGAGAGCCGTGGCGCCGCGCGTCTGGGGCAGAATATCGCCATAGCCGAGAGTAGTCAAGGTAACGAAGCTGAAATATTGAAAATACTGTAATCGCTCGATGGGAGTGCTGGCTTGGGCCAGTAGATCACCGCTGAATGAGCCGGGATGGATTGCATCAAGGAAACAGAACACCGTGCCCCAGAGTATCCCCAAAAGCAGATAGAGACAGAGTGCCGCACTGATCAGGCTGGAGTCGATGATCCTGGCGGTGAGAATATATCTGGAAAAGGTGAGGATCAGCATACCGAGGTACAAGGCCAGGGTCAGCGAGGCCAGCTGGCCGGAAAAGGAGAAAAAATCAAACAGATCGATCCAGAGCAGGATAACGGTCCAGACCAGGAGGAAGATGGCGAAACCGAACAGGCGGCTTTTGCGGGTCACCGTGATGATGGAAGAGGCCAGGGCCAGGGTGAGAATGATGTTCATCATCAGGCTGGCATGGGGCATGGTTTCCAGAAAGGGGCTGGCCAGCAGGTACGAAAGCAGCCAGGCCAGCAGCATTTCAAAGCTGTACCGGAACAGAAAGTTTATCCTCCGCATTGTTCGATCCCTGTTTGGTAACATTCTTTTGCACTCTGCCTGTTCCAGCCTGTCAGGAAAATCTGGCCTCGAGCCGCCGGACAAGAAACGAGGTCGGCAGGGTCAGGGCAAGATATAGCATGCTGACAGTGATCCAGACCTCGATGGTGAGGTAGGTGGATGCCATGAGCTGGGTGCCTTGGTAAGAGAGTTCCTGCACTGAAATAATGGATACAATGGCCGAGTCCTTGATCAAGGAGACCGACTGGCCGGCGAGAGGGGGCAGGATCTGAGGCAGGGCCTGGGGCAGGATGATGTGGCGCAGACACTGGCTGCGGGTCATCCCCAGAGCATGAGCGGCCTCCCACTGCTCCCTGGGTACGGCCTCGATGGAGCTGCGGATGATCTCGGTCATATAGGCGCCTTCGAAAACAGCAAGACTGAGCGTGGCTGCCAGAAACGGTGACAACTCACCGGGACGGGCCATCAGGAGAGTGACGAGCCGCTGGCCGGCAGGACCGGCACTGACCGCCAACCGGTCCGCGAACCGGAAGACCGGAACCTGATCGGCCAGGAAAAAATAGACGATAAAGAGAATGATCAGCGGTGGCAGGTTCCTGATCGTGGCCACATATATCCTGGCTATGGACTGGCAGAAAAAATCTGGAGAAATCCTGGCCAGAGCCATGATCAGACCCAACAGCAAGGCAAACACACCGGCCCAGCAGCTAAGACGGATGGTGGTGAACAGGCCCTGGAGGAGATAATTGGCCACCCACCGTTCCTGCCCAGCATCAAACCGAACAAGAAACTGGGGAATCAGGCGCCAGTTCCAGGTATACTGAAGACCCATAGTGACCCGGTACAGGACCAGGACCAGAAAGGCAGCGACCATGACGAGCAGCAGGGCGTCGAGCGGCCCGAATCTACGTCTCGCCTCCCACATGACCCTGATGAGATCCGTCCCTACTGCACCCGATCCTTCCACTCCCTGGAAAGGAACCAGTATCTGTACCGGTCATCGATCCACCCTTTGCTGCGGACAATTTCGATCCAGTTGTTGAAATAGTTGAGCGTATCCACATCGCCCTTGCGGATGCCAAAACAGATGGGCTCCTTCATCAGCTCCTCGTTGTAGGCGCGCAGCAGATCCGGGGCATCGGCGGCCATATGTGCCGGCAGAGGCTGGGAGGCGACCAGACCATGAACCCGGCCGTTGCGGACTTCTTGCACTGCAGCCGGCTCGTCGTCAAAGAGACGCAATGTGGCCCGTGGAAAGTTCTTTTTTGCCGCCAAGGCAGCAGTGGAGCCAAGCCGGGCTGCCAGGGTCACCCCAGGGCTATCGAAATCACGCAGGCTGAATCCTTGACAGAGCTTCTTGTTGGCCAGCAGGCCCTGGGTTGAATAATAGTAGGGATTGGAAAAATTTATTTTCAGATTCCGTTGCGGAGTGACGGTCATGCCGCCGATGATGACATCGAACTTGCCGGCAATCAGAGCAGGAATAATCCCTGACCACTTGGTGGGCACGAATTCCACCTTGACGCCCATATCTTTGGCAAGCTGTCTGGCCACATCGATCTCGAAACCGATCAGTTCGCCCTTCTTGTCCTTCATGGCCCAGGGCACGAAGATATCCATGCCCACCCGGATAGTACCGCGGCGAATAATCTGTTCCACAGTGCTCTCTGCAGCAAGCTTTGCTGCCAGGTCCCCCGCAGCGGTCGACATGGGGACAAGCAAGCTGCAGACAAGAACAAGAAGAGCAAGATTGACACCGAAGTTGCCGATTCGGTTCATAGGTTCCTCCTTCTGCTATTTACAATTCATAAAATCTGATCGAGAAAGGTTCGGGTCCTGGCCTGACGTGGAGACCGAAAGAACCGTCCGGTCTCGTCCTCCTCCACGATCCGGCCGTGTTCCATGAACACGATCCGGTTACTGACCTTCCGGGCAAATCCCATCTCATGGGTGACCACCAGCATGGTCATACCATCTTCAGCCAGTTTCTGCATGACCGACAGCACCTCGCCAATCATTTCCGGGTCCAGGGCACTGGTGGCCTCGTCGAAGAGCATGATCTTCGGGTCCAGGGCCAACGCCCGAGCAATGGCTACCCGCTGCTGCTGACCGCCGCTGAGTTCTGCCGGAAAAGCCTTCTCCTTGTCTGCCAGACCAACCCTGGCCAGAAGACTGCGGCTGCGCTTGGCAGCATCTTCCCGGCTCCGGCGGCGGACCAGCCGCTGGGCCAGATCGATATTCTCCCGCACCCTGAGATGGGGGAATAGATTGAAGGACTGGAAGACCATACCCACCTGACGGCGGATCCGCAGGCGGTTTGCCGACCGGTCATCCAGTGGAATGGAGTCGATCACAATCTGTCCAGAATCGATGGACTCCAGGCCGTTTAGACAGCGTAGCAGAGTCGACTTGCCAGAACCGGAGGGGCCAACGATGACCACTACCTCACCCCGGCATACCTGTAAGGAGAAATCATCCAGGGCCACCACCGGCCCAGGAAAGGTCTTGCTGATCCGATCGATGAGAATAATGGGAGCTGTGGATCTATCCGCCATGGTGCCATCCTGAACAAGCCAATTTTCTGGCAAGATAACCAGAAAATCCCGACAGGCTGAGATTGATGAGAAGATAGATCCCTGCAACGGTGAACCAGATCTCGAACGTGAGAAAGGTCTCAGCGATGATGGTCCGTCCCTGCATGGTCAGGTCGTACACGGCTATGGTGGAAACCAGAGCCGAGTCCTTGACCAGGGAGACAGCTTGCCCGGTCAGCGGCGGCATAATCCGGCGTATCGCCTGGGGCAGGATCACAGCCCGGTATGTATGCAGACGGCTCAGGCCCAGGCTGTAGGCGGCCTCCCACTGGCCGCGCTCGATGGAGCAGATCCCGGCCCGGATAATCTCCGATGCATAGGCCCCTTCAAAAAGGCTCAGAGCAAGGACGGCCGCCGTAAAACGGTTCAGGGAAAAGACAGGCGCCAGGACGAAATAAAGAAAAAAAATCTGCACCAGAAGAGGAGTATTTCTGATCAACTCCAGATAGAGGAAGGCGAGCAGCCGACCCACCGGAGAAGAGGAAAGACGAAGCAGAGCGGTCACCAGACCGAACAGGGCGGCAAGGAGCAGGCTGCAGGCGGTGATTTTCAGAGTCACCGCCAGCCCCTGCATCAGCGGCCCGAAGACGATACGGCCACCCTCCACACCAAGGATATAACGGCCAACCCGGTACCACTGCCAGTTGTAAGCCAGGCCGGCATCGCCCCTGCTGAGCAACCAGGCAAACAGCACGCCCAGAATCAGCAGTCCCATGGCACCGAACCCTACGCGTTTCTTTCCGGATCTCTCCAACATCCTTTCTCTTCTGCCAACCATTCACTGCTGGCCGCAGTTGTACCAGGCATGACGGAACGGGTCAACAGGTCCATCCAGGGCAACGGTTTCCCCCTGGGGCCTGATCGCGGAATTTGACAATACTCCCCTGTTTGCCGATAATCAGTACTGATGGAGAAAATTTCGCCGCCTGAGTTTCGGCCGCAATGGACATCACTTCAATCCGGATGGATATCATGTACGGAAACGGTAGCCGTTGTCTCTGGTCCATTCTCATTTTCACCTTCCTGGTCGCTGGTTCAGGTGCTGTTCGGTCTGCCTTTGGATCAGGGGGCTCCCTGGATGACTACCTGGACCTTCCCCTGGAAGATCTTCTCTCCATCCAGGTCACTTCGGTCGCGAAAAAGAAACAGCAACTCAATGAAGTGGCATCGGCGGTCTTTGTCATTACCCGGGAGGACATCCATCGCTCCGGGGTGACGTCCATTCCCGAGGCGCTGCGCATGGCTCCGGGTATCCAGGTGGCCCGTATCGATGCCAACAAGTGGGCCATCGCCAGTCGCGGTTTCAACAGCCAGTTCACCAACAAGCTGCTGGTGATGATCGACGGCCGCACCGTTTACAGTCCCTCTTTTTCCGGTGTCTATTGGGATGCCCAGGACACGCTCTTGGAGGACATCGAACGGATCGAGGTGATTCGGGGGCCCGGAGCCACGGTCTGGGGAGCCAACGCGGTGAATGGGGTCATCAATATTATCACCAGGGAGGCCTCTGCCACCCGGGGCGGCCTGCTGACCGCAGGGGCGGGCAACGAAGAAAAAGGATTCATGTCCCTGCGTTACGGTGCTGCACTCGGGGAACATGTCATGGGCCGAGGATATCTGAAGTACAACAGCCGGGACAGTTCGTATATCGCCGAGTTGGATGGAGACGCGGGTGACCAATGGGAATCGCTCCGGGGAGGATTTCGGTTGGATGGCCGCCAGGGAAGGTCGAATACCTGGAGCCTGCAGGGTGATGCCTACCACAACAACGAAAACCAGCGGATCAACATCTGGAAGGATCCTACCCAACCGGCCAACCAAATCTATGCCCCGGATTACCTGGCGCCGGCACGTCCGGACAGCTTCGTATCCAGCGGCTGGAACCTGCTGGGAAAGTGGCACAGGCAGCTCTCGGCCACTACCAGTGCCACCCTGCAATTCTATTACGATCATACCCGGCGACAGGAAATCTTTCTCACCCAGGAACACGATACCGTCGACCTGGACCTGCAGCACCAGTTCCGCCCCCTGGACGATCATGAAATCATCTGGGGACTCGGCTATCGACACATCAGAGATGATTTTGCCAACACCTTCATGGTCGCCTTTCTGCCAGAGATCCTCTCGACTGACCTGTTCAGCGCCTTTGTTCAGGACGAAATAGAGCTGATCGACAACACATTGCGGTTGACCATCGGCTCCAAATTCGAACACAACGATTATACCGGGGCCGAGGTGCAACCCAGCGGTCGTCTGGTCTGGCTGCTCGACGACCGCTCCACTCTGTGGGGATCGATCTCGCGGGCGGTACGGACGCCGTCCCGGATGGAGGCCTCTGCCAAGATCATCACCCAGATCGTGCCCTTACCTGAACCCTACGGACCTGCGGTGCTCCATGTCTACGGCAGTGATCAGTTTCGTTCCGAGGAGATGCTGGCCTACGAGTTGGGCTACCGAACGCAGCCCAGAGAAAACCTCTCCCTGGACATTGCCCTGTTTTACAATATCTATAACAATTTACAGACGTTCGAACAGATAAACCCGTCACAGATCGTCTCGGACACGCTCTTTGCCAACAAACTCTCGGCAGACAGTCATGGGCTGGAAATCAGCGTGGACTGGCGGCCCTTGGAATGGTGGCGGCTGCAGGCCAACTACAGTTATCTCGAGATCACCTCCAGGCTGGACGACGATAGCGGGGACTGCACGGGCTCGGACCTGGTGGCTTCCGGTTCGAGCCCCAGACACCAGTACTCACTCCGTTCCATGATGGACCTGGGAAACCGGGTGCACCTCGACACCTGGATCTATCACGTGGACGGGCTGGACAGAAGCAGCTACTACTGGAAAAACTCGGTCCCCTCCTATACCGGACTCAGTATCCGCCTTGCCTGGAATCCGCTGAAAGACCTGGAACTTTCCCTGGCAGCCCAGAATCTGCTTGATGACCACCATCCTGAATTCATCGGCGAGAACATGCACCTGCAGCCGGAATTGGAACGTTCCGTGTACCTCAAACTCCACCTGGACTTCTAGGCGCAAGATGCCGGTAACAGCGAACTTGCAGGATGACCCTTTCCACTGACAACCACCGGTCCGACCTCAGGTCCGGACTGTACTCCCTGCTAACCGGATGCTGGCTGCTCCTGTCCCTCCTTGCACCCGTTCAGGCACACGGTGGTCCTGTCTCCACGGAATACACGCTGAAAGCGGCGCTGATCTTCAAACTGACCCGTTTCGTCACCTGGCCTGCAGGCAGGGAGACACGCAATGACGGCAAGTTCGGCATCTGCCTGCTCGGCAGAGACGATTTCGGTGCAACCCTGGATGCCCTTCAGGGACGAACCGTCAACGGTGCACCCATTGTCGTCGACCGTTTCAGCCAGTCCGACGCTATCGGTGACAACTGTCAGGTGGTCATCATCAGCGATTCCAAACGCGCCTTCATCGAACCGATCACCAGGGCACTTTCCGACCGCCCCATCCTCACCATCGGTGATTCACGCCGTTTCGCCGATCAGGGCGGCATGATCCAGTTCGTCCGCCACGACCAGAAAATCGGTTTTATCATCAACCTGCAGCAGGCCACAGTGGCGGGGTTGAAAATCGCCGCCCCTCTACTCGAACTCGCCACCATCGTCGGTCACGGATCCGGGGGTACAAAGAAATGAAAAAACGCCGTAACCCGAATGTTGCCCGAAAACTCCGCTGGATGATCCTGTCGACCAGCGGGCTGGCCCTTCTGATCACCTCCCTGGCATTCCTGAGTATCGAATTCTTCAGTTACCGCCAACTTCTCCTGGAACGGGCCGAGGTCCTGTCCGACTTCGTGGTGACCAACTCCACAGCTGCCCTGACCTTCGATGACAAAAAAACAGGCAATAAACTCCTCAGATCACTCCGTTCGGAGCCATCGGTGAACTTCGCCACCCTTTACCAAGGAGATGGTGAAAAATTTGCCGCCTATGTGCGTGACAATGACGAGGAGGCCGCCAGCGTACCCCCTCAACAGGACCAATGGTTTGCAGAGGCCTCCCAGGCCCGCACGGTCCGTTACCGCCTCCACAGCAATGGTATCGATATCATCCGGCCGGTCTTTCTGGAAGGAGAGTACCTGGGACTGCTCCATGTCAACATGAGCCTGGAACCGCTGTTTGCCCGAATTCGCTCCTACCTGGTCATCACCTCCGTGCTCTGGCTGCTGATCATGGGCGGAGTCTTCCTGGTCTCGAACCGGCTCCACCGTCGTATCTCCGGTCCGATCCGTGAACTGCTGGACGGCATGCAGCAGGTCTCGGACACTCAGGACTTCAGCCTCAGGCTGAAGCCGGGGGACAATGACGAAATAGGCACAATTATCGCCAACTTCAACGACATGCTGGGACAACTCCAGGAGCGCGACCAAGCCCTGGCAGGCTATCGCCATGAACTGGAGGAAAAAGTGAAAGAGCGGACCCGCAACCTTCAGGAAGCCATGGAGGCGGCGGAAAAGGCCAGGGAGGCAGCCGAGGCCGCCAGCCGAGCCAAGAGCGAATTTCTGGCCACCATGAGCCACGAGATCCGGACCCCCATGAACGGCGTTCTGGGCATGACGGAACTACTCCTGGACAGTGATCTTGATATACGGGCCCGCAGGCTCGCCGACACTGCCCACCGGTCTGCGGAAAGACTCCTCGGCGTGATCAACGACATCCTTGATTTCTCGAAAATCGAAGCCGACAGACTGCAACTCAACCCGGAAAATTTCAACCTCCGCGCCCTCCTGGAAGACACCATGGAAATGGTGGCCAACCAGGCCCACAGCAAGGGGCTGGAACTGATAATGAACCTGCCGCCAGACCTGCCTGAGTGGGTCAGGGGCGATCCGGTGAGATTGGGACAGATTCTGGTCAACCTGCTGGGCAACGCGGTCAAATTCACCGAACAGGGTGAGGTGCGGTTATGGGTCCGGGTTCGCTCACGCCAGGACGACCTGGAAACCATCACCTTCGAGGTGTCCGATACCGGGCCGGGGATCCGACCGGAGCAGCAGAAAAAGATCTTTGACGCCTTCAGTCAGGCCGACGGCTCCACCACCCGGCGTTTCGGCGGCACCGGCCTGGGACTGGCCATCGCCAAACGACTGGTGGAGATGATGGGCGGTGACATTGTCCTGGAGAGTACTCCCGGCGAAGGGGCACATTTCCGTTTCAGCATCCAGCTCCGTACCGTGGCTCCGGAAGAGCCTTCCCGGATCGCCGATGTCTCCCTCCGGGACAAACGGGTCCTGATTGTGGACGACCATGCGGTCAACCGGGAAATTCTCCACGGTCAGATCCTTTCCTGGGGCATGCGATGCAGTACGGCAGCCCATGGAGAGGAGGCCCTGGACCTGCTTCTCAGGGCGGCCACGGATCACGATCCCTTCCGGATCGTCCTTCTCGATCTCCACATGCCCGGCATGCATGGTCTGGAGCTTGCCGCCAGAATCCGTGCCAACAAGGACATTCCCGCCCCCCGCCTGATTCTGCTGAGTTCGGCCACCCTCGATCCTGAAGACGAGGAAGTCCGGCACGCCGGGATCGATGCATTTCTGCAGAAACCGGTCAGGCAGCAGCAACTGCTCCAGTGCCTGCAGGCAGATCCAGAATGTCAAGGGCCTGCCGCGCCCGGGAAGACCTCGCCGGAACGGAGTTTCCAGGGCCGGGTTCTGCTGGCCGAAGACAACCTCGTTAACCAAGACGTGGCCATCGGTATGCTCATGGCCCTTGGCTGCCAGGTGGATGTGGTGGAAAACGGTTACCAGGTTCTGGATGCCTGGCGAAAAGACCATTACGACCTGATCCTGATGGACTGCCACATGCCCGAAATGGACGGCTTTGCCGCCTGCCAGGAGATACGCCGCCTGGAAGAGGATCTGGGCCGGGAGGCCGTTCCCATCATTGCCCTGACCGCCGATGTTCAGAAAGACACCAAAAAACAGTGCCTTGACATCGGCATGAATGGTTATCTCAGCAAACCGTTCAGCCAGAAACAGCTCTCTGATATCCTGGCCTCCTTTCTCCCGTTCAGCACCGCAGACCGTCCCGATGAACCCCAGGCCGACGAGGAGGCCGGGAATATCCTCGATGCCGACACCCTGAAACGGCTCCAGCGGCTCAGCATGACCACCGGCCGGGATATACTCGGCAATGCCGTTGTTCATTTCCTCGAGCAGACCCCGGCCGAGCTGCAGGCACTTCGCCGGGCCCAGGAAAAACAGGATCTGGACGAGCTGTACCGGATCAGCCACAGGCTGAAATCCGGTTGCGCCAATCTGGGAGCCATGGCGCTGTCACAACTCTGTATCGAACTGGAACAGGCCGCCGTGGCGGGCAGTGTCACAGCCATCCCACCACTGATCAATGCCATCGAGTCAGCGATTCCTCCGGTATTCGATGCCCTCAGGAATGAGTTGAAGGGTCGCTCTCTGCCGGCGGAAAACCATTCCCCGGAGGCCGGGACCAGGGAGTGCATCCTCCTGGTGGACGACGACCAGGCCTTCCGTTTCACCACGGCCCAGGTTCTGATCCGGGCCGGCTACCGGGTAGTGGAGGCCGCCGGTGGGGCCGAGGCCCTGGAACAGGCGAAAAAGCACCGCCCTGAACTGGTCCTTCTCGATGCCCTGATGGATGATATGGACGGCTTTGCCGTCTGCAGCGAACTGACATCTCTCGACGAACTGCACCTGACCCAGGTACTGATGGTCACCGGCCTGGATGACGGAGATTCCGTGGACCGGGCCTTTGAGTCCGGTGCCTCCGGTTTTGTCGTCAAGCCGGTCAACTACCCGGTCCTTCTCCAGCAGATCCGCTTTCAGTTGCGGGCAAGCCGGGACGCAAGGGTGCTGAAGGAAAACCAGGAACAGCTGACCATTGCCCAGCGAATCGCCGGTCTTGGCTACTGGCGCTGGGATGCAGCCCAAGACCGGTTCACCATCTCCGACAATCTGGCCGAGATGATGGGCCTGACCTCGCCGGACCAATGCGCCTCGCTGACCGATTATCTCGACCGGATATCCGTGGAGGACCGGGACCGTCTCAGAGACACCATCACCGGTGTCATCCAGGGCGGGCCCCTGGAGCCGGTTGAATACCGTCTCCTGGTCACCGGTCACGCCTCCCTGATCGTCCATCAGGAGATGGGCCTGGCCCCGGATACGGATCAGGTGGTCCTGGGTACGGTCCAGGATATCACCCAGCAGCGGAAAACCCAGCAGCGCATTCATGAACTGGCCTATACCGACAAGCTGACCGGCCTGGCCAGCCGGGCCTATTTCTACAAGCATATGGAAGATGCCATCAAGGCGGCCAGGCGGCGGGGAGAGCGTTTTGCCCTGGTCTATCTCGACCTGGACGGCTTCAAGGATGTCAACGACAGCCTGGGGCACGATGTGGGTGACGAACTCCTGAAGATCGTCGGCCTGAGGCTCCAGGGCGTGTTGCGGGGGACGGATTTCGTGGCCCGTCTCAGCGGTGACGAATTCTGCATCCTGGTGGACAGCGTCAGTGACCAGTATATTGCCGCCGACGTGGCCAGCCGCTGTCTGCGGGAGGTGAACCGGCCGGTCGTCCTGGACGGTCGGGAGATCCGTCCCCGCTGCAGCATCGGCATCGCCCACTATCCCGAAGACGGGGCCGACATGCAGACCCTGCTCAAAGCGGCGGACAGCGCCATGTATGCGGCCAAGGCGGCTGGCAGGCACCGGTACGCCTTTTACAGGCCGGAGCTGACCGCCCAGGCTGAACAGCGCCTCTGGATGGAACAGGAACTCAGGCAGGCCATTGATCGCAACCAGTTCGAGCTCCACTACCAGCCGCAGGTGGACGTGCAAAACGGCCACCTGGTGGGCGTGGAGGCCCTGATCCGCTGGCGGCATCCCGAACTCGGCCTGGTGCCGCCCATGGAATTCATCGCCATTGCCGAGCATATCGGAATGATCAAGCCACTGGGCGAGTGGGTCCTCAGAAGCGCCTGCAGCCAGAAGATGGCGTGGCAGCGGCAGGGACTGCCCGATTTCCGGGTGGCCGTGAACATCTCTCCCCTCCACTTCCAGGATCGGGAACTCTTTCAGACAGTGGCCCAGGTACTGCGGGAAACCGGACTGGCACCGGAGATGCTGGAACTGGAGATCACCGAGACCGTGGTCCAGAACCTGGAGAACAATCTCGACATCTTCAACCGGTTACGCGAAATGGGTGTCAAGATCGCCATCGATGACTTCGGTACAGGTTACTCGTCCCTGGCCTCCCTGAAAAACCTGCCCATCGACTGCCTGAAAATCGATCGGCTTTTCATCATCGACATGATCGAGGACACCGGCTCGTCCATCATTCTTGGTTCCATCATCGGTGCGGCCCAGGCCCTGGGCCATATCGTGGTGGCCGAGGGTGTGGAGACCGAGGAGCAGCTCTGGGTGCTGAAAGGCATTGGCTGTGACATCGTCCAGGGATACTATTTCAGCAAACCGGTCCTGCCCGATGAGATCCCCGACCTGATGCAGTTCGATCTGCACCACCTGGCAGAAGAAGACTGGCAGGGAGGGAGACCGGCCCGGGACAGCCTGCCATGATGCCGGAGAGCCACAGAATATTCAGGAGACTGCAGAGCAGACAGTTGCCGGTGCTGCCGCCGCCTGCTGTCCATACCCTGCTGGCAGCCTTTGCGGACGACACCCTGAACTGGCGTCAGATGGCCGCCATTCTGGAACACTTTCCCACCATCGTCGCCCGGCTGATCTCCCTGGCCAACTCGGCCTGGTCTGCTCCGATCAAAAAGATCACCGCCCTGGAGCATGCCTGTGCCAGACTCGGCATGGGAGTGGTCCGTTCCACCTCCATCGCCCTGGCTGTATCGGCGCCCTTCAATCCCAGGCGCTGCCCCCAGTTCGATGTGGAGTATTACTGGACCAGGGCCCTGGCCGTGGCCGATACGTCCGCCCGGCTGGCCGAACTGGTCCTGGACAGCGAAAATGCCCAAACCGCACGTACAGCCGGGCTGCTGCACAACCTGGGGTTGCTGTGGATGGCCCACGGCCTGCCCAGGGAGACCGCCAGGGCCATCCAGATAACAAACAGCGACACCGAGGCCTCCTTGGACGAAACCCTGAGCAACCTGGTCGGCGCAGGGTATCGGGAGGCCGGCGGATATCTGGCCAGGCGCTGGCAGCTTCCGGAACCTATTCCTGCCGCCCTGGAACAGGAACCGGACAATGGGCAACGGGTGGAGGGATGGCAGACAGTGGTTCTGGTGGGACTGGCCATCTCCATGGTCAAGGCGGCGGAAAGCGGGGCAACCTGGCCAATGGAGAAAAACCAGCTGTTCAGACTGGGAATCCATCCGCAGGCGGCCAGACAGGTCTTCCTTTCGGTGGGCAGGCAGCTGCAGCTGATCCAGGGACTTGCCGCGGCACTTTCCAGTCACTGAAGGATGATGGGAACACGCTCCTGCCTTGCCGGTTTTCTTGCACTTCCTGACGGATTCATGGTATAGCGGCACAGTATCGATGTTCCTTTTCCCTCCGGAGACCGTTATGCAGATTCCCCTTTTCCAGGTCGACTGTTTCACGGCAAACCGGTTTGCAGGCAATCCTGCCGCAGTCTGTCCCCTGGACCACTGGCTGCCTGAAACCACCATGCAGGCCATTGCGGCGGAAAACAACCTCTCGGAAACAGCCTTTCTGGTCCGCCGGGACGATCTCTACGAACTGCGCTGGTTCACACCAAAGGCCGAGGTCGATCTCTGCGGTCATGCAACCCTGGCAGCGGCCTTTGTGATCTTCCATCTTCTCGAGACAGGAGAGGACACGGTACGGTTTCACTCCCCGAAGAGCGGAAGCCTGTCGGTCTCCCGCCAGGACGATCTGCTGCGGCTGGACTTTCCCTCCCGTCCTCCGGAAGCATGCCCCTGTCCCCCAGATCTAGCCGCCGGTCTCGGCCTGGAACCGGCTGCCGTCCTGCAGAGCACCGACTACCTGGCAGTTTTTGCCGATGAACAACAGGTCATCGACCTGGCTCCGGACATGAAGCGGCTCTCCAGGCTGGACCGGCGGGGGGTGATCGTCACCGCACCGGGAAAGAGGGCCGACTTCGTGTCCAGGTTTTTTGCTCCCCGGCTCGGGGTGGATGAAGACCCGGTGACCGGCTCGGCCCATTGCACCCTGATCCCCTACTGGAGCGCCAGGCTGGACAGGACCTCTCTCCATGCCCTCCAGGTCTCGGAGCGGGGTGGAGAACTGTTCTGCCGGGACCTGGGCGACCGGGTTGCCATTGCCGGCAGGGCTGTTCTCTATCTCCAGGGCGTGATCAGCCTGTAGGAGACGGTGCAGATGCCCGAAGCTTCTTCAGGTCCACTGGCTGTCTATCGTTACCTGCCCGGGACCAACTGCGGCAGGTGCCAGCTGCCCACCTGCCTGGCCTTTGCCGCTGCCCTGCTTTCGGGCACGAAAACCATCCCGGACTGCCCGGTCATGCCGGAGGACAGCCGTGCCCGGCTGCAGGGACTGCTTCCCGGCAGGCAACACCGGGAGCCCGAGCAGGCCCTGTTCTTCGACCGGCTGGAGGAAAAGATCCGCCAGGTCAATTTTGCCCGCATCGCATCCGTCATCGGGGCGAAACACGAAAACGGGCAGCTGGTCATCAGCTCCCTGGGCAAGGATTTCCATGTCGATCAAGCTGGACAGGTCCGCTCCGAATGCCACATCATCCCCTGGGTACGGGCGCCGCTGCTTTCCTATATCACCAACAGGACCCACGAGGACATAACCGGCACCTGGATCACCTTTCGCGAACTGCGGGGCGGGATCGACTGGCAGGAGCTCTTCACCAGCCGCTGCGAGCGGCCGCTGAGGCTGATTGCCGACAGCCACCCGGATCTCTTCAGCGATATCATCGACCTGTTCATGGGAAAACAGCTTGCGGGATTTCAGGCAGATATCGCCTTTGTCCTTCATCCCTTGCCCCACTTCCCCATCCTCATCACCTACCAGGGAGCGGAAGAGGAACTCGGCTCGGAACTGAAGATCTTTTTCGACGCCTGCTGCGCCACCAACCTGCACATCAAGTCCACCTACACCCTCTGTGCCGGTCTGGTGACCATGTTCGCCAGGATCGCCGAGATGCACAGCTGAAAAATGTACTTGATCGCAGGTGCTGCAGATTCACACGATCTCCCCTGGCCGCTATAGCCCCACGATGCGGCCTGAAGAGATCGCGTGAAGATACGGTGCCTGTGAGCAAGTACGAAAAAACGGCATGCGGAAGCGGTCCAGGTGGTGTATACAAACAGACAACGATTTCCCGTCTGCAGACTGTAGCGCCCGTAGCTCAGCCGGATAGAGCATCGGCCTTCGAAGCCGAGAGTCGCAGGTTCGAATCCTGCCGGGCGTGCCAGAAAAAAAGGGCCAGGTCATCACCTGGCCCTTGTGCTGTTTTGGAGCCGATAACCGGACTTGAACCGGTGACCTACTGATTACGAATCAGTTGCTCTACCAAACTGAGCTATATCGGCCTGCTCTGACGGCGGCCGGCCCCACGGCGGAATAGGGGCCCGTTTCTGCCGGCTTGCGGCTCAGCCGCATTTGCGGTTTATTGATGTAGCAGTTTTATGGTAGAGTGTCAAGATTATGAGCCGCTATTTCATCCTGGTGACGGTCCTCGCCATCCTCCTGATCACCGGCTGCCGGAGCGACCGGCCCGCAGAGACCGGAAGCGGGAAAGACATCGCTGCCGAGGAAAACAGCCCTTTGCAACCGGGATGCCGGGGTTGCCACCAGAACATCGACCTGGATCCCGATCACCGGCTGGCCTGCACGGAATGCCACCTGGGCGACAACGGGAGCGCAACTAAAGAGACCGCCCATCAGGGCCTGGTGACCAGCCCTGCCGATACGACCCGAATGGAGCGGAGCTGCGGCCGCTGTCACAGGGAACAGGTGGAAGGCGGTATCCAGTCGCTGCATTTCACCCTCGCCAAGGTGATCAACCGGACCCGGACTGCATTCGGCATCACCCCTGTCCTGGCTTCTCTCCACGACATACCGGATGTCGGCGAGCCGGTGTCATCGAAAGAGGAACTGGTCAACGACCTTCTCCGCCGACGTTGCCTCCGTTGTCATGTGCACACTGCCGGGGACGACTATGCCCTGGTCTCCAGGGGCCGCGGCTGCGCTGCCTGCCATCTGCAGTTCCTGGATGGCCGCCTGCAATCCCACGCCTTTGTCCGTCCCTCTGACCGCCAATGCCTGAGCTGTCATTACGGCAACCATGTCGGGGCGGACTACCATGGCCTCTATGAACACGACTACAACTGGGAATACCGGACCCCCTACATCACCACCTCGTCCCATGTGCGTCCCTATGGGGTCGAGGCGCATGAGCTGGTTCCGGACATCCACCAGCAGCGGGGCCTGATCTGCATCGACTGCCACGACGGTCCCTCGCTGATGCAGGCTGATGCACCGCAGCCCAGCTGTGCCGGCTGTCATGGCTGGAAACCCGGAGACAGGATTCCAGCCGTTGCTTCGCTGACTCGGGAAAACGACTCCCTGGTCCTCCGGTCCCGGTCCGGCTCCGGAGACCATCCTGTTCCCGGCCTGCATCATCCCGCCCATCGGCAGTATGGCGACAGGGTTGACTGTCAGGTCTGCCACGGCCAATGGGCATTCAACGATTCCACCACCCATCTTCTCCTCGCCTATGGAAGCGATGCCGACGAATGGGAACGGCTCACGGTCCAGTCCAGTTCAGAAGTCGAGGCATGGCTGGAGCACAATCTCGACAGTGACGATCCGGAACAGGAAGCCGCCATGGAGGACCAGCTCACCGGCAGGAAACGGGCCGGAATCTGGCTCCAGGGGTACACGCAGCGACGCTGGGAGCATCCGGTCATCGCGCCGGACAGCAACGGCCGGATCAGGGTGTTCCGGCCCATACTGGATCTTCGGCTGAGCGCGGTGGACCGGGAGGGAGCCGTCCTGTTCGACAATCTCTCGTCCACGGGCGGCCTGCTTCCCTATACGCCCCACACCACAGGCCCTGCAGGACTCTTCTACAGACAGCGATTTTCCGACCTGTTGCCCGCCGCTGCCGGCGGGAGGAAAAAATAGCGGTCACCCCGGGAAGACCGTTGCCATAACCGCTCCGCCGGGGTAGATTGCCGGCCGGACTGCTCAACCGGAGCCTCAACCTTACAAATGCGCCAATGGTTCTCCCTGCGAAATGCCTCTGCATAATCCTGCTGCTCGCCCTGGTGGGCGGGTGTTCCCAGAAGATCCGCTATCCCGGCAGGACCGGGAGCGGGACCGAACCCACCCAGCAGCCCTATGTGATCAACGGCAGAACGTACTATCCCATTCCCTCGGCCGAGGGATACCGGGAGACCGGTATCGCCTCCTGGTATGGACCGGGGTTCGACGGCAGGCTGACCGCCAACGGCGAAACCTACGACATGGACAAGATGACCGCCGCCCACAAGACCCTGCCCATGGGAACGGTCCTGCTGGTCAGAAACCTGGAAAACGGACGGTCAGCCGTGGTCCGGATAAACGACCGTGGCCCCTTTGCCCGCAACAGGATCATCGACCTGTCCAGGGCGGCGGCCACCAGGCTGGATATGCTGCAGCAGGGGACCGCCCGGGTGGAGATCGTGGCCATGGCCGAATCCAGCGGCCGGAAGGGCAGGCAGGCCGCTGTCCGAGGCAAACACCGCGACTTCGATCAGGGGGAATTCTATATCCAGGTTGGGGCCTTTGCCAGCCGGGAAAACGCCCGCCGACTGGCGCGGCGCTTTGCCGCCAGGGGACGGAATGTCAAGATCCAGGGTTTTTATCCCAGGCACGACGGAACCTTCCTCTACCGGGTGCTGGTCTATTCGGGCTCGTCCCTGAAGGCGGCTGAACGGGACAGGAAAATGCTGGAGACCTCCGGCTACCGGGACGCCTTTGTCATCGCCCTCTGAAGTTCGATCTCCCCCTGGCGCACCAACCGGACAAAGGCCCTGATCAACTCGGCATCCTTGACCCCGGGAGCCTTTTCCACCCCGGAGTTGACATCCACGCCAAAGGGCCGCACCCGCTGCAGGGCGTCACCGATGTTGGTACAGTCCAGGCCACCGGCCAGGATGAAGGACCTCTCCAGACCCAGGCGGTCGATCACGGACCAGTCAAAAACCTCGCCAGTGCCTCCTTTCCGCTCTCCATGCAGGGTGTCCAGGAGAAACCCGTCCACCACCCTGTTATACTCGCGCGCCGTGTCGGCCGTCGAATCCGCGGAGATCCGCAGGGCCTTGAGCACATGACAGGGAGCCGCGAAACGGGCCAGCCGTTCACAGTACTTGGGCGACTCGTCGCCATGGAGCTGGGCGTAGGAAAGACGGCAGTAGGAAATGATCTCCTCCACCTCGTTGCGTTTCTTGTCCACAAACACGCCCACGCTGTCCACAAACGGTGGAAGCTGCTCGCAGATCAGGCGGGCCTCTTCGGGATCGATGCATCGGGGGCTCTTTTCGTAAAAGATGAATCCAAGGGCATCCACACCGGCTGCCACGGCAGCCAGGGCATCCTGGAGCCTGGTGACGCCGCACATCTTGATCCGGACTCGCATGCTTCCCTCCCTCAAGCGGCCAGGAATTCCTGCAATGTCTTGTCCTGGCTGGCCGACCGCATCAGGCTCTCCCCGATCAGGGCCGCGCAGATCCCGGCCCGGCGCAACCGGCGCATGTCTTCGGGACTGGAAATACCCGATTCGCTGACCAGGGGCACGGAATCCGGCACCAGCTTCCGGAGCCGGAAGGTAGTGTCCAGGTCCACGGTGAAATCCTTGAGATTGCGATTATTGACACCGATAAGGCGGCTGCCGGCCTCCAGGGCCTGTTCCAGCTCCTGCTCGTCATGAACCTCAACCAGGACATCCATGCCCGTCTCCTCGGCCTGGAGACGGAATTCCTTCAGCCTGGCCGTATCCAGAATGGCGACGATGAGCAGAATCGCGTCCGCTCCATGAACGGCCGCCTCCTCGATCTGGAGCGGATCGATGATGAAGTCCTTGCGAAGAACCGGCAGGTCCACGGCAGAGCGCACCATGGGTATGTAGCGGATCGACCCCTGGAAGAAATCCGCATCCGTGAGGACCGACATGGCATGGGCGCCGCCGGCCCTGTAGTTCCTGGCGATCCGGCATGGATCGAAATCCGGCTGGATGACTCCCCTGGAGGGCGAGGCCTTCTTGGCCTCCGCAATGATGGCCACTCCGGGTGATTCCACCAGGGCACGCAGAAATCCCCTGGGTGGTTCGATCTCCCCGTCCGGGGGCGTGATGCCGCGCCGGCGAAGCGCGGCCACCTCCTCTACTTTTCTGGCAACAATGGTATCGAGGATCATGGCACCCGCGCTGCTGTCAGGATGGGGAACAGAAGGCGACCAGCCGATCCAGTTTTTCCAGGGCAGCCCCTGAATCGATGATCTCTCCGGCCAGGGCGACACCGGCCCGGAGATCATCGGCCCGACCGGCGGCCAGGAGTGCGGCACCACTGTTGAGCAGGACCATGTCCCGCCTGGGCCCGGGAGCGCCCGACAGCACCTCCCGCACCAGATCGGCCGCCTCCCCGGGTGAGGCTCCGCCACGGATATCTTCCAGGGTTGCCCGGCGCAGACCGACATCCTCGGGCGTCACAGTATATTCCTCCACCTGACCGTCATGGGCATCGGCCACGTGGGAGGTGCCGGTGACGGTCATCTCGTCCATGTTGCCTTCCCCCCATACCACCAGGGTCCGCCGCATTCCCAGCCGGGCAAGGACCTCGGCCACCACACCGGTCAGCTCCCGGGCAAAGACACCCGTGAGCTGCACATTGGCACCGGCCGGATTGGTCATGGGACCGAGTATGTTGAAAATGGTGCGTATGCCCATCTCCCGGCGCGGGCCGATGGCATATTTCATGGCCCCATGGAGCATGGGGGCAAAGAGGAATCCGATACCCACCTCCCGGACCGCCTCGCCCACCCGCTCGGCGGGCAGGGAAAGATCGACACCCAGGGCCTCCAGGACATCGGCCGACCCGCATTTCGAGGAGATGGCCCGGTTGCCGTGCTTGGCCACCGGGATGCCTGCCCCGGCCACCACAAAGGCCGTGGTGGTCGAGACGTTGAACGTGCCGGCCCCGTCGCCGCCGGTGCCCACGATATCCATGAGCAGTTCACCGGCCGCCGTATCCACGCCCGTATCCACTGCGGTGGCCTTTTGCCGCATCACCCGGACCGCCCCCACGATCTCGTCGATGGTTTCCCCTTTCATCCGCAGGGCGGTGATGAAAGAACCGATCTGGGCATCGGTGGCCGCGCCAGTCATGATCTCCTCCATGACAGCGACCATCTGGTCTTCACTGAGATCTCTTCTCTCCACAACCTGGGCAATAGCTTCTCTGATCATGATCCTGTTCCAGCTGTACTGTTCATCGGATAGATTGTCGGTTCTTGCCGGGTCCTGGCAGCCGGTTACCGCCCCAGCAGGTCCGGGTAATCGGGCCGGACAAAATTATGCAGCAGAACCAGCCCGGCATCGGTCATGATGGATTCGGGATGGAACTGCACCCCCTCGATGGGCAGGCTCCTGTGGCGGATGCCCATCAGTTCCTCCTGGTCCGTCCAGGCCGTGGCCTCGAGACACGCCGGCAGGGTTTCCCTGTCCACGACCAGGGAGTGATAGCGCATGCCTGCAAAGGGATTTTCCAGACCGGTGAAAACCCCCCGGCCGTCGTGAAAGATTGGACTGGTCTTGCCATGCATCACCCGGCCGGCCCGCACCACCTTCCCGCCAAAGGCCTCGCCGATGGACTGGTGCCCAAGGCAGACGCCGAGGATGGGAATCATCCCGCTGAAATACCGGATGGCTTCGATGGAGATACCGGCCTGCCGGGGCGTGCAGGGCCCCGGCGAGATGAGCAGCCGCTCCGGTTTCATGGCGGCGATCTCCTCCACGGTGATTCGGTCGTTGCGGAACACCCTTACCTCGGGAGGTTTCCAGTCATCGCCGCTGCCGGGTGGCGGCGACGCCAGTGTCTGGACGATATTGAAGGTGAAGGAATCGTAATTGTCGATGAGAACGATCACGGTTCAGAACCCCTTTTCCGCCAGTTCCACGGCCCGCCGCAATCCCCGGGCCTTGTTGATGGTCTCCTCGTACTCGCGGCGCGGATCGGAATCGACCACGATGCCGGCCCCGGCCTGGATCCAGAGGTCCCGACCCCGCATGAGAAAGGTGCGGATGGTGATGCAGAAATCCATGTTGCCGGAAAACCCGAAATAGCCGACTGCACCGGCATAGGGGCCCCGCCTGGCGACCTCCAGCTCGTCGATGATCTCCATGGCCCGGATCTTGGGGGCCCCGGAGACCGTGCCGGCCGGAAAACAGGCCTGCATGACATCGAACTGGTCCCGGCCCGGCGCCAGCCTGCCGTGAACGCCGGACACGATGTGCATCACGTGGCTGTACCGCTCGATCACCAGCAGGTCACGCACTTCCACCGAGCCGCTGGCCGCCACCCGGCCCACGTCGTTTCGTCCCAGATCCACCAGCATCAGATGCTCGGCACGCTCCTTGGGATCGGCCAGCAGTTCCCGTTCCAGGGCCTGATCCTCCTCCGGGCTCTGACCGCGCTTCCTGGTCCCGGCAATGGGACGAAGTTCGATCTCGCCATCCTCCAGCCGGACCAGGATTTCGGGCGAGGAACCGATGAGCACCACCTCGCCCTGCCGGACGAAAAACAGGTAGGGGCTGGGATTGATGTGGCGCAGGCAGCGGTAGAGATAAAAGGGGTCCAGCTCGGTGCGGGCATGGAACCGCTGGGAAAGCACCACCTGAATGATGTCCCCGGCCAGGATATACTCCTTGGCCCGCTCCACCATGGTCGAAAATCCCTCCTCGTCCATGTTGGAACTGAAGGTATGGGGGGCCGCTGTCGTCCCTCCCTGATAGAACCGGTCTTCCAGGGGACGTCGCAGCCGGTCGATCACCGCCTCGATCCGTCGGCATGCCTCGGCATAGAGCGGCCGGACATCCTCCCGTCCACGAACGTCCACATTGCAGACAACGGTCAGGGTCTGTTGCACCCCGTCATGGATCAGCACGATACCAGGTACCATGAAGGAGGAATCCGGCAGATCCAGGGGCGGATGGGCGTCCGGAATCTCCTCGATGAACCGGACCATGTCATAGCCGAGGAAACCAACCGCTCCTCCGTAGAACCGGGGCAACCCGGCCATGTCGGCGCATCCGAAGGACTCGATCAGCTCCTTGAGTTCAGTGAAGGGGTTCACCCCCTGACGACTCTCCTGCCGGTCCTGTTTCGGCCAGGTCATCTGCACCCTGTCCTGCCTGCTTTCGAAGATCACCATGGGATCGAGGCCGATAAAGGAATACCGCCCCCACTTTTCTCCTCCTTCCATGGACTCGAAGAGAAAGGCGTGGCTGTCGTTTCCGGCCACCTTGGCGAAAATGGTCAACGGGGTATCGAGATCGGCGATGATGGTTCTGTGTACCGGGACCAGGCCGGCCTGATCGGCCATGGCGATGAAACCGTGCTGATCTGGAGAGTACATCTGGGTTATTCCCTGAAAAAAGGGCAGGTACACGTCGTTCGCCGGCTGGCCGCAAAGATGCGCCCGGAAGAACCGGCAGCCCCGACGACCGGCTCTGGCCGGTCCGGAACCATGTACGGTGGCTGAAAACCTGGAAATGTGCGCACTGCCTGCACCTGAGGGTGAACGGTCACCTCGCCGCGCTCACTGCAAAAAAAGCCATGGAAGCAGCCGGCTTCCATGGCTTTCAACATACGTCAGGCTGGAAGAGAGGGCAACGATCTCAGCCAATGGGCTGCATACGGTTGACCCGTCGTGTAAGCCTGGAAACCTTGCGGGAGGCTGTCTTCTTGTGGATGGTTCCCTTGCTGGCGGTCTTGTAGATGATCGGTACCGCCGCAGCCAGAGCCTGTCGGGCCTGCTCTTCCGAGCCAGCGGCCAGGGCCTCCTCCACCTTTCTGATCGCGGTCTTCATCCTGGATTTATTCATCCGGTTGCGAAGCCGCCGGACCTTGGACTGCCGGTCCCGTTTCATTGCTGAGCTGTGGTTTGCCATGAAAAATACTCCTTATATACAACGTCGATAGATAAATTTCGATGTGAAGAATGTCGTATAGCCAAAATAGTTCCTGTTGTCAAGATACATTGCCCTGAACCCCTCTTTTTTCGCGGTCGCCCCGAATCGGGACACCTCTCCCCGGCCTCCCACGCTGTGTGAGCGTTCCTGCCGGAAACCGCAACGGAAAAATTACCTCCCCGGCCGTGACCGCTCTCAGGATGGGAGAAAAACGCACTTGCGGCATGTTGATTACTGGCCGGTGTTTCACTGCCTATGCATCCATTTGATTTCTTTCCCAGGATCACACAAAAACTGTTTTGTTATTTTTCCGCAGAGTGTATCCTTTTTAGTGTCACGTTCTGCAGCCGGTCTGCTCCGTACCCCGGTCGGTCGTCCGGCTGTCTGTTGGCCCAACAACGCAACATTCAGTATCGGATTTCCGTATCTGTGTGCCCGCCCGTACCTGAAGAGAGGTTTACCATGGCACTCAAACGAAAGACCTACACCTTGCTGGGCCTTCTTCTCCTGGCGGCCTGCTATCTCGGGGGGGATTACCTGGTCCGTTTCCGGCTCATCCTGCCCGGTTTTTCTACCCTGGAACAGCAGGAGGCGAGAAAAGATCTGTCTGCCATCGTGGATACCATCCGGAGGGAAGCCTATCATATCAAACAGATCGCCAGTGATTGGGCAGCCTGGGACGACATGTACCGCTTTGCCCAGGATGGCAACGAAGACTTTATTCGGTCCAACTTCCAGTGGGAGAGCCTCCGGGCCAGCGGCATCGACCTGATCTTTGTCTGTGATCTGGAAGGGCGGATCGTCTGGGGCGGTGCCCAGGACCCGGTAACCGGGATGCCGGTGCGCCTCCAGGACTTTCCCGAACAAGGATTTCCGAAAACCCATCCCCTGCTCCTTCTCTCCGAGGACAGCGAGCACAATTACGGCATCATGCTCACGGAACACGATCCATTATTGCTTAGCTCGCTCCCTATCCTTACCAGCGAGCGAAGGGGACCCAAACGGGGTACGCTGCTCATGGGACGCTTTCTCCAGGAAAGGACGGTCCGCGAACTGATCCGGCAGACCCGGATCCCGTTCTCGGTCATGCCCCTCAACTCGCCGGCCCTGTCCGCAGAAGACAGGGCAATCATCCAGCAGGTCATCCGTGCCAATTTCATCAGCCGGGAGGTCGACGACACCACCTTGACCGGCTACAGCCTGATCAACGATATCGGCAACAGGCCGGCCCTGCTGGTCTCGGCCTCCCTGCCCCGCGAGATCATGCTCAGGGGCAAGAAAACCGCCCGGCTGACCTCTCTGGCCATTTTCCTGGCCTTCACCATCGTCTGTGTCTTCGTGGTGGTCTGGGTGGTCCTCTTCCGGGCGGAAAGCCGGAAACGGCAGGAAGAGATCTCCAGACTGGTGGACGAACGGACCCGGGAACTCAGGGAGAGCGAGGAACGGCTGCGTACCCTCATCAACGCCACTCCGGATATCATCTGTCTCAAGGACGGAGAAGGCCGCTGGCTCCTGGCCAACAAGGCGGACCTGGAACTTTTCCATCTGCAGGACGTGGACTATTTCGGAAAAAAGGATTCCGAACTGGCCATGCATACCCATCCGGTCTTCATCGATGCCTTCAACTGCTGCGAGGAGAGCGACGAACGGGCCTGGACACAGCGCACCCTGTCCCGTACCGAAGAGGTTATCGCCACCCCGGAAGAACAGGTAAAGGTATTCGATATCATCAAGATCCCGACCTTTCATGCCAATGGCCGCCGCAAGAGCCTTATCGTCTTCGGCCGGGACATCACGGAACAGAAGGTCCTCCAGGAGAGACTGCGCAAGGCGGAAAAGATGGAGGCCATCGGCATCACGGCCGGCGGGGTGGCCCATGATCTCAACAATATCCTATCCGGGATCGTCGGTTATCCCGAGCTCCTGCTCATGCAACTCCCGGAAAACAGTCCCATGCGTGCTCCCCTGGAATCCATCCGGGAATCGGGCCGGCGGGCCTCGGCCATTGTCGCCGATCTGCTGACCATTGTCCGGGGCGTGGCCTCGTCCAGGGTTCCGGCCAACCTGAACAGAATGATCAGCGAGTACCTGCAGTCTCCGGAACACGAAAAAATAGTCCAGCTCTACCCGGAAGTGGAGATCCGGTTTCAGCCGGGCGAAGACCTGCGCAATATTCTCTGCTCGCCCGTGCACATCAAAAAATGCCTCATGAACATCGTCCTCAACGGGGCAGAAGCCATCGAGGGAGCCGGCTCCATTACGATCTCCACCGGCAACCGACGGGTGGACGGGCCGGTGGCCGGGTTCGACTACGTTGAAGAGGGCGACTATGCCGTAGTCACCGTCGCCGATACAGGCTCCGGGATCTCCGCCAAGGACATCAAGCATATCTTCGAGCCCTTCTATACCAGGAAGTACATGGGCCGCAGCGGCACCGGCCTGGGACTCTCCGTGGTCTGGAACACCATCAAGGATCACGGCGGCTACATCACCGTGGAGAGCAACAGCCGGGGCACCTGCTTTACTCTCTATTTTCCCGTGACTGACAGGGAGGAAGTCACGGCGAGAACCGGTCCGCCATCACTGGAAGGCCTGTACGGCAAGGGCGAAAAGATCCTGGTCATCGACGATGAGGTGGAGCAGCGCCGCATCGCCGCATCCATCCTCAGCTCCCTCAACTACCGGGTGGAAACCGTTGCTTCTGGAGAAGAAGCGCTTGCCTATCTGCAGAAACACCGGGCAGACCTGCTTCTCCTGGACATGCTCATGGAACCGGGTATGGACGGCAGCAAGACCTACGAGGAGGTGCTGAAGATCCATCCCGGCCAGAAAGTGGTCATCGTCAGCGGCTTCACCCACAGCACCGAGGTCAGCAGGATCCAGGAACTGGGCGGCGGAATATTTATCAAAAAACCATACACAATCAACGAGCTGGGAACTGCTGTTAAAGAAACACTGGAAAGGGAGCAGCGATAAAGGCCACCTTCGTCCTGTCAGGAAGATGTGCCGCTCTTTCTTGCCACTGGAACCTGGTTCTATTTTCCTCTTGCTTTTCATCGGAGTATCAGTATGCTGAAGGCGCTGTGAACGGACAGGTTTCCACCAACTAGGATAGAGAGCTGGAAATAGCCGCTCTATTTGCGGGAAACAAGCCGCCGCTGAGGAACACAGGATGCAGACACTCATCATCGGGGCCGGCGCCATGGGTTGCCTGTTCGGCGGTCTGCTGGCCGAGGCAGGGAAGAAGGTGCAGCTTCTCGACCGCTGGCAGGAACACGTGGACGTCCTGAACCGCAGGGGCCTGACCATTGTCACCGGGGAGAAAGAGCGAACGGTTGCCGTGCAGGCCTTTACCGATCCGGATCAGCTCGCCCGGCCGGAGCTGATCATCATCTTTGTCAAACATGGCCAGACCGGGGCGGCTGCCCGTATCGCGGCGACCCTGCTGCAGGAAGACACGGTTGTCCTGACCCTGCAGAACGGCATGGGCAACGGCGAGCTGATCGGTGACATCGTGGGCAGGGAGCGGGTCATCTGCGGTACCACGGCCCAGGGCGCCATGCGGCTCGGTCCCGGCAGGATTCAGCATTCCGGCACCGGTCAGACCATCATCGGCTACCTGGAACAACGCGACAGTACAGGCACCCTCCCCAGGGTGGCGGAACTGTTCGGCTCGGCATCCATCGACACTGGAACGAGCGACAACATCCTGCCGGTTCTCTGGAACAAGCTGCTCGTCAACGTGGGGATCAATGCCATCACCGCCCTGACCGGCATCCGCAACGGCCAGTTGACCGATCTGGAGCTCACCAGAAAACTGGCTGGTGCCGCAGTTCTGGAGGCCAGGGCAGTGGCCGGGAGGCTGGGCATCAAGACCGTGGCCGATCCTGTGAACCATGTCCTGGAGGTAGCCCGGGCCACTGCTGCAAACCGTTCCTCCATGGGCCAGGACGTGGACCATCGCCGGAAGACCGAAATCATGGCCATCAACGGTTATGTGGTCGCCATGGCGAAACAGCTGGGCATGGAGGTACCGGTGAACACGACCCTCACCGCACTGATCCGCACTCTGGAGGAACATTACCGATGAATCCGCTCTCCGCACTCCGCTCCTGGCTCAGGACCGGTTTCTGGATGATCCTGTTCATCCTCTGCCACCTTTCCTGCCAGGCAGGGACAGTGGCGGTTTCGGTACCCATTCCACCCCTGAAGTGGCTGGCCGAACAGGTGGGTGAAGGGCTGGTCTCCTGCCAGGTTCTGGTCAGGGGCGGACAGGAACCACATACCTTTGCGCCCACTCCGAAACAGATGGCCGTCCTGTTCCGTTCCAGGCTCTACTTCTCCCTTGGTATGCCTTTTGATCGCCAGCTTGCGGCCAGGATACGGCAGGCTGCTCCCGCTATCCGGGTGATCGATCTGACAGCCGGGCTCAAAAAACTGTCCCTGGACGGGAATCAGGAAACCGGAGTGGATCCGCACGTCTGGCTGTCGCCGCCCAACCTGGCCGGCATGGCCGAAGTCATGGCCTCGGCTCTTGCCGAAACCGATCCGGCCCACCGGGACGACTACCTGGCCAACCTGGAGAAAACCCGGTCCCTGCTGGCCGGACTGCACAGGAGGATCGGCAGCCTGCTGGCTCCCTGCAGCGGTCGGAGCATCTACGTCTTTCATCCTGCCTTCGGCTATTTCACCCACACTTACGGGCTGCGGCAGCAGCCGGTGGAACAGGACGGCAAGCCTCCGGCACCGGGCCGGCTGGCCACCCTTGTCGCGGCGATGAAAAAAAACAAGGTCCAGGTGCTGTTCGTCCAGCCCCAGTTCGACCGTAAGACGATCCAGACCCTGGCTCGGGCCATCAAGGGAACGGTGGTTCCCCTGGATCCCCTGGCAGAGGATGTGGCCGGCAACCTGCTGGCCATGGCCGAAACAATCCATGCCGCTCTCTGTGCGAAATGAAGGAACAGCTACCGGCCATCCAGATCGAGAACCTGTCGTTCTCCTATTCAGCCGTCCCTGTTCTCACCGGTGTCAACCTGGCCATCTTTCCCCGCGAGGCTGTCTGCATCGTCGGACCCAACGGCGGCGGCAAGACCACCTTGATCAAGCTGATCCTCGGCCTCCTGACACCGGACACCGGGTTGATCCGCATCTTCGGCCGCCCACCGGAAGAGGCGCGGGAGCGGATCGGGTACGTGCCCCAGCACGCCCATTACGACAGCCGCTTTCCCATTTCGGTGCTGGACGTCGTCAGCATGGGCAGGCTCACCTTGTCGACCGGCGGGCACTATAGCAGGCACGACCGCCGCAAGGCCATGGCCGCCCTGGAGGCGGTCGAGCTGGCCGAGCTGGCCAGGCAGCCTTTCGGCGCCCTGTCCGGTGGTCAGCGGCAACGGGTGCTCATCGCCAGAGCCCTGGCTTCTGAGGGGGACATCCTGATTCTGGACGAGCCCACCGCCAATATCGACCGCGAGTCAGAACACCATTTCTTCGACCTGCTGAAGACCCTGAACCGGCAGATGACCATCCTCATGGTGACCCACGAGGTGGGCTTTGCCTCCACCTTTTTCCAGCGGATCATCTGTGTGAACAGGCAGGTCTTCATCCATCCGACCAGCGAGCTGACCGGCAACCTGATCAGGGACATGTATGGAGGTGACCTGCGGATGATCCGCCACGATCACCGCTGCAGTGAGCAGGGACACGAGCATGACTGAGCTGCTGGCCTTGATCACCGACCCTGACCTGCCCTTCTTCCGCCACGCCCTGCTGACCGGGCTGCTGGCCTCCGTGGCCTTCGGGGTCATCGGCAGTTTCGTGGTGGTCCGCCGGATCAGCTATCTGGCCGGCGCGATATCCCACTGCGTCCTGGGTGGTATCGGCGCCGGCCTCTACCTCAACAATGTGGCCGGGATCTCCTGGATCACCCCCTTCGGCGGCGCAGTCCTCGTGGCTCTTCTGGCCGCCGCCCTCCTGACCGTGGTCAGCCTGAAGGCCGGAGAGCGGGAGGATTCCATCATCAGTGCTCTCTGGGCGGCCGGCATGGCCGCCGGACTCCTGTTCATGGCCCGAACACCCGGCTACTTCGATCCCATGAGCTATCTCTTCGGCAACATCCTCCTGATCTCCGGGCAGGATCTCCTGTTTGTCCTGGGACTCGATCTTCTCGTCCTCCTGGTGGTCTTTTTCTTTTACAACAGGTTCATCGCCCTCTGTTTCGATGAGGAGTTCGCCCGGTTGCGCGGCCTGAAGACCCACTGGCTCTTTCTCCTCCTCCTCGCGCTCACCGCGCTGACCATTGTGCTGATGGTGCGTATCGTGGGCATCATCCTGGTCATTGCCCTCCTCACCCTGCCGGCGGCCATCGCCTCCACCTTCACCCGTTCCATCTTCCAGATGATGCTGGCCGCCACCCTGATCTGCGCCGGCTGCGTCACCCTGGGGCTGGCTGCCAGCTACCGCCTCGACCTGCCTTCCGGGCCGGTCATCATTCTCCTGGCCACCTTCATCTATCTGGCCGGGCTCTGCAGACCGGGCAGATGATTCGCCGATTGACAACAGGCCGTGAATACTTATTTTCTGTATAACACCACACATACCGTGGAGTGAAACTAAGGCAGTTTCGTCCGGGACCGGATCATGCGAAGGGATGTATCGCGATCATCTTTGTGATATTGCAAATATATTTTTCTCGCATGCCACAACGACCGGCTGCGCAGACAAGGTGGCCGGATGCCCCACAAGGGCGGAACAGAACCATACCGGTCAGGAAGCGGAATCATGAACGAGGCACTGTTTTACAGAAAGGAAGCGGACAACAGGGTTACCTGCATGCTGTGCAGCCACCACTGCCGTATCAGAGAAGGCCGAAGAGGTATCTGCGGCGTGCGGGAAAACCGGGACGGGGTGCTCTACAGCCTGGTCTACGGCAGGCTGGTTGCAGAACACGTGGATCCCATAGAAAAAAAACCCCTGTTCAACTTTTTGCCAGGTACCCGGGCCTTTTCCATCTCCACGGTGGGATGTAACTTCCGCTGTCTCCACTGTCAAAACTACGACATCTCCCAGTATCCCCACCTCCACGACAACGACATCGCAGGAACAAGGAGGACAGCCGAGGAGGTGGTGACCCAGGCCCGCCGGACAGGATGCGCCAGTGTCTGCTATACCTATGTTGAACCGACCATCTTCTACGAATTTGCCCGTGACTGCTCGGTCCTGGCCCATGAGCAGGGACTGCGGAACGTCTTTGTCTCCAACGGCTACATGACCGAGGAGGTCACCAGGGACCTGGCACCCCACCTGGACGGGATCAACATCGACATCAAGGCGTTTTCCGAGGATTTCTACAGAACGGTCTGCAAGGCCGGCCTGCAACCGGTTCTGGACACGGTCCGTCTCATGCACGAGCTGGGTGTCTGGGTGGAAGTGACCACCCTCGTCATTCCCGGTCTCAACGATTCGGATCGGGAACTCCGCCAGATCGCCGAATTCATCTGCTCGGTATCTCCGGCCATTCCCTGGCATGTGACAGCCTTTCGTCCGACCTACAAGATGCTTGACCGGCCGGCCACGGACAGTTCCACCCTGCACCGGGCCCGCCAGATCGGCCTGGCATCCGGCCTCCGCTATGTCTACGAGGGCAACATTCCCGGCTCGGGAGGGGAAAACACCCGCTGTCCCGAGTGCGGCACCGAGGTGATCAGCCGCCTTGGCTTCTCGATCCGCCGGAATATCCTCAGCGATGGCCGCTGCCCAGATTGCGGCGGAACAGTCGACGGCGTCTGGAGCTGAGACGGGTCTCCGGAACGGACTGAACGACTATCTCTTTCCACTTGCACAGAAGACGGCCACAAAACCCCAGGCATGGGGATTCTCCTGAAGCGAATAGATCGATTCCAGGTCGGCTTGGGCTTTTCGCCGCTGCTCCGAGGGAATCTGTTCTCGCTTGAACCCAGTGGTGATATCAAGAAAGGTGCGCATTCCCAGGAGCCTGCTGGTGACGGTCTCAACCCGGACATGCACCGCTCCGAACCCGGCCTGCTGCAGGTAGCGCCCCAGTTTGCGGCCGACAAACCTGTCTCCTCCGGAGGCTGCCTGTCCTGCAGCCGCTGCAGCGGTAAAGGAAGAAAAGCCGGCTGGTTCGGGGTACAAGGTCAGCCAGGTATCATCCACATCAAGCAGACAGACCGTGCCCCCGGGCCTGAGTATCCGGTAGACATTACCAAGTGCGAGACTCGGATCCTCCAGGTGCTGGAACAAGAATCTACTGTAAACAAAGTCAAACGAACTTTCCGGCAGGTTCAGTCTGTACACATCATCCTGGAGAAACTCTATATTGGATATGCCGGCTTGTTCCGCGTGCCGTTCCGCTTCCCGGAGAAGCTGCTCACTCAGATCAATACCTACAACCCGGCCCGGTGCGGCCATCTCGGCGAGGCAGGTGGTGATGATTCCCGGCCCGCAGGCCAGATCAAGTACATCCATACCGGATCGAAGACCAGCTTCATCCAGCATCTTTTTTTCCAGGTCCATGGCAGCCCGGGCCTGCAGCCTCAGTCGCTGCAACTCCTTCTGGTTTTCACCGAACCCTTCAAAATCGTATGAGCCAAAGGCGCTATCCATGGTCTGTTCCTTAGTTGTTGCTTTGGGTTTCCAACAGATCAAGCCAGTTCCTCGTCGTGGTCTGCAGCCGTTTACAGAGAAGCAGAGAAAGGTTGAGCAACACCTTACTGGCAATCTCCGGCATACTCTTTGTCAGCCTCATTAAAAAATCTTGCGTAAGAACAATAAGTTCTATGTCAGTCAAGGCATTAATACAGGCTGTCCGCGGAACACTGCTGATAAAACTGATTTCCCCGAAAATCTGACCAGGGCCGAAACTGGCCAGGGAATAGCTTTTGCCATCTTTTTCCCCTCTCACCTCAACTATCCCAGACAACAGGACAAAGAGTTCGTTGCCTTGCTCTCCCGGCCGGATGATCGTTTCACCCCGACGGCATTTCAGCACGGTACAGGTACCGAGGAAGGTCTGTCGTTCCTTTTCGGTAAGGCTTCTCAGAAGCGGCAGCGTCCCCACGTGCTGGCTGTGCAATCGGCTGGTGAGCAGTTGCCAGAAATGCTCCGTTCCCATGAGGCACCTGTTGAACTGGTGCGCATGCTCTGGAAAATTCTGGAAAAACCACTTTCTGGTCACATCCGGGTTGTCCATTCTCTTGGCAATGCGATAAAACGGTGATCGTACCGCTTTCAGGTGGACTATATCTTCGGCCAGCAGGACCATCGGAATCTGGTATCCAGCATCCTTGTCACTGAAATTGTTGGTATACCTGCGAAACCCAAGCCGTTCATAAAGTTCTACCAGGGCAGGTCTGGCATTGACGAAATCAAATCGGATGCCCTGCTTGCGTCCGTGGCGATACATATAGCCGCTCAGTTTGGCGGTAATCATGGTATGACGCCATTTTCTAGCCACCATGAGACGAGAGCTGTAACTCATGGCGGAAAGAGGGAAGTCGGCAAAATGGTCTATCTGAAATCTTTTTTTGTAGCGCTCGGGAAAAGGGCGTACCCCACACTGGTTTGAACGGGCCGCAGCAATGACCTGACCGTCCTGGCTCGCGTAATAGATGGTGGCCCACTCATCCAGCTCATCGAAGAGGAGTCTTGCCGAATGATCGGCGCTACTGACAGTTTTGCCCATTTCTTCCACATAAATCGCATATCGGAAGCGAAAGATTCTTTCCTTTTCCTCCGCTGTCCTAGCAATAGAGATAACCGGATCTGAACTACCCGTCATGGTGAACTGATGCTGAATTTCTGTCAAGCGTACCGATGGGTGGCCTGAAAAAATCAGGACCCACTTCCAAAATCAAGGCGTGCGAACGAATTTAACGATCCATATGAAAAAAACTTCACATACCAGAGAGATCAACGAAAAGGGAACTTTTTCCTGAACATGATTAATAGCTGTTAATAGTATAGGGAGAAAAAGCCTGCAGACCAAGAAATTCTTTTCCAAAGGCCTTGTGACCGGGAAGCAGGAGGTAGAGCCCTGTCCTAGTCATTCAGTCGCTGTTTTCAGAAAATGGCGTTTCCGGAATACAGGCTCATGGCAGACCTGCCGTGTTGCCGTTTCCATGAGCGATATGGGTTGACTTTCCGTACCGATCCCGGTCTACTTGCCTGCCGGGAACTCGGGATTCCCGAAAGGGCAGTGACCGGCAGCCGATGCGGGTCCGGCGTGGTGCGGATCCGATGCCGGCTTTTCCCGGAAAAGCTAACGAGGAGGTTATCTGGCAATGGACCGGATTCTGCCGTTCTTCTTTCTTCTGCTTGTGGGCCAGGGATGCCGCCACCTGAAGGTCTTTCCCGGCCAGACCGACCGCAGCCTCAACCTGTATGTCATCTACATCGCCCTGCCGGCCCTGATACTGAAGCGGGTCCCTGGCCTGCACGTCTCTGCCGAGGTCCTGCCGCCGCTGCTCCTGCCCTGGCTGACCATTGTCTGCGGTGGACTGCTGGTGATCCTGCTTGCCAACCTGCTCCGCTGGGACAGGGAAACGACCGGCGCCCTGCTGCTCATGGTTCCCCTGGGCAACACCTCGTTTTTCGGCATTCCCATGGTGGAACTCTATTTCGGTGCAGAGGCGGTGCGATACGCTGTCCTGTACGACCAGTTCGGCTCCTTTCTGGCCCTGTCGACCTATGGGGCGGTTATCCTGGCGATCTACGGCAGGAATGGCGGCAGGAGCCCAAAGGAGATCATCAGGAGCATCCTCCTTTTTCCCCCTTTCCTGGCCCTGGCCACGGCGCTTGCCCTCCAACCGGGCTTCTACCCGTCCTGGCTGGATCATCTCCTGACCATGGCTGCCGGCTCCCTCGTTCCAGTGGTCTTCGTGGCCATAGGCTTTCAGATGGAGGTGCTCCTGCCCGGCTATGAACTCGTCCCCCTCGTTACCGGTCTCTTCCTGAGACTGCTCGGCGTACCGCTCATCATGCTGCTGGCCATGCAGGCACTGTCCATCCATTCCATTGCAGCCCGGGTGGCCCTGTTCGAGACCGCCATGCCCCCCATGGTGGCGGCCAGCGCCCTGGCCTCCATCGCCGGGCTGAAACCGCGCCTCTGTTCAGGGCTGGTGGGATTCGGCATCGTGGCGGCCTTCTGTACCCTGCCGCTGATCTTCCGCCTGAGCGGCTGATACCACAAACCGGCCGGAACGACAGATCCAGCCTACCCCTACAGTTCGTCGTCCTCGGTCATGATGGCCTTGGGCAGCTCGTCCAGGTTGATCCGACCCGCCTCTTCGATACCCCGCTGGAGCGCCTTGCGGTTCATCTCCTCGGTTCCGCGGGGCACCCTGGCCAGGAGGGCCTTTTCCAGGTTGTTCAGGTCGACCTGTCCGCAGAGGGCGCCCACCGCGCCCAGGGCCACCATGTTGGCCACCAGGGTACGACCGATCTCCTGCCTGGCTATGTCGGTGAACGGTATGGCGATGATCCGGCTGGTGGGATGCTGTTCCACCAGGGTGGCATCCACCACCAGGAGCCCATTGGGCTTGAGATCGTAGAAGTAGGCGTCGCAGGCGGCCTGGTTCATAGCCAGCAGCAGGTCCAGTTCCATGGCCTTGGGATAGTCGATGGGACTGTCGCTGATCACCACCTCTGCCTTGGACTTGCCACCCCGGGCCTCCGGGCCGTAGCTCTGGGTCTGACACACATACCTGCCATCGTAGACCCCCACTGCCTCGGCAAAGACTATGGCCGCCGTGATCAACCCCTGTCCGCCGGAGCCGGAAAACCGTATCTCGTATCGCGATTCCATGATCACACCTTCCCGGCAGCGGCCCTGGCCCGTTGCCGCACCTTTTTGTACTCTTCTGTGGAAACCGGCATCTCCCTGTCGGTGAGGACGCCGATGGTGATCTTGCCTTCCAGCTCTTCAGGCCGCATCTTGGCCGCCCTGGTCACGGTCACCGCATTTTCCTTGAAACTGCGCAGCATGTCCACCGCGCCGCCCAGCTTGTTGCGGCGGCCGTACTGGACATGGCAGTTTGAGATCACCTCCACCACGGCAAAGCCCCGTTTCTTCATGGCCTGTTCGATGAGCCGGTCCAGAAGGTCGGCATGATAGACCGTGGAGCGGGCCACGAAGGAGGCCCCGGCGGTCACGGCAAGCTCGGCAATGGAAAAGGCGTGCTCGATGTGGCCATAGACCGAGGTGGTGGACCTGGCCCCGAAGGGAGTCGTCGGAGAGTACTGCCCACCGGTCATGCCGTAGATGGAGTTGTTGATGATGATGGCGGTCAGGTTCAGGTTCCGACGGGCCGCATGGATAAAATGGTTGCCGCCGATGGCCGTGGCATCGCCGTCACCCATGATGGTGACCACGTTCAGAGAGGGCTTGGCCAACTTGATGCCGGTGGCAAAGGTCAGGGCCCGGCCGTGGGTGGTATGGAGCGTATTGAAATCCAGGTAGGTGGGCATGCGCCCGGAACAGCCGATTCCGGAGGCGAGAACCACCTCGTCCTTGCTCAGTCCCATGCGGTAGATGGCCCGCAACAGGGCTCCCATGACGATGCCGTTGCCGCATCCCGGGCACCAGACATGGGGAAACTTCTTGTCATGGCGCAGAAATTCATGACGCAGGGCCTGGGCAGCGATTGCCATTGTTCCGCCTCCCTTCACAGTTTGATCAGAATTTTCAGAATTTCCTGTGGAGTTATGAACTTGCCGTCGATCCGGTTGTACTTGGCGACCCGGCAGTCGAACTGGTTGACCCGCTGGACCTCACGGCTGATCTGTCCCATGTTCATCTCCGGCACCAGGGCGGCCCGGCACTGCTGCAGCAGGGGACTGACGATCCGCCGGGGAAAGGGAAACAGGGTGATGAGCTGGAGCAGGCCGACCTTGATCCCCTGTTTACGGCCATCCAGGACCGCCCGGTAGGCGGAACGGGCCACTGACCCGTAGGCGATGACCACCACCTCGGCATCCTCGAGAAGCACTCCCCTGGTCATCTGGATCTCCGGAAAGCCGCGGGTGATCTTTTGGGTCAGCCGCCGATGGAACGCCTCTATCTCGTGACTGTTCTGGGTGGGGAAGCCGCGCTCGTCATGCACCAGGCCGGTGACGTGGTGCCGGTAGCCGTCGCCAAATGCGGCCATGGGCGGGATGCCTCTGGCATCACCCTCGTAGGGTTTGTACCAGTCCGGTGGCACGCTGGGCCGGATCCTGTCCAAAATCTTTATCTCGTCCCGGGAGGGCAGCCGGACACATTCCCGGGTGTGGGCCACCACCTCGTCGGACAGCAGGATCACCGGCACCCGGAATTTCTCGGCCAGGTTGAAGGCCTTGACCGTAATGGAAAAGGAGTCCTTGACCGTGGAAACAGCCAGGACGATGATGGGATGGTCGCCATGGGTTCCCCAGCGGGCCATCTGCACGTCACCCTGGGCCGGGTTGGTGGGCAGGCCGGTAGAGGGGCCGCCCCGCATGACATTGACGATCACGCAGGGCACCTCGGTGATGCAGGCGAATCCCAGGTTCTCCTGCATGAGGGAAAAACCCGGCCCCGAGGTGGCCGTCATGGCCTTGACCCCGGTCAGGGATGCCCCGATCACCGCACCGATACTGGCGATCTCGTCTTCCATCTGGATAAAGGTACCGCCCACGGCGGGCAACCTGATGGAAAGCTGCTCGGCGATCTCGGAAGCCGGGGTGATGGGATAGCCGGCAAAAAACCGGCAGCCGGCCGCCAGGGCGCCCTCCACCACGGCCTCGTTCCCCTGGAGCAGGAACCGTCCCTGCCCGCTGGCCGTTTCGGTCTGTTTTTCCTTAGTCATCGCCGTCTTGCTCCATGGAAGATCGTGGGGAAACCCGGATGGCAAAATCGGGGCAGTGGATCTCGCAGAACCGGCAGCCGGTACATCGGTCCATTTCGGAAATCCAGGGCTTGCCGGCCTTATCGCTCAGGATGATCTGCTGAGGACAGAAGGCGGTGCAGATACCGCAGGCCTTGCACCAGTCGTGGTAAAAGGCGACCTCATAGAGTTTCTTTCTTCTCTTCGTTCCGGCCGCCGCCTGTACAGATGACTGGTCAGATGCTGCTTCACTTTTCTCTTTGCTCATGGTCGTATCCCTGAACAGTAGTGTCTGGCGCCTGCAGCGCCATTCAGGCCCTGTCTGGGTCGTTTCTTTCTGCACCGGCTTACCGATTCACAATAAAAAAAGCAAGGGAATTGCATCCGCATTCCAGAAAAAAAATCATCTCCGGAAAAATCAATAATTCCTTGTCAAGGGCGGCAGAGTTGAATATAGATTCATTTATCGATTCGGGAAAAACGGAAACCATTCCACAGCAAACGAAAAGGAGGCACAGATGAAAAGAACACTGTTTTACGGCCTTGCCCTGCTTGCAGCCACGATGCTGCTCTTTGCCACCGCCCAGGCAAAAACCACCTTCGTGACCATTGGCACCGGCGGCATCACCGGGGTCTACTATCCCACCGGCGGCGCCATTGCCAAGATGATCAACAAGAAGAAAAAAGAGTACGGCATCCGGGCCACGGTCGAATCCACCGGCGGGTCGGTTTTCAATGTCAACGCGGTCATGGCCGGTGACCTGGAATTCGGTGTGGTTCAGTCGGACCGCCAGTACCAGGCCATCAACGGTCTGGCAGAATGGAAAGACAAGGGACCGCAGAAGGACCTGCGGGCCGTTTTCTCCATCCATCCCGAGACAGTGACCCTGGTTGCCGCTGTCGATTCCGGCATCAAGACCATCAATGACGTCAAGGGCAAGAAGATCAACATCGGCAATCCCGGTTCCGGTCAGCGCCAGAACGCCATCGATGCCCTGGAGGCCGTGGGAATCGATGTCAAGAAAGACATCAAGGCCGAGAGCATCAAGGCCTCCGAGGCCGCCAGCCTGCTGCAGGATGGACGCATCGATGCCTTCTTCTACACCGTCGGCCATCCCTCCGGAGCCATCAAGGAGGCCACCTCGGGAGCCCGCAAGGTGCTGATCGCCGACGTTGCCGGTCCCGGCATTGACAAGCTCCTGGCCAAGTTCCCCTACTATGCCAAGGCGACCATCAACCACAAGCTCTATCCCGGTGCCCAGAACGACAAGGACATCCAGACATTCGGCGTCAAGGCCACCTTTGTCACCTCTGCCAAGATTCCGGATGAAGTCGTTTATGCCATCACCAAGGAGGTCTTCGAGAATTTCGACGACTTCAAGAAACTGCATCCGGCCTACGCCGGCCTGACCAAGCAGAACATGCTGGAAGGTCTGTCCGCGCCGATCCATCCGGGTGCCATGAAATACTACAAAGAAGCGGGCCTGATGAAATAACGGCCAGGTTGTCCGGCGGTCCCCTCCAGGGCCGCCGGTTCTTTTTTCCCGGGATCATTCGCCATGATCCCGGGAAAAAAGAAAACCAGGCAAGAACCACATAATCCAAAAAGAGCACAGAAAAGAGTAACCGGCAGGGAGATCCATGTAACGCACCACGTCACCACAATCAGGGAGGGCCATGCAATGAAACGGAACGTCTTTATTTTCTTGTTCAGCGGAGTCGCTTTTGTTCTGCTGCTGCATCCTCCCTCTCTTGCGGCTTCGGAGCGGTTTGTGGACAACGGCGACGGCACGGTGACCGACACCGAACTCCATCTCATGTGGGCGGCCGAAGACAACCTCGGCGACATCGACTGGCACCAGGCGGAAAAATGGATCCGGTATACCTTTCCCACCTCACTTCCTGTCATGTACGATAACTGGCGGCTGCCGACTCTCAACGAGCTGCAGACCCTATTCGTCAAAAATTCCGATTACCAGGGCTACGAGGCCGAGTGCGGCCAGAAGATCAGGATCATCCCGCAGATTCACCTGTCCTGCGGGTTTGTCTGGACCGGTGACCGGGAAAATGTCTCGGCCCGGGTATTCAACTTTGTCCGCGGCACCTTTTACACCGATCGTCTTGTCCACCGGCGGGGTTACCGTGCCCTGGCGGTCCGGGACATCCGATAGAGAGAAGAGCTACACGGAATACGTTAACGCACTAGGAAAAAGAGGAGTCCATGAGCAAGATTAACGTACAGTTCGATGAAGAAGGGATGGAGCTGGCAAAAAAGCTGGCCGAAGAGGAAGAGGGGATCGGACGAAAGCCCACGGGCTGGCAGAAATGGATCATCCCCACCATTGCGGTGGCATGGAGCCTGTTCCAGTTGTCGCTTCCCTATTTCGTGGTCCTGGATACCACCTATATCCGGGCCATCCACCTGGCCTTTGCCCTGACCCTGGTCTATCTCAACTATCCCCTGCTCAAGAAACCGATCCTCGGCCTCAGCTACTTTTCCCAGCACAAGAAAATTCCCGTACTGGACATGCTGCTGGCCGCACTGGCCTGTTTCTGTGCCCTCTACCTGGTCATCTTTCTTGAGGCCATCAACAACCGCCAGGGATCACCGGTCATGGCGGACATGATCTTCGGTATCCTCCTGACGGTCATGCTCCTGGAGGCGACCCGGCGGACCATCGGTCCGGCCCTGCCCATCATCGGCACCTTTTTCATCGGCTACTGCTTCCTTGGCCCCTACATGCCGGACCTGATCGCCTTCAAGGGCACGTCGCTGAACCGGTTCGTAGGCCAGATGACCATGTCCACGGAGGGTATCTACGGCATTCCCCTGGATGTCTCGGCGACCATTGTCTTTCTCTTTGTCCTGTTCGGCGCCATGCTGGACAAGGCAGGGGCGGGCCACTACTTCATTCAGCTCGCCCTCAGCCTCCTGGGCCGCTACAAGGGTGGACCGGCCAAGGCGGCCATCATGGGCTCGGGGCTGACCGGCATGATATCCGGTTCCAGTATCGCCAACATCGTCACCACCGGCACCTTCACCATTCCCATGATGAAGAAAGTCGGCTATCCGCCCACCAAGGCCGCGGCCGTCGAGGTTGCCGCCTCGACCGACGGGCAGCTTGCCCCGCCGATCATGGGGGCGGCGGCCTTCATCATTGCCGAGTATGTGAACGTCCCCTATATCGAGGTGGTCAAGGCTGCAGCCATCCCGGCCTTTGTCTCCTATGCGGCCCTGTTCTACATCTCACACATCGAGGCCTCCAAGCTGGGCATCAAGGGAATGCCCAAGAGCGAACTGCCCCGCTTCTTTTCGACACTGCTCAGTGGCCTGCACTATCTGGTGCCGCTGTTCATGCTGCTCTACGAACTGATCGTGGTCCGTCATTCGCCCGAGCTGGCGGCCTTCAACGCCATCTGCGTACTGACGGTCATCATGCTCTTTCAGGAGCCGGTCAAGGCCATGCGGCGGAAGGAACCGGTGGGACCGGCCTTCAAACAATCCATCATCAATATCTTCTCCGCCCTGGCCACCGGCGCCCGAAACATGGTGGCCGTTGCCCTGGCCACTGCCGCAGCCGGTATCATTGTCGGCGTTGTCGCCCTGGGGCTCGGTAACCTGATCTCCGAGATCATCGATGTCCTCTCCATGGGCAACGTCTTTCTCATGCTGGTCATCACCGCCATTGCCAGCCTGATAATCGGCATGGGCCTGCCCACCACGGCCACCTACATCGTCATGGCGGCCCTGACCGCGCCGGCCATCGTCAACATCGGCGCCATGCAGGGATTCATCGTCCCGCTCATGGCCGCCCACCTGTTCTGTTTCTACTTCGGCATCCTGGCCGACGACACCCCGCCCGTCGGCCTGGCCGCCTATGCGGCAGCGGCCATTGCAAAGTCACCGCCCATTCCCACGGGCCTGCAGGGCTTCATGTATGACATCCGGACCGCCATCCTGCCCTTCATGTTCATCTTCAATACTGATCTGATTCTGCACAATATCCATTCCTGGAGCCAGGGAATCCTGATCTTCCTCATGGCCTGCCTGGGCAACTTCGCCTTTGCCTCGGCCACCCAGGGATGGTTCATAGCCCGCAACAAGATCTGGGAGGTGCCGCTCTTTCTCTGCTCGACCTTCATCCTCATGCAGCCGCAGCGGATCGCCCAGTGGATCGGCCTACCCCATGAGCAGCGCTACTGGTGCTACCTCCTCGGCGTGGGCATCCTGGTTCTGATCTATATCATGCAGAAAGCGCGTGGACCGGAAGCACGGAAACCGATCAAATCGTTTGCAACCGCCTGAACCGATATCAGGAGCGAAAAGGTGAGATAAATGAAAGAGATAAAAAAGATCATGGTGCCCCTGGCCTTTTCACCCTATTCCCAGGGGATTGTGGAATACTCGGTGCTTCTGGGCCGGAGCCTGGACATCGATCAGCTCCTCTTCGTCAATGTCATCGATGAACGGGATGTGGAGACCGTGGAGCGGATCACCGCTCTGGGGTACGAGGTGGATGGCGAGCATTATATCGGGAAAATCCAGGAGCAGCGTTCCGAGGCCCTGGAAAAAATGCTCGAACACGTGGACTTCCCACGGGAAAAGATCCGGCTCGTGATCACCGTTGGCCGGCCTGCCACAAAACTGCTCCAGTATGCGGTGCGGGAGGACGTGGACATGATCGTCATGGGTGTCAAGGCCCGGGGCGAAATCGCCCATGCCTTCACCGGCTCGGTGGCGGAAAAGCTCTTCCGCCGCTCGCCGGTGACCATCGTCTCCTACCGCGACGACAAGCTTGCCGAGCGTCTCCGTAACCGGATCACGGTCTGATCTTCTTCCTGCACTATTCGCGACCAGCCGGGTGGGTAGCACTCGCCCGGCTGGTCACGTTTTTTCCGATTCATCTGGACAAGGCGTCAAGCCCACGGACCTGACAGCGCCCAGGAGCCGCAACGCCTGCGGCAGGCTGGATAACGACCCGAGGAAACCCGCCACCGCCACCGCCATACCGATCGCCCCTTCTACCGGGAGAACCGTTCTCCCAGCCTGACCAGCAGGCCGGTCAGCAGGCAGGTGCGTTGCAACAGGCTTTCCCGAAGCATGTACTCACGGTCACTGTGGTCGTGCTCGCCGATGGGACCCAGGCCATCCAGAACCGGCAGCCCTTCGCCGGCCAGGGTGGAGGCATCGGAGACGCCCTGCCGGAACTCTTCCTCTATGATCAGGCCGTAGCCGGAGGCCACCTCCCGATAGAGCTGGAACAACTGCCTGTTTGCAGAGGACTGGGCCATGACCGGCCGTTCGTTGGTGACCTGCAACTCCGAGGACGTGCCCTCCACCCTACCCTGGCCGACCAGATCAGCGATCTGTTCGTACAGGCGCTGACCGGCGGCAGCCGTTGTGTAGCGGGTATCCACCAGGGCCATGGCATGCCCGGCAACGGAATTCGGGCCGATCCCGCCCTCGATGCGGCCCACGTTGACAACCACACCCTGCTCCGGATCATTGAGCGCCTCCAGTTCCTGGATCAGGCGGGCCAGCTCCAGGATAGCGCTGGCCTTGTTGCCACCGGCAAAGGCGGCATGACCGGCCCGGCCATGGACATCCAGCCGCAGGCCGAGTTTACCCCGCCGGCCGGTCACCACCTGTCCCTGGAGACCACCGCACTCGGTCACCAGTCCGCAGACACTCCTGGCGGCCAGTTCTTTCAACAGGGGGATGGAGGTTGGCGAGCCTGTCTCCTCATCGGAGTTGAACAGCAGGATCAGGGGCAGGTCCTCCAGCAGGCCGGCATGCGCCAGTGCCCGCACCGCATAGATGGTCACCACCAGCCCGCCCTTCATGTCGATGACTCCCGGACCGCGGACCCGTCCGTCTTCCCGGCGGAACCAGTTGAAGTCCGTATCCGCAGGAAAGACCGTATCCATATGGCCGGTGATGAGAACGGCCTGTTGCCGATCCGCCCGGGGAGTCGAGCAAACCAGGTGATCACCAACGGTCTCCTGGCGATGGACCGTCCATTCCAGGGGCAGCCCTTCCAGGGCTTCCCGTACCAGGCGGCCCATTCGGTCCACCCCGGCCTTGTTTGCAGTACCGCTCTGGATCAGAACCATCCGCTCCAGGAGATCGAGCATCTCTCCCTCCCGGCGGGCAAGAAAACCATCCAAGGAACCGGTCACGATCCGTACCGCTGAAAGGAAAAGGTCTCCTTTCCATATTCTTCAGGATCAGCGTCCGGATACCTGACTTCACGGCCGTTCCAGGGTTTACGCAGAATCAGGTCATTTCCCTCTCTTCCCACCACGTTGGAACGGTGCATGGGAATCTTGCCGCCTGCAGTGGCGATGTAGCGTGGAATGGCGTCCCCGGAGATGTTGCCGTACATCGACTCCACGATATCCCGCCCCTTTTCCACCGGCACCCGGAAATGGGCGAACTGCGGATTGCGGTAGGAACAGTTGAAGATGTAGTACGGCCGGACATAGGCCTCCTGGATGGTTTCGCAGAGTTTCCACATCTTGACCCTGGAATCGTTGATTCCCCGCAGCAGAACGGCCTGGTTCAGGACAGCGGTCACCCGGCGGGAGATGTTTTTGAACGCCTCCCTGGATACCGGAGTGATCTCCCTGGCCGTGTTGATCTGGGTCACGACCCGGACCGGCTTGCGGTCATTTGATTCTTCCAGGATATCGAGAAGTTCGGAATCTATCCGCATGGGAACGGTCACCGGCACCCTGGTGCCGAGGCGCTTCAGACGGACATGATCGATACTGTCCAGCTCCTCCAGGAGCCACCTGATCATGGAGTTGGGCAGGACAAAGGCGTCCCCGCCGGTGATGAGTACGTCCCTGATCCGGCTGTTCTGCCGGATATAGTCCAGGGCCTCGCCATAGGCGGCCCTGGAGAATATCTTGTCCTTCTTGCCGATGTGGGCGATGCGCAGACAGTGAGTGCAGTACATGGCACACATGTTGGTGGACTTGATGGTCACGACCCTGGGATAGAACTGGTCCACCAGCCTGGCCGGGGAATGATCCGCGGCCACGGGCGGTATCTCGATACCGGCATTGTCCACCATCTCGCCCGTGGGAATGGCCTGGAGCATGATGGGATCGTTGCCCTGCCCGGGCATGATGAGGCTGGTATAATAGGGCGTCAGCCGCATCCGGTAATTCTCGGTGACCCGACGAATATCCCCGATGGCCTCGGCAGACAGGTCGACAAGTCCGGCCAACTCGTCCACGGTGTTGACCGCATGGTGAATCTGGCCGCTGAATGAATTCCACTGGGTATCGTCCATGCCCAGGATCTTTTTTATCCGGGCCTGATTCTCCAGGATGCGGTCCCAGAGCTCTATACCCGAAGGCGCCTCCACGTCCTTGCGGGCCAGATAATCATCCACCCGGGCGTTGGCCCTGTCCACGATGGGCAGGGCCTGTCCCACCCGGCCACCCACCGAGACCATGTGCTCATCGACCTGCTGATGCTTCCGGGCCAGCCCTTCCAGGTCCTGGCGGCTCAGCCCAAGAGCAGTGGCCGGTATCCCCTCGTCCCTTGCCAGAACGAGCAACCGCCGAAACAGCCGGACAACGGGACCGGTCAGCTCTCCGGCCTCGGCCTCCCGGTACAGCTCCGCCACCTCCTGCCGCACTGATTCGGAGACAACCACCTTCCTGTCCCCATGGGTGAGGGTGTCCAGCAATTCCACCGTATAGTCGTCAAACTCGCTCATCTTGGTCGCTCCTTCACTGTTGTTCAACAGCCTTTTTTTCCACTGTCAGCTCGATTATCTCCCTGCCCTGCCGCAATCCTTCCTCGACATCGGCCCGTTTTCCGCCCACCGAGACGATACGGGCCAGGAAGGTCCCCGGAAAGACAAGCACCCTGGATCCGATATGCTCCAGGACGACAAAGTCCTTGATCAGGTCGCCGGAGGCCACCTTGCAGAAGCTCTCCCGTTCATAGGGATTCTGCGGAATATATCCCCTGGTGAACTGGTGATCCTTGAGCTTGTAGTTATAGGTCCCCCAGCAGATCGGGCAGAGATCGATATCGTTCGGCTCCCTGGTATTTTCCGGAAAACGCCCCTTTTCCACCGCATAGTATTCCAGTTCGGGCAGGGAGGCGCTGCCTTCTGGCAGCAGCTGCTCCAGGGTATAGCAGAACTCCAGGGTGGTGCCCTGTTTGCGGGCGTTGATCTCCACAAAATAGATCTGCCGATTCTCGTCCACCAGGAAATCGCAACCGAAAATGCCCCGATAGCCGTGTCTGGCCAGGATCCGGCCCACCCTGCGAGTGTATTCCCGCAGTTTCCGGATCAGGTCCGTGGGCAGGACCGACGGGTAGGTGGAGCCGACGAACCGGTTGCCGTCCTCGATCACCTGGTCTGCCACCCCGGCGATGTAGACATCCTGTTCATTGGCTGTCACGGCCAGGACGGTCGGATCCAGCTTGTGGGGAATGTAGCGGGAAATAAGGAACGGGGCATCCTCATCGCTGAACCGCTCCTCGATGTCCTTGCGGCAGCGGGCGATCCTGGACCCGGAACCGGCGGCACTGTACTGCCTGCTGACAAAAATGCCGTCCGACCAGGTCTCCCAGAGGCGGTCGGTGGCGCCGAGCAGCGCGGCCAGGGAATCGCAGGTCTGGAAATCGATCACCGGAATCTCGTCCTTGAGCAGTTCCAGCTGCACCACCTTGTTGTTGAACTTTCTGGCGAGCTGCTTGTCCGGCCCGATGATCGACACCCGGTCCAGGTCATCCAGCGTCATGTTGGGGTCACTCTCGTACATATTGATATACAGGTGATCCTGTCGGCTCAGGATCTGCCTGATCAGCCGGTGGATACCGGGATGTGCGGAAACCTGGCGCATGAACTGGCCGATCTCGGCCCGGAAACTGATCTGCTCGCGGCCCTGCCGGTCCTCTGCGCCCATTTCCGGCGCGATCACGATGATATTGCGGTAATTATACTGAATGAGCACATCAGGGATGATGGCGATGAACTCCACCTCCCGCCCGAGCTGTCGCCGGAACATGTCGCAGAGAAAGGGATTGAGGCCGTACGATTTGAGTTCACCGATGTAGAGAAAATAGTAGACGTCTGGTTTGTATACGAAATTCGTAAAATAGAATTCGTCTTCCATTCTCGCCTCCCACCAGGAAATGTTTCCTTGTTGCTCTTCCTTCTTACCGCTCTCATACAACCAGGTTTCCGGGTTTTCAACCCCTAATTGCAGCTTGTCAAAAATAAAAAATAGTGGTCTTGTAGTAAGGAACCATTACATTAGGACAACATTATTCTTCAACAGATCAATCCTGGCCAAAAAGTGCAGAGATGGAACGACAACCCCTGACAAGACGGCAGCAGGAACTGTTTACATTTCTGAAAAATGAAATGGACCGGACCGGGGTCGTTCCCAGCCTGCGCGCCACGGCAGCGGCCCTCCAGGTCAGTCACACGGCCATTGCCAGACTGCTCCGGGCCCTGGAGGACAAGGGCTGGCTCCAGCGCACCGGCCGGTACAGCCGCACCATCCTTCTGAACCGGGAAGAGGACAACTCCCCGGCAGACGGCCGTTGCGTCCCTGTCATCGGCAGGGTGGCGGCCGGACTGCCGCTCTATGCCCAGCAGGAATGGGCTGGACAGATCGTGGTGGACCGGCGCCTCTATCGGGGCGAGAACCTGTTCGCCCTCCGGATCACGGGTGATTCCATGAGCGGGGTGGGCATCCTGGAGGGCGACCTGGTCATCTGCGAGCCCCGCCAGTATGCCGAAAACGGCGAGATCGTCGTCGCCCTGCTCGGTGAGGAGGCCACGGTGAAACGATTCTACTATCGCGGGGACCGCATCGAACTCCACCCGGAAAACGATGCCTACCAGGCAACCTCCCACAGGCTGGGCGACGTCCTCATCCAGGGACGGGTGCTGGGCCTTGTCCGCTCCCTGGAAAACAGCCCGGTGTTTTCACGTTGAGTGTACATGACCACAGGCCCCGTATCTTCACACGATCTCTCCTGGCCGCCATAGCCCCGCTATGCGGCCAGAAGAGATTTCGGCCGGAGTAGTGCTCGGCCGAAACGACAATTTTGCAGGGTGCCCTTGACGTGAACGGGAAGAACCGGGTAAGAAACGCACTTACGTTCCCTCCTGAAAACACTTCCAGGGGTTGAACCTGTTACAGCGCCACAGCAAGGAGTATGCAATGGGACAGACCATAGCCGAGAAAATTTTCGCAGCCCACCTGCGGGACACGCCAACGCCCGACAACATGGTCCTCGATATCGACGTGATCATGTGCCACGAGATCACCACCCCCATCGCCATCATGGACCTGGAGGAAAAGGGACTGGACCGGGTCTGCGATCCGGACAGAATCAAGGCGGTCATCGACCATGTCACCCCGCCCAAGGATTCCAAGACCGCCACCCAGGCAAAGATCATGCGTGAATGGGCCCGTCGGCATGGAATCAGGGATTTTTTCGACATTGGCCGCAACGGCGTCTGTCATGCCCTGTTTCCGGAAAAGGGATTCATCCGGCCCGGGTACACGGTGATCATGGGCGACTCCCACACCTGTACCCATGGCGCCTTCGGAGCCTTTGCCGCCGGTGTGGGCACCACCGACCTGGAGGTGGGCATCCTGAAAGGCGTGTGCGGTTTCCGCAGGCCACAGACGATGAAGATCGAGGTGAACGGCACCCTGCCCCTCGGCGTCTCGGCCAAGGACATCATCCTGCGGATCATCCGGGAACTGACCGTCAATGGAGCCACGGACCAGATCATGGAGTTCCGGGGACCGGTGATCGAGCACATGGACATGGCCTCCCGGATGACCCTTTGCAACATGTCGGTGGAGGCCGGAGCCACATCCGGCATCTGCCTGCCTGACCGGATCACGGCGGAATACCTGTGGCCGTTCATCCGGGACGACTATGAATCCATCGATGCGGCAGTGGTGGCCTTCAGGCAGTGGCACTCAGACCAGGATGCGGTCTACACCCGGACCCTGGAGATCGATGTCAGCGATCTCGCGCCCCAGGTGACCTTTGGCTACAAGCCGGACCAGGTCAGAAACATCGACGAGATGGCCGGTACCAGGATCGACCAGGTCTACATCGGCTCCTGCACCAACGGCCGGATCGAGGATCTCCGGGCTGCGGCCTCAATCCTGAGGAACCGGACCATTGCGGGACATGTGCGGGGCATCCTGACCCCTGCCACCCCGGCTGTCTACTCCCAGGCCCTGGACGAAGGACTGATCAAGGTCTTCATGGATGCCGGCTTCTGTGTGCTCAACCCCACCTGCGGCGCCTGCCTGGGCATGTCCAGCGGTGTCCTGGCAGAGGGCGAGGTGTGTGCCTCCACCACCAACCGCAACTTCAACGGCCGCATGGGAAAAGGCGGCATGGTCCATTTGATGAGTCCCCTGAGTGCGGCGGCAGCGGCCATCCGCGGCGAAATCACTGATCCGAGAACATTTCTCCAGTAGGATACCTTGAAACATCAACATGCCCAATCCATAGGTACCCGGCAAGCAACCAGCACGAGGAAGAGCAGAATGAAGAAGTTTGGCGGCCCGGCAGTGTTCATCGACAGAAACGACATCAACACCGACGAGATCATTCCGGCCAAGTACCTGACCGAGATCTCCAAGCGGGCCTTGCAGCCCCATCTGCTGGAAGATCTCCACCTGGAAGGATTTGATCCGGGCTCCGAGGAGATGGCAAGGGCCAGGGTCCTGGTGACCCGGTCCAACTTCGGCTGCGGCTCCTCCCGGGAACATGCTGTCTGGGCCCTGGAGGTCAACGACATCAATGTGGTGATCGCCGAGAGTTTCGCCCGCATCTTCCGGCAGAACATGTTCAACTGCGGCATCCTGGCGGCAGAGGTGAGTCCCGGAGACCTGGACCGACTCTTTGCCCTTTCCGCCCCGGTGGACATCGACATCGACCTGGCGGAGAGCACGATCGTGGCCACCTCGAATGATGGGGAGCGGGTTGTCTGTTCCTTCTCTCTCAATCCCTTTGACAGGAAACTGATCGAGGCCGGCGGCTGGCTGGCCTATGCGGAACAGAACTACTGACAGCGAAAAACGCGGTCAATCCCCGCCACGGCTCTCTCGGCCGCGATGCCCACAGGATGCCAGGGGCTACTAATACCGGCTCCTGTGCGCTTTTTCCCTCTTCCGTCGCAACGAGGCCAGGGCCATCAGGCCACTGCCGAAGAGCAGCATGGTGACGGGCTCGGAAACCGGCTGGGTGGGATCGGTTTCCAGGTAGTCGTTGCCGCAGGCCATGGTCCAGTGCATGGTCACGCTCTGGCCGGGCAGGATGTCGAACAGGCTGAGATCGAACATGCCCTCCAGGACATAGGACTGCTGACCGTATGCATCCACGGCGCTGTCCGAGTAGGCGCCGCTGAAGGTTGCCAGCACGTCTCCTGTGGTGTAGATGGCCTCAAAGGGCGAGGAGATGGCGTTGCTGCTGTAACGGACATCGCGCCAGGCATGGGTGGCCACGGTGTCGCTGTAGTCGACCAGCGAGGTGCCCCGCATGTCGATCAGCGAGTAGTTGACCGTCCCACCGGTGATGAGAAAGTCGATCGCATAGTCCCAGGTGCCGTCGCTGCCGATATCAAAGGCGAAATCCCCCGCAGGCAGCACCGTGTTGGTGGCCACCTGATGACCGGTCTGCAGACCGAAATAGACAGACCCGCCCTCGATGACGAGCCCCAGGTACTCGGCATCGTAAAGCTGGCCCCCGTCTCCGGGCCCGAGATGATTCTCCTGTCCTGTATCTTCGGCCACAAAGTGACCGGCCCATTCACCGGTTCTGTCGAACACGCCGTCAATGATCGGGCTGGCCCAGGCAGGAGCCGTCCAAAAGGAAAATGCCGCCGTCACTGCGGCAAGCCGACAAATCGTTCCACGCATGGTAATCCTCCCTGATAGTTATGGTGCAATCCCTTGTTCGGCCAGTCAGAAGCAAGGGAGGGGCCAGAGAGGATTTTTTTTGATTATATCTTGTATTCCATCAGGTTATAGAGAAACAATCACTGCGTTGGACTCAAGGCGACAGCGGAAACGCGAAAGATATTGTAATCCGAATAACGATACCGGAAAACCGGATTACCAGCCAGCTATCTGTCGGAAACATGCCTGTCGGCCAGAGCCTTTACCCTGGCCAGCACGGTATCCCGGGTATTTTTCTCCTGGTTGAGAAGCACGACAAACGGCCTGTTTCCCGGCAGATACCCGGCATAGTTGAAGACCTGCCCCAGGGTGCCAGACTTGAGGCGAACACCTTGTTTTTCAGGCAGGAGATGAGCCCAGGGTGCAAAGGCGACCAAGAGAGCCGTCATGGAGCGACTGGTAACCCGGTTCTGCCTGGACAGGCCGGCCCCGTCCTCGAGAAAGAAGCTGTCTGTCCACCGGTCGCCAAGCAGACCGGCCAGTTCGCCGGAAACCGCCTGCCGGGCCTTGTCCCAGGTGGCGGGATAGCCGAATCGTTCGGCACCGCAGGCAAGGTAGATCAGGTTGGCCATGAAATTGTTGGAAAAACGGAGAAGAGAGCGGCTGATGTCCCGGAGGGTATGGCTGTTCCTGTAGACCAGGACAAGGCGGGCCCCCTTTTTCACCCGTGCCCTGCCTATCCTTCCCTGGCCGGCAATGCCAAGCCGCCGCTGCAGGGCCCGAACCAGCTCCCCGGTCAGCCGGGCACTCTGCTGGGCAGGACGGCCGCCCCGCCAGCAGACATGGACCCGGTGCCGGCCCGGCGGCAATCCCCTGCCCAGCACCTTCATGATCTCCAGGTAGGGTGTCTGGGGTTCTGCGGAACGAACTATTCCCTCTTCACCCACGAACATGGCCACAGAGTTGAAGTTGACCGCTGTGGCGGCTACCGGTGCATCATAGGGGTTGGCGGTTCGGCCGAGTCCCGGCGCCTGGTGGCGAAGGGCGAACCTGGTATCGTCGACAAAGATACTGTTGATCGTGGCAACTCCCAGCGCGCGGAGCTGTTCCAGGGCCCGGGCAACCTCCTCGGAGACCAGCATGGGATCTCCGTTTCCCCGGATATAGAGGTTGTTCCGGTCGTCCAGGAAGAATTCCGTGGAAAACCGGTATTCCGGCCCCAGAATCCGCATGGCCGCCAGGACCGTGCCGATCTTTATCAGGCTGGCCGGGACCAGTTTCAGATCAGGATTGCAGGATGCCAGCTCCCTGCCGGCCGCATCGGCCAGGAAAAAAGATCCCCTGCGGATGACATCCGAAAACCCCGGGCAGGCAGCCCATGCTGCCTGCCCGGAAACCAGACAGCAGAGAAGGACCAGGACCGATCCCAGTCCAGACAGCCTCTGCAGCAAGACGATCAGCCCACCTTGGGCAGTTTGGCCAGTGACCTGGCGATCTGTTCCTCCGGATAGGCATAGTCATGCAGCTCGCCGGCGAAGTAGGAGTCATAGGCTGCCATGTCGATGAGGCCGTGTCCGGAAAAGTTGAACAGGATGGTTTTTGGTTCATCGGGATCCTGCATGGCCTCGATGATCGCTCCCCGGATGGCATGGGTTGTCTCTGGCGCCGGAATGATTCCCTCGGTACGGGCGAAGAGGACACCGGCCTCGAAACATTCCAGCTGATGGACACTCCTGGGCTCCAGGATGTCGTCCCGGATCAGGGCCGAAATGATCGGCGCCATGCCGTGGTAGCGCAGGCCCCCGGCATGGATGCCCGGCGGCATGAAATCGTGCCCCAGGGTGTACATGTAGAGCAGGGGCGTCATCATGGCCACGTCACCCGAGTCATAGGCCAGCTTGCCGGCAGTCATGGAGGGACAGGAGGCCGGCTCATACCCGACGAAGCGGACCTTCCTCCCTTCCAGATAATCCGGAACAAAGGGGGCCAGCAGTCCGGCAAAGTTGGACCCGCCACCACAGCAGCCGATGATCACGTCCGGATATTCCCCGACGATCTCCAGCTGTTTCTTTGCCTCCAGGCCGATAATGGACTGGTGCAGGATGACGTGGTTCAGGACCGAGCCAAGGGCGTAGTTGGTTTCCTCGTGGGTGGCCGCATCCTCCAGGGCCTCGGAGATGGCGATGCCCAATGAGCCGGGGCTCTCCGGATCCTGCTCCAGAATGGCCCGGCCGGTATTGGTATCCGGGCTGGGACTGGCCACGATCTCGGCTCCAAAAGTCTGCATGATGGACTTGCGGTATGGCTTCTGGTCAAAGGAGACCCGAACCATGTAGACCTTGCACTCCAGGCCGAATTTCGAGGTCGCCAGGGAAAGGGCCGATCCCCACTGGCCGGCGCCGGTCTCTGTGGCGAGCCGTTTGACACCTTCCCGCTTGTTGTAATAGGCCTGGGCAACGGCAGAGTTGGGCTTATGACTGCCCACCGGCGAGACACCCTCGTTCTTGAAGAAGATCTTTGCCTTTGTCCCCAGGGCCTCTTCCAGCTTCCGTGCCCGGACCAGCGGCGAGGGCCGCCAGATACGGTACACCTCCAGGACCTCTTCCGGGATGTCGATATACCGCTCCGCGCTCATCTCCTGTTCCAGCAGGCCCATGGGAAAAACAGCGCTCAGCTTTTCCGGCCCCATGGGCTCCAGGGTCTCCGGATCCAGAGGGGGCTGCAGCCCGCCGGGAATGTCGGGCACCACGTTATACCATCTGGTGGGCATCTCATCTTCACGCAGGACAACCTTCTTCATAACCAAGCTCCTTTTCTGAAACCCTGGGTCGACACCAGCGATCAACCAACAGTTTTCGTGATTTGTTGCGCCCGTCAGACAGGCCTGCCGTTTTCCCTGTACGACGGTACCGGCCTCCTGCTTCACCCCTGGTGAGGCGTGCAGCGCGACCTGTCCGCTCCATCAACCAGGAACAGACCCAATCGTTTTACTCCAATTCAGCCGCAACGGCAAACCATTTGCCGCGGTTTCCGCAAGGACTCATGTGCTCCCTGCCCCATCTGTCCATGATCCATCGTCCCGACATGGGCCGACTTTCCAGCCGGCCAGACCTGTCTTATTGTTTGTACAGGACAGGATAACTTCAGTAAGCCGCAACAACATGGAGGTGTACAATGGATAAAGGACTGTACGGACGACGTGACAGGTTGGTCAGGGAACACCAGCACGACACCTACCGGGAAGAGGGGAAATGGCCGGAACCGACCCTCTGTGTCGAGTGCGGCGCGGTCTTTGTCAATGGCCGCTGGACATGGCAGGACGAGTCCCCCCTTGACGCCAACGAGGTGACCTGTCCGGCCTGCCGACGCATGGCAGACGATTATCCTGCCGGAACCATCGACCTGCAGAGCTCCTTTCTCGAACAGCACGGCGAGGAGGTTCGCAACCTCATCCTCAACGAAGAACAGGCCGAAAAGCAGGAGCATCCCCTGGAGCGGATCATGCAGTTCCGGGAAGAGCCGGACCACTGGATCATTACCACCACCGGCATCCACGTGGCCCGCCGGATCGGGGAGGCCGTCGCCCGCGCCTACCAGGGCAGGCTGGAGCTTGCCTACGGAGACGGCGAAAAGTCGATCCGGGTCAGCTGGCGCCGCTGAGCATCAACCGGCGGGCCGGCTGTCGATCTTGCGGACAGCAGCCTGCAGGGCCTGGTGATGACTGCAGCCTAGAACATGGCGGAGTATCTCCAGGGGATTGGTGCCGGCCCGGGAGTGCGGCTGCAACAGCCGGAGCCGGAGCAGACCGTTGCTGCATGCCAGGTCGTTCACCAGCAGCCGCAGATCGAGCCGCTGCACCTTGTTTTTTCGCACCCGTTCCACGGGAAACCGGTCAGCGGCCAGAAATGCGGCAATGGTCTCGTGCACCTGTTCAGGCTGCAGGTCTGCGGGCAGGGAGATCTCGTACTCCACCAGCAGGTCTCCCTGCTTCCGGGCAGGGCTCGGGACGACCCGGTAGACGGTCAGACCGTCCGGAAGCTCCCTGTTGATCTTCCTGACCGCTTCTTCCTCCTGCAGCGGTTCGGCCAGGACAGCATCGAAGTACTCGGCCAGGCTTTCCACACCTACAGGCAGGGCGTCGCTGAAGGATACCTTGGGCGAGGGATTGTATCCGCGGGAAAAGAGCACCGGAAACCTCGCCCGCTGCAGGGCCCGGAAGATGAGCTGCAGCATCTCGAGATGCCCCAGGAACCGGATCCTGCCCAGACGGGAATAGCTGAACCGGTATCTGAACCCGGGTTCTGCCTGTTCCGCCGACCGCCCGTTCCGAAGGACACGGGCAGGAACTGCAGGCCGGTTGCTGTTGACCAGGGGACGGATTTCCCTGAAATCGCAGAGTCCACACCCCTGGCAACTGCCGTTGCGGCAGTCCGGAGTATAGGTCCTCTCCAGAGCCCGCTGAAACTCCTCCCGCAGAAAGGCCATCTCGACGCCGCTGTCCAGGTGGGACCAGGGCAGCACTGCTGCCGGATCCCGGCCGCGGAGATACTGGTCCAGGTCCAGACCACACTGTGCTGCAGCTTCCTGCCAGTTCGCCAGGCTGTACTGTTCCGACCAGCCATCGAGCCTGGCCCCGCTGCGCCAGGCGGTCTCGATCAGCCGGGACAGACGCCGGTCGCCGCGGGAAAAGACCCCTTCCAGGTAGGACTGCTCCGGATCGTGCCACTTGAGCCGATACCCGCGCCTGGGCAAAAGCCTCTTCAGCAGATCGATCCGCTCCCGGGCCGCTGCCAGATCGAGCTGGGGCTCCCACTGGAACGGCGTATGCGGCTTGGGGATGAAGGTGGCCACGCTGACGTTGATCTGCAGCCTGTTCCTCCCTCCCTGCAGGCCCGCCTCCCTGGTCTTCCTGGCCAGCTCGGCGATGGCCTCCACATCCTCCATGGTCTCGGTGGGCAGGCCGACCATGAAGTAGAGCTTGATCAGATTCCAGCCGAGCCGGCAAGCATCCCGGCAGGTGGCCAGCAGGTCCTCCTCGCTGATCCCCTTGTTGATGACCTCCCGCAACCGATCCGTGCCTGCCTCCGGGGCCACGGTGAAACCGGTCTTCCGCACCCGCCTGATCTGGGCCATGATCTCCGGCTTCAGCGTTCCCACCCGCATGGAGGGCATGGAAACCGAGACCCGGCGGCTGGCGAACCGGTCCATGAGTAAGGCCATCAGCTCGGGCAGGCAGGAAAAATCCCCCGTGGACAGGGAAAGCAGGGCCAGTTCATCGAAGCCGGAATGATCGATCCCTGCCTCGGCCAGACGGAGGATGTCTTCCACAGACCGTTCCCGCACGGGCCGGTAGGTGATCCCGGCCTGGCAGAAACGACAGCCCCGGGTGCAGCCGCGGGCGATCTCCACCCCCAGACGGTCATGGACCGGCTTGACCAGGGGTACGAGCGGTTTTTCCAGGAGCTCCACCGGCAACAGCTCTGCCACGACCCGCCGCCGCACCGATTCATACCCTTCCACGAGCGGTTCTACCCGCACCAGTCGATCGTCCTCGTAGACGGGCCTGAACAGCGCCGGCACGTAGACTCCCCGGATGGCGGCCAATCTGCGGAGCAGCGATTCCCTGTCCTGTCGGCCGTGCGCCCTGACTGTACGGACGATCTCCAGCACGGCCTCCTCGCCGTCTCCCAGGAGGATGGCATCGAAAAACTCCGCCACCGGCTCGGGATTGAGGCTGCAGGGACCGCCCCCGAGGATCAGGGGATGGCGCCTGTCCCGCTCTGCTGACCGCAGGGGGATGCCGGCCAGGTCGAGGATGGTGAGGATGTTCGTATAGCAGAGTTCATAGGGCAGGGTGATGCCGATGATGTCGAATTCCGCCAGGGGACGGCCGGACTCCAGGGTTGTCAGGGGCAACCGGTGACGGCGGAGGAGCTCCTCCATGTCCGTATCGACGCAGTAGCACCGTTCGGCCACGATCTCTTCCTCGTTGTTGAGCACCTGGTAGAGAATCTGCAGCCCCTGGTGCGACATGCCGATTTCGTACAGGTCCGGAAAGACCAGGGCGACAGAGCAACCGGTTTTGCGGTGATCCTTGCGGATGATGTTCAATTCGGCTCCCAGATAGCGGCCCGGTTTTCGTACCAGGGGCAGCAGCTCATCCAGCGTAACAGCGGTATCCATCGTGCGGTCGATCAGTATCTGGTTTTCAAAAGGGATCCTGAAGCCTCGGAACGATTCGTTCCGGGCCTGGCCGTGTGCAACATGGTTCAGGATCTATCTGTCCAATACTCCATCTTTAATTTTTTCCTCCAAGGACAGGAACCGGCTGAACATGTTGCCACCGCCCAGCCGCCGGCCGCGTCCTCTCCCATGCCGGGACGGCTGGTTAACCACCCGCGGCCCGGCCGGCTGTACCGGCATCCATGGTTGCCTGCCAAAAGAAACACGGCCCAGGCTGCGCCGGACCCGGCCTGCCGGCAACCATCTGCTGTGGTTCCGGGATGCTCCCTGCCGGAAGGAGAACAGGATTTGGGTTGAATTCTATTGACATGACAACTTGTACCGGGGTAATCCTGAGCAGGAGGAAAAAACTCCAATCAACAACAGGGTGTTTTTGCAAAGTCAGACTTTTCGCCCGGGATCATCCCGTGCGAAGCGGTTTGCCGCAGCATATGCACAATATTTATCGGATGCATTTTTCGCATACCCTCGAGACCGGACGAAAAGACAATCTTTCAACGCCCCAACAGTGTCAGCAAAGGATAACGATGAAGAACGCCGCAGTACTCACCCTCTTTTTCCTGTGTTGTCTGGTTTTGCCGTCTACAGCCCTGGCCGGCGGTATCCTCAAGGATATCCAGTTCAAGCCCCTGACAGAACAGGCCGAGCAGATCACCTTTGTCCTCAACGGCATCTACATGCCCAAGAGTTTCATCCTCAAGGGGGACAAGCCCAGGATCGTCTTCGACTTTCCCAACGTCGCCCGTGACCGTTCCCTGCCGAATCGCATCTCGACCAAGGGTAATCTTGTACAACGTATCCGCGTGGGTGTCCACAAGGAAAAGGTGCCCACCGTCCGGGTGGTCTTTGATATCAGGCCGGGCAAGCTGGTCTGGTACAGACAGGATTTCGACCGGAACACCAACAGGCTCACGATCACGGTCCAGCCCACCGGCCCGGAAACCGGAACCCAAAGTCTGCAGAAAAACAGAACAGTGGCAGCGGGCACAGGGAAGAAAATCGAATATACGGCCACTGCGCCTCGGAACGCGCCAGAGCAGCCCGTTGCCGCCAAGGTCAGGGAGATCGCAAAAAAAGCGGCCGATACAGTACCCCGTGCAGAACAACCTGCCCCTCCACCGGTAACGGCGAAAACAGAACAGGCTGCCAAGCCGTCCGGTCCAAAAGATCCCTTTGCCGTGCCGGCCATGGAAGACCTGGCGGCCACGAAACCGGCAGCCCAACCACCCCCGGCACAAACGAAAAAAACGGTTACCTCGCCCGAACCCAAACCAGAACCGAAGCCAGCAGCCAAAGAGGCAGAGAGCCCTTCCGGGAAAACGGCCCAGACCCAGCCGGTGAAAGCGGCCAAGGAAAGCGGCAAGGCGGCTGAAAGCAAGGCCAGGGAAGCGGAAAAGGCGGTCAGCAGTCCGGCTGGATCGGCAAGCGGCAAGTCCCCCCTTCTCCAGTCGGTGGAGTTCGACGACAGTTCGAACCGGGGAGAAATGATCCTCTTCAAGCTCAATGACTTCTATCCGCCAGTGGTTTTCGGCCTGGAAGAGGGTACGCCCAGGGTGGTCTGCGATTTCAAGAATACCCGGGCTGCGGAAAGCATTCCCACGGTCATCAAGGCCAACGGCCGGCTGCTGAAGACGATCCGGATCGGTAAATACAACAATCCCCGCAAGGTGCGGGTTGTCCTGGACCTGGCACCGAACAACAGTTACGACCTGCAGCAGGTCTTCTTCAAGGAAGACAACCTGTTCGTCATTATCATCAACACGATGGATAATGCCCTGTCTCCAGAGGATGTGAAAAAGATCCTTTGAGCCGGGAGTCCGATCGACCGTTGGAGGGCCGGCCGCGACTCGCTGGCCCTTGGAGACAACGGCCTGTCTGTCGGGGAGAGCGGAAAAACTGTTGCTACCGAACCTCCTGGATCCGGAATCCGGGCGGAACAGGGGGATGGAACAGGTCACTGCTCCAGGCCCCGGGCGGATAATAGCGGTGGAACCGGCAACGGATCGTCCCCTGGATCTCCTGGCCGCGAAACTCCAGCAGGGTCGGCCGTCGGCAGCCGCTCGACTCCTGATAGTCGCCGTAGAGCGCTTCAACGGCCACGCCACCGTCCCGATCCATGAGCAGACGGCGCAGGATCCGGCCTGCACCGTCGAGACAGAACAGCTGCCGCTGTCCGGCCCGGTTGACCCCTTCCAGCCAGTAACGGGCCTGATCCAGCTCCCGGCCGATGGAGTCAATCTGCAGGCCGGCATCCACGGTTCCGGTGAGCCAGCCGGTCAGTTCATCCACCGCAAGGCTGGCTGGCAGGTAGCGGCGGACAAAGGCGGCCGACACCGGGCCGGTATAGCCACGGGAGGCGGCAATGTCCAGAAACACGAACTCGTTGCCGTCCAGGGCCAGGAGCAGATAGGGTCGACCCAGCGGATCGTTGGCGCTCAACCGGAGGAATCCCGGGCGGGCGGCCTGCAGGGATGCGCTGAGATGAACAGACCGGCCATATCCTTCCCAGGACATGGTGAGATCGGCGTCAAGACGCTCCCCGCAGGAACTGTTTACCAGACGGTCGAAGAGACTGCGGACCCGGGCGACGCCGGACCGGTCAAGGGACTCGGTCCGGGGCACCACGCCAGTGCAGCCACCCAGGAGGAGCAGGCAGGCAGCTCCCCATAACAACAAAAACAGGCACCCCTTCACTGCGTTTCCTGTTCAAGCAGGATCCTGATCTTCTCCCGGACCGGCTGCCTGTCCTTTTCCTCCTTGAAGAGCTCCACGGCCTTCCGGTAGGCCTCGAGGGCCTCCCGGCTGCGGCCGAGCTCCAGGTAGACATCACCCAGGTGATCCAGGATGGCCGGATCGTCCGGAGCCAGTGTCAGAGATTTTTCCAGTGTCTTTCTGGCCTCTTCCAGGCGGCCCAGCCGGAAGTAGACCCAGCCGAGGCTGTCCAGGATATAGCCGTTGTCCGGTTTCAGGGCCACGGCCCGCTGGATATACTCCAGGGCCTTGTCCAGATGGATTTTCCGGTCCGCCCAGGTGTATCCCACGTAGTTGAGGGCCGCTGCATGGTGGGGCTGGATCCTGATCACCTTTTCCATCACCTGGATGGCCTCCTCCCGGGCATTGCTGTGGTCGAGAAACAGGCCATACTCGTAGAGGAGGTTGTCATCGTTCGGATAGATCTCCAGGCCGCGGGCAAAGGTCTTCCGGCCCAGGTCGTTACGTTTGGTGGCCTGGTAGAGGGCAGCCAGCAGGACATACATGTCCACGCTCCGGCCCTTTTCGTCGGCAATGGCTTTTTCCAGCAGCTCGATGGCCTTTTCCGGCTGTTCCAGGTCGCGGTAGATGCGCACCTGGAGGAAGACCGCATCCTCGTAATCGCCGGACTCGGGGCCGATGAGCTGCAGCTGGTGCAAGGCCCGGTCATACTGCTCGTCCTGAAAGTAGAGGATGGCCAGCAGGTATCTGACCTCGCTGGAACTTTCCCGATCTGCAATCTCCTGGAGGATGGCGATGGCCTTGTCGTACTGTTCCCGCCTGGCATAGAGCTTGGCAATGGCCAGGTCCACCCGTTCCGGATGATCGGAGACCATCTTCAGCCGGTCCAGCTCCTCCAGGGCCAGGGTGTCTTTTTCCTGCAGCAGGTAGACATGCACCAGGGCGAGACGGACGTCCTCGTTGCCGGGGCTCCGCTTCAGGATCTCCCGATAGATCTCCGCTGCCCGGTCGTATTCCTTTTCCTCCATGCAGGTGTCGGCCATCTCCATTTCCAGGTCCACGGACCAGTTCAGCTCCAGGGCCTTCCGATATTCCTCCATGGCCCTGTCATACCGATCCATGGAGCGGTTCAGCCTGGCCAGAAGGACATGGGCCGGGTAAGAGGTATCGGCCAGTTCGATCACCCGTTCGAGCGTCTTGCCGGCCAGTTCCTTCTTTCCCTGGGCCAGGTACAGTTCGCTGAGGAGAAGGAGGGATGTGTAGTTTTCCGGATCCTGATCATGGGCCAGCTGATACTGATGGGCAGCCTCTTCCAGATTGCCCTGGCGGATCAGGACCTTGGCAAGCAGCATGCGGAAGTCGGCATCGTCCGGATGGTGGCGAAGGTATTCCTTGAGCCGGGCCACGGACTCCTTGCCACGATCCATGCGCAGCAGCAGGATGGGGATCTTGCGGATGATGTACCGGGAGCTGGGATCACACAGCAGGGCCTTCTCGTAGGCCTCCAGGGACTCCTCCAGCCGGCCGGCCAGCTCGGCCTGCCGTCCCCAGAGAAAATAAAAATAGCTGCAACCGTAGTCCCGTTCCTCTTCCACGGCCACGGTATCGTCCTGCCGGACGGCCACACCGGGAACGACCGGTCTTCCCTGGCAGCCAGCCAACAGGATGAGGCACAGGACCGGCAGGAGCCATCCCTTCCGGATCATCCGAAACCGTGTCAAGAGCAAAAATCTGTTCATGCCATCAAGAAAAGCCATCAGCAACCTTCAGGGGAACCTGAAAAGGCTGCCCGTTCCGGATCATGGTATTCAAAAGACCGAACGCAGCAGATGCACCAGACGTCCCGGGAGGACAATCATTCGCGATACCCACATTCTCTGATCAGGAGTGTACAGGCAATGGCTTCCTGCTGTCAACCTGGAGAGAATCGGGAAGGAGCGGGCAGGATCCCTGCCGCCTCTGCCCGTATCCGCTCCTGGATCTCGTCGATGCCCAGCCCCGCGTCGATCCTCCTGATGGCCGGGTGGTCAAAGGAGGCAAAGAGCTCCGCAACCCGGCGCAACTGGTCGGGCTGCTCAAAATCATCGGGCCGGTCTCCCCGGATGGTCGTGATCCGTTCCATGGCCGCCTCCGGGTCCAAACTCAGGAGTACCACCAGGTCCGGTTCCGGGGCAAAGCTGTTCCGGGCAAAAACCTCGTCAGGATCGCAGCCGGCAGCACCCTGGTAGGCGGCAGTGGAAAAATAATATCGGTCAGAAAGGACGATTTTTCCCAGGTCCAGAGCAGGCTGGATCACCTGGTCCACATGCTCCTGCCGGTCCCGGATAAAGAGCTCCAGTTCCTCCTCCAGGCTATGGGCGGCGCGGTTCCGATAGAGTTCCCGGATCTTTCGCCCCCAGACCCCGTCGGTGGGCTCGCGGGTCACCACTACGTCATATCCCTGCTCCTGCAGCCAATCGGCCAGCAGAGCAAGCTGGGTGGACTTGCCTGTGCCGTCGATGCCCTCGAAGACGATCAGCCGTCCGGGTCTCATGGAGCTGTCCTCCGGGCCCGGTTTGCGCCGATCCGGGCTGCCAGCTCCCAGGCAGCCGCCAGACTTGCCGGATCGGCCAGGTTGCGGCCGGCAATATCGTAGGCTGTGCCGTGATCCACCGAGGTACGGACAATGGGCAGGCCCAGGGTGACGTTGACCCCATCCCTGAAGTGAAGCAGCTTGAAGGGGATCAACCCCTGATCATGATACATGGCCACCACGGCGTCGAAACGTCCCTCGGCAGCCTGGTGAAAGACCGTGTCCGGCGGCCAGGGCCCGCTGACCCGACAGCTGGAGGCCAGACGACGGACCGCCGGTTCGATGATGTCGATCTCCTCCCTGCCGAACATGCCCTGTTCACCACAATGAGGGTTGAAGCCGGCCACCGCGATACGGGGACCGGTGATCCCGAAATCCTGTTCCAGGGCCTGGTGGGTCATGCGGATGCAGTCGGCGATGGACTCCGGAGCGAGAAGATCACCCACCCTGGCCAGGGGCTCGTGGATGGTGACCAGGACGACCCGGAGTCGGCTGCCGGCCATCATCATCCGGTAGTGGTCACAGCCGGTGAGCTCGGCCAGCATCTCGGTATGGCCGGGATAGGGAAAGCCGGCCGCGTTGAGGGTGGCCTTGCCTATGGGACAGGTGACCATGGCGGCCAGGGTCTGCTCCTGGCACAACCGGACCGCTTCCAGGATGTACTCGGCCATGGCCCGACCGGTCTCCCGGGTTGGCTGACCCCACTCCAGGAGCGAGGGATCCAGGGACGAGAGCGAATAGACCGGGACGCCTCGGGAGGGCAGCGCCATCCCGGGTTCCCATGGCCTGAGATCGATCTCCAGGCCCAGGTCCTGGCCGACGCGATGCAGCACGCCGATATCGCCCAGGATCAGCGGCCGGAAGGCCGGGTTTCCAGACCGGCCGTGCAGAAACTTGAGGAGAATTTCCGGCCCGATACCCGCCGGACAGCCCATGGTTATGCCTATGAGAGCGGATGTGGACATGATGCTCGGACTTCAGAACAGATCGAAGGCATTGACAATATGCTGGATGGACGGCCTTTCCCTGCCGAGGAGGACACTGATCACATCGAACCGGGCAGCCGTTTCCGTAGACACTTCCCGGGCCAGGTAGGCCTGGGCGGCGCGGATCATCTGTCGCTGTTTTCGCCTGTCCACGGCCTCCAGGGGCGAGCCGTAACGGTCGCTTCTCCTGGTCTTGACCTCCACGAAGACCAGGAACTGGCCATGGCGGGCAATGATATCTATCTCCCCGAAGGACTGCCGGACGTTACGCGCCACTATCCTGTATCCCTTTCTGCGCAAAAAGTCGACCGCCAGGTCCTCGCCCCTGCGGCCGATATGCTGCCTGAAGCCCACCATGCGCGTTCAGAACAGCCTGCCCTGGCTCCTGCTGTCCTGCCTGTCCCGGCCGAAATACTCCCGAACGCCCCTGAAGGTTCTCCGGTGCAGCTCGCAGGGGCCGTACCTGGCCAGGGCCTGGCGGTGAGCCTTGGTGGGGTATCCCTTGTTGCGGCGAAAATCATACTCCGGAAACCGGTCGTGATAGGCGGCCATCAGCCGGTCCCGGGTCACCTTGGCGACAATGGAGGCTGCGGCGATGGAGGCGCTCCTGGATTCACCCTTTACCAGGGCGCGCTGGGGAAGCGGCATGGGCACATCGAACTTGCCGTCCACCAGGAGGAAAGCGGGGGACAGGGGACAGTCGGCCACGGCCTCTTTCATGGCCTGCAGGGAGGCCTGGAGGATATTGATCCGGTCGATGGTCCGGGCGGACACCGTGGCCACACCGATGGCCGCGCCCCAGTCGTGCAGGTCGTGATACAGGGTCTCCCTCCTGGCGGCAGAGAGTTTCTTGGAATCCTGCAGCCGGTGGTAGTCGCAATCCAGGGGCAGGATGACGCAGGCAGCCACCACCGGACCGGCCAGGGGACCGCGGCCGGCCTCGTCCAGACCGGCCACCCGGGAAAAGCCCTGGGCCATCAGGGTCCGTTCCAGGGAAAAGGTATCGTCCCCGTGATCCGGCGTGGCAAGAAGAGAACGAGAGGCACCTTCCATGGACATGGATGTTCAGTGCCCCCCAAACATGATCTGGTCCGTCTGTACTGTTCGGGATATCAGACAATACCACGTTCCCGGATACGGGCGGCCTTGCCGCGCCGTTGCCGGAGATAGTAGAGGCGGGAACGCCTGACCCGGCCCAGGGTGACGACCTCGATCTTTTCGATCCTCGGCGAGTGCAGGGCAAAGGTCTTCTCGACCCCCACCCCGTGGGAAATCTTGCGCACCGTGAAGCTGGCGTTCATGTTGCCGCGTTTGCGCTTGATCACCACGCCCTGGAAGACCTGCACCCGTTCCTTGTTTCCCTCGATGATGCGGATATGTACCTTCACCGTGTCACCCGGGCGAAACTCCGGGTGATCGAACCGCATCTGCTCCTGATCAATCCTGTCGATGATATTCATAACCATAGTCCCTGTTGTGTGGAGGATGTCTCCGTTCAGCAAAAACCCGGTCCAGCCGGAATTTCATGCATATTCCGCAGCCAGCAGCCTGTCCAGGATGATGGACGCCGCCGAGCGGACTGAAAGATGATTATAACCGTCCCGCCCCCGGATCGGGGCCAGGAACACGTCCATGCGGGAGGACAGTTCGGGGGCCAGGCCCCAGCCGGTCCCGAAGACCAGCAGCACCGGCCTTCCCTGCCGGATCTCCCGCCGCAGCCAGCCATACTCTACCTGCCTGTCACGCCGACCGGCGCTGGTCGCCACCACCAGGGGATGCTCTCCCCATTTTTCCGCCGATGCAGCCAGGGCGCTGTCCAGGTCATGGCCTATCCGCACCAGGGCAAGGGCCTGGCGCCGGTCCGGATTGGCCCCGGCCCCGTAACCATCCGTCCAGTGGGCCGCTATCCTGGCGGCCAGCTCCTGCTGTTCCCGGTAGGGAGTCAGCAGCCAGTAGGTTGCGACGCCATAGGTCCGGCAGGCCCGTGCCAGATCGTGCAGGTCCAGATTGGTCAGGGCCGAACCGGTTACCTCGCCCCGCCGGTTGAGGACCGGGTAGTGGACCAGGGCGATGTCCACCCGGGGAGCAGGATCATTGCTCATGACCTGTCCTGTATCGTTCCACCCGGTCGGCCAAACCGCTCCTGCGCAGCAGCCGCATCTCCTCCCTGCTGAACTCCACGCCGGCCAGCAGTTCCGGGCGTCGCTCCAGGGTGACCCGGACCGACTCGAGGAAGCGGTACTCACGGATCCTGGCATGGTCGCCGCTGAGCAGTTCGGCCGGCACCGTCATACCTTCGAACTCCCTGGGCCGCGTATACTGGGGATGTTTCAGCAATCCGCGGCTGAAACTGTCCTTCCTTGCCGAATCCGCACATCCCAGGACGCCGGGCAGGAGCCTGGTCACCGAGTCCACGATCACCATGGCGGCGAGTTCCCCCCCGGTAAGAACATAATCGCCGATGGAGATCTCGCTGTCCACGTACCGCCGACAGAACCGCTCGTCCACCCCTTCATACCGGCCGCAGACCAGAATCAGCCGCTTTTCTGCAGCCAACTCCCTGGCCATGGCGTGGGTGTAGCGCCTTCCCCTGGGTGACAGGAGGATCACCGGTCCCGGCGGTCCCTGTTCCCGTACCCGGTGCAGACAGGAGGCCAGGACGTCCGCCTTCATGACCATGCCCTCGCCGCCGCCAAAGGGCCTGTCGTCGGTCATCTTGTGCCTGTCAACGGCAGCATCGCGGATATTGTGCAGATGAACCGACATGGCGCCGCTGGCCCTAGCCCGCCTGAGGATCCCCTCCTCCAGGGGCGAGCTGAACAGGGCGGGGAAAATGGTCAGGATGTCGAACCGCATCAGCCGTTTATTTCCAGCAGTCCCGGCGGCAGGTCGACCACGATCCGCCCCTCGGTCACCGAAACGAGAAACTCCGGCACCAGAGGGACGAGATATTCCCTTCCTCCCTGTTTCACCCTGGCGATATCATGGGCGCCTGTGGCCAGCATCCCCGTGACGACCCCGTACACTGTCCCGTCCCGGGCCACCACCTCCCTGCCCAGCAGGTCGTGGAGATAGAACTCGTCCTCACCGATGGCCGGCAGATCGGCACGCTGTATCCACACCTCCCTGCCGACCAGGGTTTCCGCCTCGTTCCGCGAGTCGCACCCCTCCAGCTTGAGCAGGACCTGCCGTTTCTGTACCCGGGCCTTTTCCACATTCCACGACCGCTCCAACAGGCCGTCCCCGCCGCGCAGAACGAGGCGGGAATAGGCCAGAAAATTCTCGGGCAGACCCGAATAGGGGTAGACCTTGATCTCGCCCCGTATTCCGTGGGGCTTGGTGATCCTGCCCAGGAGAACGAGGTCGGCCGCCATCCCTGCTATTCAAGGATTTCCAGCCTGGACCGTTTCTCCACCCTGCCGGCGGCCGCTGCCAGCACCGAGCGCATGGCCCTGGCCGTTCTTCCCTGCTTGCCGATCACCTTGCCCAGGTCTTCCTGCGCCACCCGCAGTTCAATGGTCACTGTGTCGTTTTCCTCCCGTTCGCTGACCTGGACAGCACCGGGATTGTCGACCAGCCTCGTGGCAATGAACGTGATCAGTTCCTTCATCTAGGCGGCCTGGGCCTGGGCAGCCCCGTGTTTCTTGATCAGGCTGCGCACCGTGCCCGTGGGTTTGGCGCCCCGGTCAATCCAGGAAGCGAGCTTCTCGGTATCGATCCTGATGTCGGCCGGATCCTGCATGGGATCATAGGTGCCGACCACATCGAGAAACTTGCCGTCCCGCGGCGCCTCGCTGTCGGCAACCACGATCCGGTAAAATGGATGCTTCTTCCGTCCCTTCCTGGTCAAACGAATTCGTACGGCCATTGTCTCTGCAATCCTCCTGCAAATATTTCCTGAATCCCGGTAGGTCGTGACCGATCTATCGGACAAGCCCCTTGGGCAGTTTCCTGCGTCTTCCCTTGCGAACCACGGCCTTGCCCCGGAACTTTTTCATCATTTTGAGCATCATGGTATAACTTTTCAGCACCCGGTTGACCTCGGCCACCGAGGTGCCCGAGCCTTTGGCGATGCGCTGCCGGCGGCTGGCATTGATTATCCGGTAGTTGGCCCGTTCCTTTTTGGTCATGGAACAGATGATGGCCTCGGTCTTGAGCAATTCGCGTTCGTCCGGAACCGGTGCATCCTTGAGCTGCTTCTTCAGCTTGTTGATCCCGGGAATCATCCCCATGAGCTGCTCCAGATTGCCCATCTTCTTGATCTGCTGGATCTGATCGAGAAAATCGTCCAGCGTGAAGGCGTTCTTCTGGAGCTTGCGGGCCAGTTTCTGGGCCTTTTTCTGGTCAACGACCTTTTCCGCCTTCTCGATCAGGGAGAGGACGTCGCCCATTCCGAGGATCCGCGAGGCAGCCCGGTCGGGATGGAAGACCTCCAGGGCATCGAGCCCCTCGCCCACGCCGACGAACTTGATGGGCTTGCCGGTGACCTTTTTCACGGACAGGGCGGCACCGCCGCGGGCGTCACCCTCCATCTTGGTGAGGACGACACCGGAGATCTCCAGGTCCTGGTTGAACTTGGCGGCAACCGTGACCGCGTCCTGGCCGGTCATCGCATCGGCCACGAACAGGATCTCCGACAGGGGCACAGCCTTGCCGATCTCCTGCAGCTCGGTCATCAGCTCCTCGTCCACGTGCAGCCGGCCGGCCGTGTCGATGATCACCGTGTCAAGCTGCCGTTCTTCCGCCTCGGCCACGGCCAGGCGGGCAATCTCCACCGGGTTTTGTTCGGTGCTGGAACCGTAGACCGGCACCCCGACCTGCTCTCCCAGTACGTGGAGCTGTTCGATGGCCGCGGGCCGGTAGACATCGGCAGGCACCAGGAAGGGCTTGCGCCCCTTCTCTTTCAGCTGCCTGGCCAGCTTGGCCGCCGTGGTGGTCTTGCCCGAACCCTGGAGACCGGCCAGCATGATGGTGACCGGCTGCCGGCCATCCAACCGCAACGGTTCGGCCCGGCTGCCGAGCAGGGCCACCAGCTCGTCGTGGACCACCTTGATGACCTGCTGACCGGGCGAGAGGCTTGTCAGGACCTCCTGACCGACGGCCTTTTCGGTGACCGAGGCAATGAACTCCTTGACGACCTTGAAGTTGACATCCGCCTCCAGCAACGCCATGCGCACCTCCCGCATGGCCTCCTGGATATTGTCCTCTGTCAGTTTGCCGTGACCGCGCAGTTTCTTGAAAACAGATTCCAGGCGGTCTGTCAGGTTTTCAAACATGTCCTCGTCCCATGGAGATGAAACTCGTGCCTCTGCCCCTGCGGCCGATCATGTCAGGCCGCAGGGGAAAATTGGAAACAATTACAGCAACCACACCATTTTGTCAAGCAGTAAGCAGGCAAGCCGATCGGTTTCTCCCTATCCGGCCACGGTTTTTACCACCTTTTCCAGTCCTTCCGGGCTGTCCATCTGCAGACAGCTCACCCCGCTCTTCCTGTTCAGGATCTTCTTCATCAGGCCGGTGAGGACCTTTTTCGGCCCCACCTCCACCACGACCTCCACCCCGCCGCCGATCATCCTGTCGATCAGCTCGAACCAGCGGACCCTGGAGGCGATCTGCCGGGCCATGATCTCCCGGATCCGGTCCGGATCCCTTTCCGGGGCGGCCGTCACGTTGAAGAGGATCTCCAGCCTGGGCGGCTGGAACCCGATCCCGGCCATGAAGGCCGCGAAATCGTCCACCGCTCCGGCCACCAGCGGGCTGTGGTTGGCCACGCTCACGTTGAGGGGGATCACCTTGCCACCTGCGCCGCTGCAGAGGGCGGACAGCCCATCCAGGCCGGCCCGGTCACCGGAGATCACCACCTGCTTCTCCGAGTTGTGATTGGCCACCACCACGACCCCGGTGCCATCGTAGCCGTCCAGGAGCTCTTCGACCTGTTCCACGGTCAGCCCGAGCACGGCCCGCATGCCGCCCGGACAGGCAGCGCCCTCCCGCTCCATGAGCTCGCCCCGCCGGGTCACCAGGGCCAGGGTATCGGCCGCGTCGAGGACACCGGCCGCGTGCAGGGCACTGTACTCGCCCAAGGAATGGCCAGCCACGTAGGCCGGCACCAGATCCGGGACAGCCTTGCGCAGCTGCTGCCAGCAGATCAGGTTGATCACGGTCACCGCGGGCTGCAGGTGGAGAACCCGGGTCAACTCTTCCATTGGGCCCTCCCTGCAGAGACGGGCAAGGGGCAGGCCGCTCACTTCCTCGGCAAGTTCCATCAGCCGGGCAGCATCAGGGTCTGTATCGAGGAACCCGCTTCCCATGCCGAGATACTGCGATCCCTGTCCGGGGAATATCACTGCTGTCTTTTTCATACGCTGTCTCACCTGTTATCAGATTCTCGTCAAAAGGCGGCCGGTTCGTCCCGATGGAGGAACTGGACCAGGAGAAAGATCACCACCCCAACGGTGATGGCCGAATCGGCGACATTGAAGGCAGGCCAGTGATGGCTGCCGATGTAGAAATCCAGAAAGTCCACCACGGCCCCGGCCCTGAGCCGGTCAACCAGGTTGCCGGCAGCGCCGCCGCCGATCAGGGCCAGGCTGACCGTGTACCAGCGCGACACAGGGGCCAGCCTTCGCTGCATGATGGTGATGGCGACCAGGGCGATCACGGTGATGGTGATGAAAAAGACCTGCCTCCACAGGGCCGGCCGGCCGGCAAGAAGAGAAAAGGCCGCACCCGTGTTGGTCAGGTAGGTCAGGTTGAACAGCCCCGGAATGACCGGCACCGACTCGTGCAGGGCCAGAGTCTGCACGACCCACCACTTGCTGAGCTGGTCCAGCACCAGGACCAGCCCCATGATGCCTGCAAACCGCACCGGACCGGATCAGGCGAGGCTGCGCACCACCCGGGCGCACCGGCTGCAGAGTCCCGGATGCTCCGGGTCCTCGCCCACGCTGGGAGAGATGGTCCAGCAGCGCTCGCACTTGGCACCCGGTGCCGGCCGAACGCCGATCCGCAATCCCTCCACCTCCTCGGCCCCTGCGAGTTCCAGGCCGGCGGCATCCTGGTCGTCGACAAGCCGCAGGCTGGAGACGATGCACAGCTCCCGGAGCAAGGTTTCCTTGCCGGCCAGGAACCCGGCCATCTCGCCACTGGCCAGGAGGATCACCTCGCTGTCCAGAGAAAGGCCAATGACCTTGTCCCGCCGGGCCGTTTCCAGGACGCGGGTGATCTCGCCCCGGATCGCCAGCAGCCTCTTCCACCGCTCATCCAGTTCCGCATCGGGGACGATATCGTCAACATCTGGAAACTGCGTGAAAAATATCGACTCTTCGATGGGCGACTTCTCATCCAGCCCATGAAGATGCTCCCAGGCCTCGGCGGCAGTGACCGACAGGATCGGGGTGATCAGCTTGAGCAGACCGTCAAGTATCCGGTAGATGACGCTCTGGGCGGCCCGCCGGGCAGGATCATCGGCTGCCGAACAGTAGAGCCTGTCCTTGAGGATATCCATGTAGAGGCTCGAGATGGTGGTGCCGCAGAAGTTGTGGAGCCGGTGATAGACGGTGTGGAACTCGTAGGCATCATAGGCCCTGCGAACCCGAAGCACCAACTCGCGGAACCGCAACAGGGCCCAGCGGTCCAGTTCGGTCAGCTCTCCATCGGCCACCCGGTGGCGGCCGGGATCGAAGTCATGAAGGTTGGAGAGGAGAAAACGGATCGTGTTGCGGATCTTCCGGTAGGCATCCGAGACGTGGCGGAGGATCTCGTCCGAGACCTTGACATCGTCCCGGTAGTCCTCGCTGGAGACCCACAGCCGCAGGATCTCGGCCCCGAACTTGTCGATGACCTCCTGGGGGGCCACCACGTTGCCCACAGACTTGGACATCTTCTTGCCCTGGCCGTCCACAACGTACCCGTGGGTGAGCACTCCCCGGTAGGGCGCCTTACCCCTGGTGCCAACGGAGCAGAGCAGGGAGGACTGGAACCAGCCCCGGTGCTGATCGCTGCCCTCCAGGTAGAGGTCGGCCGGGAACCGCAGCTCTGGCCGCGGTTCCAGAACCGCGGCAAAACTGGTGCCGGAATCGAACCACACATCCAGGATATCGGTTTCCTTCCTGAACCGGTCTGAACCGCAAGAACAGCGGATCCCGCCGGGAATGAACGCTTCCGGCGGATGACGGAACCAGGCATCCGCTCCCTCCTCGGCAAAAAGCTCCTCTATGCGGCGGCAGACACTCTCGTCCTTCAGGACCTCGCCGCACTCCTCACAGATCAGCACGGTCAGGGGTACGCCCCAGGCACGCTGGCGCGACAGGCACCAGTCCGGTCGGGCCTCCACCATGCCGTAGATGCGCTGCTCGCCCCAGGCCGGGGTCCAGGTCACCTCCCGAATGGCCCGGAGCGCCCTGGCCCGCAGGTCGTTCCGCTCCATGGAGATGAACCACTGGGCCGTGGCCCGGTACATGACCGGCTCCTTGCACCGCCAGCAATGGGGGTAACTGTGGGAGAGGTTCTCCTCCTTGACCAGCATGCCATCGGCGGCCATGTCGTCGTTGATCTCCCGGTTCACCTCCGGCACCTGCCGACCGGCATATTTTCCCGCCTCGGCCGTGTAGACGCCCCGGTCATCCACGGGCGAGAGGATATCCAGGCCGTACCGGAGGCCGGTGAGATAGTCGTCCGCTCCGTGTCCCGGGGCGGTATGGACGCAGCCGGTCCCGGCATCCAGGGTCACATAGTCTGCCAGAACCAGCAGGGAATCACGGTCCATGAAGGGGTGCCGGCAATGTTTTCCCTCCAGGCGGGAGGCGGAAAAGGTGGCAATGGTCCGGTAGTCGTCCAGCCCGAAGGAGCGAAAGCACTCCTCCACCAGGTCGCTGGCCAGGATCCAGACCTCCCCCTCCACCTCCACGGCGGCATAGAGAAAATCCGGATGAAAGGCCACGGCCATGTTGGCGGGCAGGGTCCAGGGGGTGGTAGTCCAGATGATGACGTGACAACTGCGCCCGGCCAGGACCGGATCGATGGCGGCCGGGTCCTCTGCCAGCGGAAACTTCACGTAGATCGACGGCGAGATGTGGTCGTGATATTCCACCTCGGCCTCGGCCAGGGCGGTCCGGCAGGTGGAACACCAGTAGACGGGTTTCTTGGCCCGGACAACGGCATCCGAGAGCAGGAACCGGTTGAACTCCCTGGCGATGCTGGCCTCGTAGCCGTAGTTCATGGTCAGGTAAGGATTCTCCCAGTCACCGATCACTCCAAGGCGCTTGAACTGGGCCTTCTGGGTCTTGATCCATTTCTCGGCATATTTCCGGCAGGCAGCCCGCTTGGACAGGATGGGAATGGTGTCCTTCCTGTCGCCGAGCTCCTTGTCCACATTGTGTTCGATGGGCAGGCCGTGACAGTCCCAGCCCGGAACATAGGGGGCATTGAAGCCGGCCATCCGCCGGGACTTGAGGATGATGTCCTTGAGCACCTTGTTGAAGGCCGTGCCCAGGTGAATATGACCGTTGGCATAGGGGGGACCGTCATGGAGGATGAAGAGGGGACGGTCCTTGCAATGTTCCTGCAACTTGTGATAGAGATTTTCTTTTTCCCAGCGTTGCAGGTAGATGGGTTCCCTCTGGGTCAGGTTGGCCTTCATCTTGAACCTGGTCTTGGGCAGGTTGAGTGTATCCCGGTAGTCCATCATCTCTCCCACGCAAAAAAAAATTGTTTGTGCATTGAGGGCACCTTGAAACGTTGCAGAACAGCAAACATTACCAGGAGCGCAGGAAGATGCAAGGGAAAAGGTAGGCTGTCCAGGGTGGCGGTCCGGTTCCCTGCGGCCCACCTGCCGACAACCACCTGGACCGGAGGAGCGCCGGGCCGGCAGCAGGGCCAAGGTAACAATTTCATTGACAGTACCCGTGATTTCTTGTTTGCTCTCCACAGGCGGGTCCATTCCCGCCGAAAGCCGGACCGGCAGGGTCCGGCAGGATAGCACCGACAACCCATCACTTCCGATTCCTGATCCATGGCGACGACTCAAAACAAAAACCTGTTCGAACGTTTTCTCCATTCCCAGAGTTCCAGTTCCATCGTTCTCATCCTGGCCACCCTGACCGCCGTGATCTGGGCCAACTCACCCTGGGCAGACATCTACCAGAAACTCAGCCACCTGGACATCGGAACCTACTTCAACGGCAGGGAATACCATCTCTCCCTGGACCACTGGGTCAAGGACGGGCTCATGGCCGTGTTCTTCTTTGTCGTCGGCCTGGAGATCAAGCGGGAGGTACTCATCGGCGAACTCTCTTCCCTGCGCTCGGCCATCCTGCCGGTGGTGGCCGCCATCGGCGGGGCCATTGCACCGGCCGTGATCTATTTTCTGTTCAACCGTGCCGGGGCCGCGGCAGACGGCTGGGGCATCCCCATGGCCACGGACATCGCCTTTGCCCTGGGGTTGCTGGCCCTGTTCGGCAGGCGGGTTCCCATCGGTCTCAAGGTCTTTCTCACTGCCCTGGCCATCGTGGACGACCTGCTGGCCGTGCTGGTGATCGCTGTCTTCTACACCGGCCGCATCAACCTGCCGGCCCTGGTCCTGGCCGCCGTGTTCCTGGCTGTCCTGGCCCTGGTGGTCAGGAACCGGATCCGCAGGCCGGTCTGCACCCTGGTGCTCATCTTCGCTGTCTGGCTCTGCGTCTTCCTCTCCGGCATTCACGCCACCATTGCCGGGGTGCTCATGGCCATGATCGTTCCGGTCCGTTCCACCATCGAACCGCAGGAGTTCTTCCGCGTCATCAGGGAGCATGCCTGGCTCAGGGAGAGCAAACTCACCCGTCACTCCCTGGTGAAGAACAGAAAACAACGGCAGGCCATCGAGCAGATCTACCTGGCAGCCGAGCACCTGCTGCCGGCGGGCATCAGGCTGGAGGAGATGCTCCACCCCATCCAGGCCTTCCTCATTCTGCCCCTGTTCGCCCTCTTCGCGGCCGGGGTCGCCGTGGACAGCCAAACCATGGCCGGTTTTCCGGGACCGGTGAGCCTGGGCATCATGGCCGGCCTGCTCCTGGGCAAGCAGGCAGGGATCTTCGGCTTCAGCTACCTGGTGGTCAGGAGCGGCCAGGCCGCCCTGCCGACCGGGGTCACCTGGCCCCAGATCTGGGGGGTCTCCCTCCTGGGCGGTATCGGCTTTACCATGTCCATCTTCATCAGCGAGCTGGCCTTCAGCGATGCAGCCATGATAGCGGACGCCAAGATCGCCATCTTCATCGCCTCCATCCTGGCCGGTATTCTGGGATTCATCGTTCTGAGCCGGGTGCTGCCGAAGAAGCAACAGACCGGAAAAAAGTAAACGAGATGAGCTGTAACTACTCATTTTTCTGGAGGAGAATCATGGTTCCGCGCCTGATCGTGATCATCGGCTGCATGGCGCTCATCAGCGGCTGCGCCAAATCCTACTATGCCGCCATGGAAAAGGTGGGCATCCACAAGCGGGATATCATGGTGGACCGGGTGGAGGCGGCCCGGGATGCCCAGGCGGATGCCCAGGAACAGTTCAGGTCAGCCCTGGAACGGTTCGACTCGGTGATACGACTCCGGGAAACCGACCTGAAAAAAAGTTACGATCGGCTGCAACGGGAGTTCGAAGCCAGCGAGCAGGCGGCCGAAAAGGTCTCCTCCAGGATCAGGAAGGTGGAATCGGTAGCGCGGGACCTGTTCGCCGAATGGGAGGACGAGCTGGAGCTTTACCGGAACAGGGACCTGCAGCGGGCCAGCAGGGAGAAACTGGAGCAGACCCGGAGCCGCTACCGGGACATGCTGGCCTCCATGCACCGGGCCGAGGCGAGCATGCAGCCCGTGCTGGCCGCCTTCCGTGACAACGTCCTCTTTCTGAAGCACAATCTCAACGCCCAGGCCATCGGCTCCCTCAAGGCTGAATTCACCAATCTCAAGACCGAGATCGGTGTACTCATCGACAGGATGAACCAGGCCATCGAATCTTCGGACAGATTCATCGCCCACATCCGCTGACCGCTTCCTCGCCGTTCTGCCCCCTGACGAAATTCCGGTAAAGAGCAAAACACGTTTGGCCGACCAGGGAGATATGCTAAAATAAAACAACGGAACGGTCTGCATCCCAGAATGTGGACAATTCCACCTTGATGTACCAGCACAAATCCCTAGCCTGGAGGAGACCAATTGTCCTCTTCCCGCTGTTACCCGGTTCTCCAGTGTATCGCCTTCCTGGTCGGCCTGCTGTTCCTGGCCGTGACGATTCCGGCACCAGTCCCGGCCGCAGATCATGTCAGCGGCGACATGGATGGCGACGACAGAGTCGATCTGAACGATGCGATCCTTTCCCTGCTGGTGCAGTCCGGCCTCAACCCCGCCCAGGTGCGTCCCGACTTTCCCTCAGCGGGCGTGGACGTGAATCTCGACGGCCGGATAGGCCTGGCCGAGGCCATCCATGCCCTGCAGCGGCTGGAGAGGACCACGGTGGTCCGGCAATACCAGACCCTGGAGCTTGTCTTCACGGCCCAGACCTCGCCGGTCAACCCCTTTGACACCTATCTCCTCAAGCTGGAGGTCACAGATCCGGACGGCAACTCATTCACCCTGGACGGTTTCTACGACGGAGACGGTTTCGGCGGCCAGGATGGTGCGGTCTGGAAGGCCAGGCTCTGCCCCTACATGACCGGAACCTGGTCCTGGCGGACCATTGTCGGCGACGAACCGGACAGCGGTCTCAACGGCCGTCACGGCCAGTTTGTCTGTGTCGAGGGAACCGATCTCGGCGGCCTGGTCCGTGATGGCCGCTATTTCCGTTTTCAGAGCGGCATTCATGTCTTTCTCCAGGGCAACTTTCTCGATTTCATCGGCGGCCTCGTCCCCCCCAGCAGCCACACCTTCATGAGTGAACTGGTGGGCGACGAGAACCGGGATGCCCTTCTCGCCAGGCAGTACGACACCCATGCCGCCAACAAGATCAACGTCTACTTTGCCAACAAGGGGGACTACGGCGGTGTCTCGGTCACCCCCTGGGTCGGTACCGGAGACGCCAACGACAAGAGCAGGATGGACCTGGCCCGCTGGAAGCGTTACGACAACCATCTCCTGAGCTTCAAGCAGAACAACATGTTTGCCGAGATGTGGTTCTTTGCCGACGACTCCAACTTCGGCGCCCTGCCCGAGGCAGACAAGAACCGCCTCTTCCGCTATGCCATGGCCAGGACCTCGGCCTTCACCCATACCCTCTATGTCATCGCCCTCGAATGGGGCGAGGGCTGGACCGAAACCATGGTCAACCGGGCAGGTGACTATCTCCAGGCCCACAACCCCTGGAACCGGCTCCTGTCGGTCCACAACCATACCGATTGGCCCTTTTCCGGACAGAGCTGGCCGGACTTCATCGCCACCCAGTGCGGCAACGACTGCGATGCCTACGGCACCAACCGCCTCGCCCGGCTCATGCATGCCAACGAGGAGCTGCCCCACCTCAGCGAAGAGTATGGCATCCTGTTTTCGGACAGCGATGCCAGGCTGCGGGCCAACGTGTGGGCCAGCTTTCTGGGCGGCGCTGCCGGCGGCGGGACCGGGTCCGACATCAGGAGCTTTTTCCGCTTCCTGAACCAGAGCAGGATCCCCTTCTGGCGAATGGAGGACGCCAACGATCTCCTGGCAGACGGCGACCGGGGCAGCGCCAAGTTCTGCCTGGCCGAATCCGGACACCACTACCTGGTCTACACCACCAGCGGTTCCTTTACCCTGGATGTGAACGGCAGCGAACTTTCCGGATACTGGTTCGATCCCACAGACCCGGATGGCGACCTGGGTCCCTCGTTTGCGGTAGCGGCAGGCAGCCAGACCTTTGTGCCGGCCGAAACGGAAATGGTCCTCTGGATCACCGACGGCAGCAACCTGGGCAGTGGCATCACCCATCCCACAGCGGATTCCGGCCTGGTACAGGAGATCATCGCGGACTGAGTCGCCCCGCTCTCCCCCTGTTCCGCAGCCGATCCGGCCGGTGGTTCCGTAATTGGTCACAGGCTGGAAGCATGATGTATTGCTGGACTACATACCATGTGACCGGTTACGTGGTTCCACCACCATCCTGGAGCGTGAAGAGATGAGCAAGAACATCGTCCTGTTCTCCGACGGCACCGGCAACGGCGCTGCCAAGCGCAACAAGACCAATGTCTGGCGCCTCTACGATGCCCTGGATCTGCACCGCCCGGACCAGGTGGCCTTTTACGACGACGGGGTGGGTTCCCAGGAGTTCCTCCCCTTCAAGCTCATCGGCGGGGCCTTTGGCTGGGGCCTGGCCCGGAACGTGCGGGAACTCTACAAGTTTCTCTGCCGCACTTACAGTTCCGGGGACCGGATCTACCTGTTCGGTTTCAGCCGCGGCGCCTACACGGTCCGGATGCTGGCCGGCATGATCGACTACTGCGGTCTCTACCAGGACTACCAGGACGAGGCCGAACTGGAGCAGGCCTGCCAGGACAACTACAACAGTTTCCGTTCCCGGTTCAAGTCCGGCCTGCTCACCAGGGGCATACGCATCTTCACCGGCCGGACCGATCCGCTGCCCACCACCTGCTTCCCGGATATCGAGTTCATCGGGGTCTGGGATACCGTGGATGCCTATGGCCTGCCTTCCGACGAGCTGGCCCGTATCTGCAACTGGCTGATCTTTCCGATCCGCTTTCCGGACTTCAACCTCTCGCCCAAGGTGAAAAAGGCCTGTCACGCCCTTTCCGTGGACGACGAGCGGCTCACCTTTCACCCGGTGCTCTGGAACGAGAGCGGAGAACAGACCGCCGACCGGATCGAGCAGGTCTGGTTCCCCGGGGTCCATTCGGATGTGGGTGGCGGCTATCCCAGGTATTCCCTTGCCCTGCTCTCCCTCGACTGGATGATCTCCAAGGTGGAGGCCCGGGATCCTTCCCCCGGCGCTCCCGGTCTCCACCTCATCCGCCGTAAGCGGGAGGAATACCTGCGCCATTCCGACTGGCATGCTCCGCAGCACGATTCCCGGGCCATGTTTGCCGCCTACTACCGTTACAAACCCAGGGATATCACCCTGCTCTGCAATGACTACAAGAACGACATCCATATTCGCCTGCCCCGAATCCACCGCAGCGTCATGGAACGGATCGCCGGCAACATGGTTCCCTATGCGCCCGCGCTCCTCCCGGGACGGTACCGGGTGGTTTCGACCAGGGGCAGTCAACCCCTCTACGAACTGCCAGAAGAACGGCGCCAGCGGCTACAGGCCATGCGACCGGTGAGGCGGATCATTGCCCTCCGCCGGCTGCTCTACTACTGCTTCCTGGTCACCTCCCTGCTCTTTGCCACCTCGCCCTTCTTCCTCGGTTGCCTGCATGCGGATCAGTGCCCGCCCGCCCCTGGCCTGCTGTCCTGCCTGCTCGGATATGTCCAGGAGCTGCTGCCGGAGATCCTCTCGCCCTGGCTTCGCACCCTGCGTACCTCTCCCGTTCTCCTCTGGAGCCTGATCGTTCTCTTCATCCTGTTCTCTTTCCTGAAAAACCTGGCCTGGAAAAAAACCCTCCAACTGGCCACCCGGGGCTGGGACAGGGTAAAGGGTGGTCCGGAGAAACGGTAAGTCCCCCTGTTCTGTCCCGACAGCACGCCTTGCCGAACGGAAGACAGTATGCTATGTATTTTCTGTCACTTTTTATCACTCTATCCTGACCGGCGGTGATGACCCGGACAGCCTGTCGGACCGTCCTTGTCCGGCAGGCGAGTCTCCCGAGCGAACCGGCTGTTCGTTCCAGGTCCGGGGATGCGGAGAATGCTCCCCCATGACAGGGAGATCGGAGCAATAAACCGCTGGTGCTCGCAGAATCAACGTCCAACACAACAAGGGGGGGAAGGATGAGCAAGGGTATCAAAACAGTTCTGACGGTCCTGGGCGTCCTGGTCGTTCTGGCAGGATCCATCCTGCTCTGGGGTATTGGCCAGTACAACCGGGTGATCGCCATGGACGAACAGGTCAGGTCCCAGTGGGCCCAGGTGGAAAACCAGCTGAAACGCCGTTTCGACCTGATCCCCAACCTGGTGGAGACTGTAAAGGGCTATGCAAAGCACGAAAAAGAGATCTTCGAGTCCCTGGCCCAGGCCAGGACAAAGTACTTCCAGGCCGGAAACATGCAGGAGAAGGTCGAGGCGGCCGGCGGTTTCGAACGGGCCCTCTCCCGCCTGCTCATGCTCCAGGAAAACTATCCCGAGCTCAAGGCCAACGAATCCTTCCTCAAGCTTCAGGACACCCTGGAAGGAACCGAAAACCGGATCGCCGTGGAGCGAAAACGCTACAACGACGCCGTGCGGCGCCTCAACACCTACCGCCGCACCGTGCTGGGCCGGTTCTTTGCCGCCCTGGCCGGCGTGGAAGCTGCCAGCTATTTCCAGGTCGAAGAGAAGGAAAAAGCCGCCCCCACGGTACGGTTCTGAGGATTATGGGGGTCAGGTCTTGAAAAGCAACATTTTTTGAGAAAATGTTGCTTTTCAAGACCTGACCCCGCCCTGCTACTCGGTTGGAAACAGTCATGTCTGGTGAACAACCTTACGATCTTGGCCGCGACCGGCTGATTGACCGGCTGGAGCGTCGCATCAGGCGCCACTTCGACCCGGAAACCCGTCACATGGACCGCTCCCTGGTCATCGGTGTCTTCGGTGAATGGGGCAGCGGCAAG
>CAZVDY010000053.1:0-34898 GCA_964626235.1 uncultured Desulfobulbaceae bacterium | reverse complement strand
GCCCGGGGCGACTTCGCTTTCCTTACCCAGCGAAGCATCTCCTTGATTTTCCAAGCGGTTGCCGTATGGCAATTCATCTCGACAAGTTCAGCCAGCGCATCAAGCTGGGTATCTGTCAGCTTGGCGTCACCGTTTTTCAAGGTGGCCCAGCGAAGCGCCTTGGGGAAGTTCCGCTGTTTGGATTCCTTCCGGCGAACCTTGTCCACCGCGCTGGTGAACAGCTGGACCACATGGAACCAGTCGATGGTGATCTCTGCCTCGGGGAACTGTTCTTTCGCTCCGGCAAGAAAGGCTTTGGACATATCGCACACAACCTCAACAATATTTTCAGCCTTACCGCTTCTCTCTTCAAGGAAGTTTCTGAACGCCTTGATGGTCTGTTTGCCCTTGCCGGGAGTAGCGAAGAGAACCGGATTCTTGTCCCGGTCCAGATCAATGAACACGGTAACGTAATTATGGCCTCGCTTGGATGCTGTTTCATCCATCCCTATGGCCTTGACGTGCGCCAGAGAGAGTTGAGCCATGGCCAGGCTGACATAGTAAAAAACGATCCGCCAGAGCCGCTTGTCCGTGATTCCTATGATACGTGCCGCCGCCAGCACTGGCATCTCTTTGACCATGGTCATGGCGACTTGTTCGAAAAGGAGCGTAAACTTGCTCCCTTTTCTGGCCCAGGGTACCTTGATACGCTTAACACCATGCTCAGGGCAGCGAACACGGGGAACCGCCGCCGTGATATAGCAGCGATGCTGGAAAAAGTTCAGATGCCTCCAGGTGAACTCTTTGAAATCGTGGGCCTGGCACAATGTTCCGCAAACAGGACAGGGGTACTTGCTCCCCCGCTCTCCGGACACCGTTAATCGGAGTTCATGCGGTTGTTTCGATGTATCAAGGAGTTGTCCTGTAATCTTCCATGGAGCCTGAAGTCCGAGACCCAAACTGAGAATTTCGTTTCCATGCATGATGCAGCCCTCTTCGATCTCAACGACAATGTCAGCGGCCTGCCGGCAGGCCTGTCCCTGACTATTGCCTCGGCCATCAATGACAGCGGCCAGATTCTTGCCTACGGCAGCGGACCGGGCTCCACATCTGGCCTCTACCTGCTGACACCTGATTCGCCCCCTTCACCGGCCCCGGTTCCCGAGCCGGCCACGGCCGTTCTCCTTGGCACGGCCCTGGGCAGCCTGGGCGCCCTGAAGAGGAGCCGCTCCAGCAGGACCTGACCCGCCCACAGGCGCAGACCGGAACCACTGCACCAGAAGACAGCTCCTCCTGGTGCAGAGTGTTTCCCCTGGTGCCGAAATTCTGCTCGATTCGCCGCAGGTCCTGTTTCCGGCCCGTATTTTCTCCTTCCAATGTACCAGGACTCAGGGTATCATCTCGTTTGATGACTGTACCGTTTTGCGCTCCAGGAAGCTCATCATCCCCCACAACCAGACAATGGCTGTCTTCCGACTCCTACCCGATCCCTTTGTATTTCCCCCCCCGGAGCTGGCCGATCCCAGCGGTCTGCTGGCCGTTGGCGGCGACCTGTCCGTTGAACGCATCCTGACCGGTTACCGGCAGGGCATCTTTCCCTGGTACACGGCTGACCAGCCCATCCTCTGGTGGTCGCCGGATCCCCGCCTGGTCCTCTTTCCAGAGGAGTTTCACCTGCCGCGACGACTGGCCAGGACCGTGCGGCAGCAGGTCTTTACCGTCACGGCGGACCAGGCTTTCGAAAAGGTCATGGAACAGTGTGCAACGGTCCGCTTGGCCCAAGGGGAACAGACCTGGATCACTCCGGAGATGCTCGAGGCCTATGTCAAGCTGCACCAACTCGGCTACGCCCACAGTATCGAATGCTGGCAGGAGGGAAAATTGGCAGGCGGCCTGTACGGCCTCTGCCTGGACAGGGTATTTTTCGGGGAATCGATGTTCAGCAGACAGCGGGACAGCTCAAAGGTCGCCCTTGTCTTCCTGGTCCGGCTGGCCAGCACGATCGGAATTCGGCTCATCGACTGCCAGGTCGTCTCGTCTCACCTGCAGCGTTTTGGGGCCAGGGCAATTTCCGGGGCACGGTTTCGCTCCTACCTTGATCAGTTTATCGTCCGGGACAAACCACAGGAAAAATGGCGCCTGCAGTGAGCCGCCAAGGAGGGGGACGGCGTGCAGGCGCCTGCCAGGAAGTGCATACCGGTCCATTCCGGCTGAACCGGAACAGACCGTTCAGGATTCCGTACTGTTCCAGTTCACGGGCGGACCATCGATCTGTCTGCAGAGCCACTCTTTCAGAGCCGCATTAGGTGGATGCACGGTACCGCCGGGCCGTATCCCGTCCTCTTTCCAGGAAGCGAGAAAGAGTTCTTCAGGTATGGGCAGGCTGGTCAGTTCTTCCGCCCCTTCAACTGTCCGCCTGATCAGAGTGGCTTGGGGCGGTCTGAGCCAGTCGTAAATCACAAAATAGACAGACTCGTCGTTGCTGCTGGCCACAAAGTCATTGCCCCGTACCCATCCGGTCCCCCATTCCAGGTACATTTCCACAGCTTTTTCGGGGGTCATGTCCCAGTCTATCGCATTGACCAGATCACGGTTCTTTTTTAATTCTTCCAGTGTCATCATGGTTCGCTCTCCTAAATCTCAATATTGATAACTTTTACTATAACTACCACATCGTATTAGTCAAGCACTTTTGAGCACTACCGAGCATAGGATAAGTAACCCCTCAGTATATGGTACTTCCAAACTGGAATTGGTCACTGGTGCTGCAGAATTGTACGATCTTTTCCTGTCAGGCAGTGATGATTCAATGGGCAGGTAAGAGCGTGAAAAATGCGGTGTTTATAGCTAATTTTTAAACAGTTTCCCGGGGAATGGGATCACTGTTCCAGAACCAGCTCGTAAGGCAGACCGGATCGTTTGAAATGACGATGGATTTCTTTCAGATCGTGCAGGTTGGCCACCGTAAAGGTGATTTCCCAGGCAGGAGTGGTGGTCGGATAATTGGTGAGCTTGATGACGTCCAGAATCCTCATCTCATTTGGTGCCACGGAAAGCAGCATGAACAGACGCTGGCGAGATGTATCCATGACCAGGATCTTCTGCGGCTTGTATAATCGGGTCTCCCGGCGTCGCCAGCGTACCTCCACAGCATCTTCGCGCTGAAACTTCAGCTTCTGCAAACGGTGGCAATCTTTCCTGTGCAGGGAGAGCCCCCGTTCGCTGAGCAGGCCGATCACGCCCTTGTCCAGCGGAGTGGGTCGGCAGCAGGCCGACGACTTGACCACCACCGGATCCAGGGTGTTCAGCACTACCCGGTTGAAAGCACCGGTAGGCCGCTGCAACGTCTCCCGACCGGCGTACAGTCCATGGCGAATCTCGTAGATCAGTTCCCGCATCCGGATACGGCCCTCGCCCACCTGCAGGAAGAGCTCTTCCATGGAATCAATGCCGAAGTAAGCCAGGATGTTTTCCATGCCCCGTTTTTCGATCACCGAGAACGGCACACCGTATCGGCGCATCTCCTGTTGAAGAACGGAAAAACCGATCTCACGCAGAACATGCTGACGCCGCTCCCGGAACGCTTTGGACAACTCGGAGCGGGCCCTGGGCGTCTGACAGAGTTTCTGGATGGTCGGATCGAACTGCACCGGTGCATCCTGGCGTACGATCCAGATAACATCTCCATCCTGGAGACGGTAGTCCGGGGACACCTTTTTCTTGCCGATCATGGCCGCCACGCACGTATGGCCTATGGCCGTGTGTACTCTAAAGGCGAAATCCAGGACAATGGAATTGACCGGCAGGCAGATGAGATCGCCCTGGGGGGTGTAAGTATAGATCTCCTTGCGGCCGCTGGCCGCGATCATGTCCCTGTAGGATACAGAGTCATCGCTGCCGAGTATGTCGAACATCTCCTGAATTTCACGTATAAATCTCCCCCTATCCTTGGCGCCGGAAGTCCAGTGGCGAACCAGGCCGCGCTGGGCCTGGCGGGCCATCTCCTCGGTACGGATCTTAAACAGGTACTTTCTGCCGCCGATATTGGCCCGGGCATGAAGCCCCTGGTAGCCTGACGGTTTTGGATTGGCAATGAAGTCGCGGATGGTTCTCGGTATGGGCGGGTACAGTTCGTTCAGGGTGCCCAGGGCCTGGTAGCAGGCCCCCCTGGAAGCGGCAACGATGAGTACCTCCTGGGGACTTTCGATCTCCTTGATCAGGATACGATTCTTGACATCGTAATACCCCCACAGCCCCTTGGTCCGCATGGTGACCTTGCAAACGACGCCCTTGTCCGCAAGGGCCCTATCGAGCCTGGCCACGATCTCCTTGAGTTCCGGACTCTGCTTGAGCTTGTCGATATAGAGCTGCAGCTTGTTGCCCTGCTTGGGAAACTTGTATGCCAGGGCAAGGTTGTACAGTTCCCTCTTGATGGCGAACAGGCCGAGAATGGTGGCCAGCGGGGCATAGATGTCCAGGGTTTCGTCGGCGATCTTTTGCCGCTTGTGGCGGGGCATGGAAGAGAGGGTGCGCAAGTTGTGCAGCCTGTCCGCAAGTTTTACCAGCATTACTTCCGGCTTGGCTGCGGCACCGCTGAAAATCTTTCGATGCACCAGTTTCTTGAAGGTCTGCTTGTCACCCATGTAATGGGTCACCTTGGTGCATCCCTCCACGATCGCCTCGACATTGGCGCCAAAACGCTTCCGTAGCAGTTCCGGGGTCACCTCCTCCACGTCCTCGATGGTGTCGTGCAGGAGGGCGGCGGCAAGGATCTCCGGGTCCCGAATGTCGAGTTCCTCGGCCAGAATCTTTGCCACCGAGCAGGGATGCATGATGTACGGATCACCGGAGCGACGCCACTGATTCTGATGGGCCGCAAAGGCGAAACCAAGGGCATCCCAGAACACCCTGGTCTCCGGGGCGTCCCCGATGTAGCCCTTCATGGTCGCCTTGTAGGCATCGAGATCGAATTTTCTGTATTGCATCGCGTCCGGTCGTGCCGGGCAAACATCGGCCCGAGCCGCCGTTACGGCGTCACGGCGCTGGGCAGATGGCTGCTGGTTCTTGGTCAAAGAAGGTTATCTGTTTCTCTTCCCGGCAAAATGATGTACACTGAAACGAAAAGCAGTCCGCGCCGCGGTGCGGACCGAACTTCAGTGAACCGGAATTTTCCCATACCATCCCTTCCATAATAACTGATACCTGTCAAATCAAGTCATAATCAGGCTCGGACCGATTTCGGGTCCGGCCATCCCGCCCATTCAGGAGGACGCAACAGGCCATCATGGCAAGACATTATCGCGGAGGACGCAAGAAACAGCAAAGAAAAAGGCACCCCATCCGGCCGGGAGGCAGCCCCGGTTCTCGGGTTGTCCTGACAGACCGACTCCTGTCATTTCTCAGCCGCCAGGAAAAACCGGTCTCCATCGGCGCCATACTCTCTGGCTTGGGGTTGCCCCGCCAGGATCGCAAACTCATTCACGAGCACCTGGCCGGCCTGGTCCGGGAGGGCAGGATACAGCAGCTGAAAAGAAGGTATCACCTTGCCGGCTCCTCCTCACTTGTCAGAGGAACCATGGACCTGAACGTCCGTGGCTTCGGTTTTGTCCGGCCGCATGGCGCGTCGGGACGGGAACAGGATATCTTCATCCCCAAGGGCGGACTGGGCGGCGCCAGCCATGGCGACCGGGTCCTGATCCGCATAACAGGCAGCTCCCGGGGACGACAGGAAGGCCGGGTCGTACGGGTTCTGCAACGGGGTCATACCCGTCTTTGCGGCATCTACCGGCAGGGAAGCAGGCGGGGCTACCTGATTCCTGACAACGAACGGATCCCCTTCTCCGTCCTGATTCCCCGTTCGGCCAGCAAAGGCGCCCGGGACGGAACCGCAGTCCTGGTGAAAATCACGTCCCACGGCAGTGACAAATCCGGACCGACGGGCAAAGTTGTCGAGATCCTGGGTGATCCGGACAGCCCAGGGGTACAGATCCGCATGGCCATGGAACAGTTCAGCCTGCCCCTCTGTTTCCCGGCAGAGGTGGAATCAGAGACCGCCGCCCTGACCCCTCTGCAGGAATGCGATGCTTCCCGCAAGGACCTGCGCCATGTCGGCCACGTCACCATCGACGGCGCCACGGCCAAAGACTTCGATGACGCCATCTGCGTGCAACGGCTGCAAGACGGCTACCGGCTCTTCGTGTCCATTGCCGACGTGGGCCACTATGTCCGGCCGGGTTCGGCCCTGGACAGGGAGGCGTACCGACGGGGAACAAGCGTCTATCTCCCGGACAGGGTTATTCCCATGCTGCCGGAGCGGCTTTCCAACGACCTTTGCAGCCTGGTCCCCGACGAAGACCGGCCGGCCTTCACTGCCATCCTGGACTTCGATTCCCGGGGACGCCGGACAGCAGAGAGGTTCACAAAATCCATGATCAGAAGCCGCCGGCGCCTCACCTACTCGGCTGTCAACGACATGGTCTACCAGCGCACGGCATCCGCCCGAAAGGAGGAGGCCCCCTTACTGTCCATGCTGCATACCGCCGCAGAACTGGCAGAGCTCCTGGATATGCGGCGCCGCAGGCGCGGCAGCCTGGGCTTCAACATTCCCTCGCCCCGGATCGTTCTCCAGGAGGATCACATCGAGACCATCGGCCGGAGCGAACAGAACCGGGCCAACAAACTGGTGGAGGAATGCATGCTGGCTGCCAACGAGGCCGTGGCCGAGACCTTGGCCCGCAAAAATGTTCCGGTCCTGTACCGGATCCACGAGCAGCCTGATCCTGACAAGGTGGAGAGTTTCACCGAGGCGGCCCGTTCCATGGGGTTGCAGCTGCCTCCAACCGAGATCACGCCGTCCTGGTTTGCAGAGGTACTCGCTGCGGCACGGAATTCACCGACAGAGTACGTGGTCAACAACCTTCTCCTGCGGACCATGCAGCAGGCAAGATATGCCCCGGAGAACATGGGACATTTCGGTTTGGCCGCCCAGTATTACCTTCACTTTACTTCGCCGATCCGACGCTATCCTGACCTGGTGGCCCACCGGGTCCTGCAGGCTGCCCTGTCCGGACAGACGGCAAAGCAAACAGAAGGTCCCCTGCCGCCAAAGGTCGACATGGCAGAGGCCGGAATCTATCTCTCCAAGAGGGAGCGGATCGCCATCGAGGTGGAACGGAACGTCCAGGCCAGGCTTGCCGCCCTCTTTCTCCGTGACCGGGTCAACGAGGAATTCGATGCCATTGTCTCGGGAGTCACTTCCTTTGGCCTTTTCGTGGAATTGCTGGAATACTTCATCAGCGGGGCGGTCATGGTCAGGGACATGGAGGATGACTATTATCTCCATGACAGCAGGGGGCACAGACTGATCGGCGAGCGCAGCGGCAGGATTTATCAGCTGGGGCAGATGGTACGGGTGCAACTGGACCACGTGGACATGCTGGCCAAACGGATCACATTCTCCCTGGTCAACCAGGGTAACTGATGGTTACCCTGAATCATGGGCCAGACCTTCTTTTTCTTGACGAAGCAGGGCGAATTCAATAAACATGAACCGTTGGTCCGGCATGGTTGGCAGTCAACTTCGACCACTCGGTAAACAGAGACCATATCGAGGTGTAATATGGATAATTCCGGTTTCATCGCAACCATCATCGGCAATCCCTTCTGGAGAGGGCTGCTCATCGGCGGCATTGTCTGCCTGATCATCTGGATCCGTTCCCTGCTCCGGATCCGGACCCTGAACCGGGAAATCAAGAAACTGCGGGAGCATCTTCATACCAAGCTGGAGATCGACTCGGAAGAGAACGAGCGGCGGAAAAAAGAACTGGAGCGTATCAGGCAGGAACGGGACAATCTGCGCAACATGGTCCAGGTGCTGAACCAGAAACCAGGCAAACAGGAAATCCGGCAGTCGCATATCTACCAGAAGGCGGTGGATATCATGTTCGAAAAGACACCTGGATTTGCTCCGGTCTGGCAGATCACCCTCAAAGAGGCCGAAGAGGAGATGAAAAATGCGGAACGGGGCATCATTCCTTTTTTCAAGAGAATGAAGTCTCCCCCATCGGTCTCTTCCACTGACACGGACCGCAAAAAATCCGGCCAGCTCGAACTGGAAGAACCCGCATCGAGCTGAAATTCCGGGCTGCGACACAGACCACAATCCATGTCCTCCGGCAACGGGAAAGGCGCGGCTCCAGCCGGCAGCGGCATCATCCTGGTCGGACCGAAATATCCGGAAAACATTGGGGCCGCTGCCAGAATCGCCTTCAATTTCGGCTTTGACGAGCTGATCGTCGTCGGCCGGGAAGAGCCTGACCGCGAACGGATGCTGAAGATGGCCACCCACAAGGCGGCCCATCTCATCCACAATATGCGTCTAGTGCGGGAGACCGTGGAGGCGGCCGGCTCCTTTCACTTCGTGGTCGGCACCACGGCCCGCCAGGGACGGCAGCGACAGCTGATCCGCACGCCCAGGGAAGTCATGGCCGAGCTGGCCCCCCTGGCGGCCGGCAGCCGGGTTGCCCTGATGTTCGGCCCGGAAAACTGTGGCCTGACCAATGCCGACCTGGACTGCTGCCAGTTCTACTCGTCCATCCCCACGGCCTGCTTTGCATCCCTCAACCTGGCCCAGGCAGTGGCCATTCACTGCTATGAATTCTTCATGGCGATCAACGATTGCCGCACCCGGCACAGCGAGGCCGACTATGCCAATGTCTACGACCTGGAGGGGATGTACGCCCATATCGAGCAGGCCCTGACCAGGACCACCTTTCTCCGGGAAAGCAATCACGCCTACTGGATGCGCAACATCCGGCAGTTTCTCGGCAGGGTCAGGATCAGGAAAAAAGAGGCCAGCCTGATCCGCGGTATCTGCAGAAAGTTTCTTTGGTATGCGGACAACAGGATGCAGGCAGTGCCAGAGGCAGACCAGGAGAGCTCAGAAGCCGGCTAACGGACAGCCCTTGCAGGCAGGCCTGCTCTTTCTGCAGAACTCCTTGCCCAACCGGACCAGAAGGGCATGGAACTCGTTGAACAGGGACACATCCTCCGGCAGGTTGTCCATGAACAGCTCCTGGACTTCCGTATAACCATAATCTTCCGGCACAATATCGTGACGGCAGAGAATGCGGTGAGTGTAGGCATCTACAACGAAGATCGGTTGTTCGGCGGCATACAGGATGATCGAATCAGCGGTCTCCGGACCAATGCCGTTCACTGACAGGAGTTCCCGGCGGAGATCAGGCAGGGGCCGAGCAAGAAAGCCTTCCAGGTCACCTCCATACTTACCGTTGATGAGCTGCAAAAGGTTCTGCAGGCGACCAGCCTTGATGTTGTAGTATCCCGAAGGCCGGATATACTCGGCCAGCAGACCGACAGGAAGGGACGACATCGCTTCCAGGGTCAGCCTGCCGGCCCGCTTGAGATTGTCGATGGCCTTTTCCACGTTCTGCCAATTGGTATTCTGGGTGAGAACCGCGCCCACCATGATCTCGAACGGACTCTCTCCCGGCCACCAGTGCTGGGGCCCGAACCGGTCCAGAAGCACTTGGTAGAGAGCTTCCAGCCGCTCGGCAGTACTCATCATGGTCCCCGATCGCCCAGACAGATTCCAATCTCCCGGGCAGTCAGCACCTTGTCGCTGTTCAAATCCACCTTTTTCCGGCAGCAGACCGCATCGGCCAAGGGGACAGCACTCATTTCCGGCGGAGTCCAGGCCACCATCTGATCGAAGTTTCCTGCCTCAGCCAGACGAACGGCGGCGGCACCGAACCGGATGGCAAGCAACCGGTCGAAGGTGGTAGGAGACCCGCCCCGCTGCAGGTGCCCCAGGACCAGGGAACGGGTATCCTTTTCCAGCCGGTTCCGGATCTCGTTGGCCACCCACTCGCCGATACCGCCCAGGACCACCTCGGACCGGCCGATCTCTCCCCTACCCCTGCTGATGATCTCACCATCTTCCGACCTGGCTCCCTCGGCCACCACCACGATGGAGTAATGTTTGTCGTGAAGCTCGTTGTCGGTGATCTTTTCACAAACCGCGTCGATCTGGAAAGGAATCTCTGGGATGAGTATTGCGTCTGCTCCACCGGAAATTCCAGAGTAGAGAGCGATCCAGCCCGACTCCCGTCCCATGACCTCCACCACCATGACCCGGTCGTGAGACTTGGCCGTGGAATGCAGCTTGTCCAGGGCCTCGGTGGCGGTGGCCACGGCTGTATCAAAACCAAAGGTCCGGTCTGTCGCCTCCAGATCATTGTCGATGGTCTTGGGCACACCGATCACCGGCATCCCCTTTTCCGCAAAGCGGTGGGCGATCTCCAGGCTGCCGTCTCCCCCCACGGCGATATGGCAGTAAAACCCCATCCGCTTGAAATTCTTCATGATCCGATCAGAAACATCGACGATCTTGGTCTCTCCGGCCAGATTTTCCACCGGCATGGCAAAGGGATCCCCCTTGTTGGTCGATCCCAGGATGGTACCACCGATGGGCGTGATCCCCTCCACATCTTTTGGAGTGAGACGGATCAGGTCGTCAGCCGGATCAAGCAGTCCCCTGTATCCTGACCGGCTGCCGTACACTTCCCATCCCCGCCGGTGGGCAGCCTTGACCACGGCAAAGATTACGGCATTCAGCCCCGGCGCATCACCGCCGCCCGTAGATATAACAATCTTTCGCATGGTAAACGTCCTGCAGACGCCTCGATAGAATTTTCGCCACTCTGAAAAAATGCCCCCAGAGACGGAGGCCCAAAAGTGTCCTCATATTTTTCCTATTCTAAGGGACCAGCAGTGATTAAGCAACTTTTTTTTTTATAATCATATGTTACGTTGCTCATCTCTCATTGCAGGCCAAGTTGTCCTGATAATCCCTATCGATTCCATTTAATCCTGCATTGACTTCTGAAAAAATCTACCTTACTTTACCATAAGTACAAATAACAAAATACACTATCACTCCATGCGGTGGAGTGCTGATAATTTATCAAGATCAGGAGGATATCATGTTAGAAGTGACAGGTTCCGCTGTCGAGAATCTCAAGAATTATCTCGCGCAGAACAACATCGACTCCGCTGTCCGGATCGCTCTGATGCAGGGTGGCTGAGCCGGGCCCTCGCTGGGCTTGGCTCTGGACGAGCCGAAAGAGAATGACAGGATCTTCGAAGAGGATGACCTGACTTTTCTGGTTGAACAGGGATTGCTGACCACCTGTGGTGCCATCAAGGTCGACTTCATCGAGGCCGGATACCGGTCCGGATTCTCCATCACCTCGACCAACCCGGTGGGAGGCGGTGGATGCAGCTCCGGTTCCTGCAGCTCCGGTTCCTGCAGTTACTGATCCTTCGATTGGCCTGTCGGAAATCGCGGCCCCTGTCCTTTGGGACAGGGGCCTTTTTATTTTGTTATTTCATATTATTCTGGATATTTCCTCCCGCCAAAATCTTGACACCTGCCCATTCGTCCTTATTCTTTATCACACACGACGAATACCATGCAGTCTGAACATCCTGCCGGCAACATGATTGCACGGCAGACAAGGAGGAATTATGCAACTCGATAAATTTACTTTAAAATCTCAAGAAGCTATCCAGGCGGCCCACAATCTGGCTCAGAGTCGGGGAAACCAGGAGCTGAAACCCGAACACCTGCTCAAGGCGATCCTGGAACAGCCGGAAGGCGTGGTGGTGCCTGTTCTCCAGAAAATGGGAGTCGATCCCAGCCGGGTGCTGGCCGAAACCAACCAGCTCATCGAAAAACTCCCCCAGGTCTCGGGGGCCGGAGCCGGGCAGATCTACCCCTCCCAGGCTTTCCGCAGCCTCCTGGATCAGGCATTCAAGACAGCCACCTCCATGCAGGATGAATATGTCAGCCAGGAACACCTTTTCCTGGCCATGCTGGCTGATACCACGCTGGAGGTGACGGCCATGCTGACCAGGATGGGTGTCAGCAGCGACACCTTTTTGCAGGCCCTCACCACCGTGAGAGGCAATCAGCGGGTGACAGATCCCTATCCCGAGGAAAAGTACCAGGCCCTGGAAAAGTACGCCCGGAACCTCACCGATGTGGCCCGCCAGGGCAAGCTGGATCCGGTAATTGGCCGGGACGAGGAGATCCGGCGCATCATCCAGGTGTTGTCCAGGCGGACAAAAAACAACCCGGTGCTCATCGGCGAGCCCGGTGTGGGCAAAACCGCCATCGTGGAAGGGCTGGCCCAGCGAATCGTCAACGGCGATGTACCGGCCACCCTGGAAGGGAAGCAGGTCATTGCCCTGGATCTCGGGGCACTGGTCGCCGGGGCCAAGTACCGGGGTGAATTCGAGGACCGTCTCAAGGCGGTCCTGAAGGAAGTGGAGAAACGGGCTGGAGAGATCATTCTCTTCATCGACGAGATCCACACGCTGGTTGGAGCAGGCGCGGCCGAGGGCTCCATGGATGCTTCCAACATGCTCAAACCGGCCCTGGCAAGAGGTGAACTGCACTGCGTTGGGGCCACCACCCTGGACGAGTACAGAAAGTATATCGAAAAGGACGCTGCCCTGGAACGGCGTTTCCAGCCGGTCCTGGTCCAGGAACCCAGCGAGGAGGATACCATAGCCATTCTCCGGGGAATCAAGGAGAAATACGAGGTGCACCATGGTGTCCGCATCCAGGATTCCGCCACAGTGGCTGCGGTCACCCTCTCCAACCGCTACATCACGGACCGTTTCCTGCCGGACAAGGCCATTGATCTCATCGACGAGGCAGCTTCCCGATTGCGGATAGAGATCGACTCCATGCCCACGGAGATCGATGCCCTGGATCGGAAACGGATCAAGCTGGAAATCGAACAGGAAGCCCTGAAAAAGGAAAAGGACGAGGCGTCCAGAGAGCGCCTGGAGAAACTGAAAAAAGAGCTGGCCGAGCTCAACGACCGGCTGAATGCGATGAAGGGGCAGTGGCAGCTCGAAAAGGACGTGATCCAGCGAATCCGCCAGATCAAGAGTGAGATCGACGAGGCCCACATGGAAGAACAGCGGGCTGAACGGGCTGGTGACCTGAGCAAGGTGGCTGAAATTCGCTACGGCAAGATCGTCAACCTGGAAAAGGAGCTTGAGGAGCAGAACAGGAAACTGGCCGAGATCCAGTCGCAGCACCAGATGCTCAAGGAAGAGGTCTCGGCCGAAGACGTGGCCGCAGTGGTCGCCAAATGGACTGGTATTCCTGTAGACAAGCTCCTGGAAGGCGAAAAGGAAAAACTGGTCCACGCCGAAGAGGAACTGGCCAAACGTGTTATCGGCCAGAAAGAAGCCATTCAGGCAGTGGCCAACGCTGTCCGCCGGGCCAGGGCCGGCTTGCAGGATCCTGACCGCCCCCTGGGCTCGTTCATCTTCCTCGGCCCGACCGGTGTCGGCAAAACAGAACTGGCGCGCAGCCTGGCCGACTTTCTCTTCGACTCGGAACACGCCATGATCCGCATCGACATGTCCGAATACATGGAAAAGCACTCTGTAGCACGGCTGATCGGTGCGCCTCCCGGCTATGTGGGCTACGACGAAGGCGGTATGCTTACCGAGGCCGTGCGGAGACGGCCCTACTCGGTCATCCTGCTGGATGAAATCGAAAAGGCCCATCCAGACGTCTTCAACGTCCTGCTCCAGGTCCTGGACGACGGGCGGATGACGGACGGCAAGGGACGGACGGTGGATTTCAAGAACACCATCCTGATCATGACTTCCAACCTGGGCAGCCATATCATCATGGAACTGGCCCAAAGCGATCCGGAAGAGATGCGTCGGCAAATCGATGAACTGCTCCACCGTCAGTTCAAGCCGGAGTTTCTCAACAGGGTGGATGAAATCATCACCTTCCACGGCCTGAGCCGGGAGGATCTCAAACAGATCGTGGACATTCAGATCGGACGGATGGCCAGAAGGCTGGCCGAGAGAAAGTTCACCGTCGAACTGACCGAAGAGGCGAAACTCTTCCTGGTCGAGACCGGATACGATCCCAACTTCGGCGCCCGGCCTCTCAAACGCGCCATCCAGCGTTACATCGAGGATCCACTTGCTCTGGAAATCCTGGAGGGCAACTTCCGGGAGGGTGACACCATTCTCATAGACCGGGCCCTGGATAACAATCGGCTGGTTTTCAGAAAGAAATGAGATGAAACCGGCGGCAGGATCCATCGATCGACCATCCATCCCCTTCCGTTTCCACGGAAGGGGATTTTTTCTTTGCCTTTTCCATTTTTTCTGTCAAAATGATTGATATTAGTTCTCAAAATCGATGGCATGGTGACTGGAATCTGCCCAGGGGTCGCCATAATGCCGGAGTACCGGCCTGCCGCAGCGGTTCCAGATCACTCCAGGCAGAACAAGCGGAAAAATGCCCTATCTTTTCGTCATTGACGGCATAAAAAACGAGTACCGGATCCTGGAGCTCAAGGAAATCCTCAACATCGGCCGTGACGCTGTCAACGATCTTGTTCTGGACTCTCCCGATGTCTCCAGGCTCCACGGTTCCATACTCCGGGAAGAAGACGGGGCGTTTGTACTGGTTGACCAGAACAGTACAAACGGCATTGAAGTGAATGGCTGCAGGGCCACCCAGCACCGGCTTCAGCACGGAGACACATTTTCGATCTCCACCTTTTCCTTTACCTATTTGAATACCAAGCCCAGATTGCCTGGTGTAGAGGTGGAAACTGCCGCTTATTTGACGCCGGAAGACACTGATGCTACCGTTTTTCTAGACAGAGAGGCCTTCTGGAAAAAACTTCCGCAGACCGAAAAGACAGAACCCGAGAACCCGCCTCAGGGAGGCAAACTGCTCCGTATGGTACGCCAGAACAACAACATCTCCATTCGTGAGGCATCCAGCCGGACCAGAATATCGCTAACCAACCTGAAAGCCATCGAGGCGGAGGATTTCGCCAATCTGCCGATAGACACCTTTCTCAGACCCTATCTCGTCACCTATGCGGAATTTCTGGGTCTCGACGGGAGCAAGGTAGCAAGAGAGTACCTGCAGAAACGGGATCAACAAATTGCAAACGGCAAGCTTTCTCCGCGCAAAAATGTTTCAACGGGCAGCGTCATCTCCATGGAAAGGGGAAGTTTCCTGTCCAGGCTGCGGGTAACTTTGGTCTTTTTTCTCGCCTTTGTTGCCGGTTTCCTCCTTTTCTCCTTTCAACTCCACCTGTGAAACCAGCCAGAAAGAGAGCTACTGACCAGCGACCATGACCTTTGCCGAACCAGTCCTGAAGACGGTTCGCATTTCGTCCGGAGTTCTGGCCGCTTTTCTGGTTGCAGAGGAGTTTTCTGGAATTTATACTGAAACTATACATCCAACAACAAGCGCCCCGGTGCAGCGCTTTCCCGGACTATCAGGTGACGACATCCATGTACACTATCGCCCTTTTTGAAAATGATCCGGCCATGCTCGAAACTCTGGTTGAAATCATCAACCAGGAGCATGAGGATATGAATATACTTCAGGCCAGAACCGGCTCGGCAGCCCTTTATCTCTTGGCCCTGCGCCACATTGACCTGGTGATCTGCGAACAGACACTTCCCGATATGGAAGAGATGGAGATCCTGACTGTGCTGGCTGATCAATTTCCGGATATTCCCAGCATCGCCCTAGTCGACTCCGGAGAAAAGGACGGGAAACAGGCTCTGGAATCAGGTGCTTCCAAGTTTCACGAAAAACCGGTCACGGCCAAAAAACTGCTCAGACAGATCGGAGATCTTCTCCGTCTCGGAGGCTATGATGAGCGCCTTGAAGACGAACAGGACGGGGGAAGCAACGATCTGACAGCCGACGACTACGACAGCAAGATCACCGGGCTTGCCCTTCACTCCTTTCTCCAGATGTTGGAAAGCGAGGAAAAGACCTGCACCCTCAGGATCTGCAGCACCAACAAGATCGGCCTGCTGTATCTCCAGGACGGCCAGCTCATGGCGGCTGAAACAGGTAAGCTGCGCAAGGAAGAGGCGGTCTACGAGATGATCTGCTGGGATAATCCGTCCATTGAAATCAAATACTCCAATCCCAGGAAGGAGCAAGAGATCACTAAGCCGCTCATGTCCATCCTCATGGAAAGTTTCCGTCTCAAGGATGAGCGGGAGGCCAGAAAAAAACCGGACTCGCTCCGAAAAAAAGCCAGAAAACTTAAAAGGATGTCCACCCTGGGCCGCCGAATCTCTCTGGATATAGGCGCCAAGCTGACCATGGGCCTTGAAGGGATCAAATCGCCCATGGAAAGCATCATGGTCGGCATGATACCGGACAAACTGCTCATCGTCACCACCCCATCCCACCTGATGGTCATAGAACACAAGGTGACGCCTGGGACCAAGTTTCTCGTCAAATTCCTGAATACCGGCAATCTCTACTTCTTCAAAAGCCAGCTCATTTGTGCAGTGGATGAACCCCAGAAACTGCTCTTTCTCTCCTACCCGCCTCTCATTCATTATCAGGAACTGCGGAACAGCAAACGGGCCGTTACCTTCATTCTTTGCACGATATTCTGCGGCGAGGGACGCATCTATCATGGCGCCATCATCGATCTGAGCCGGACCGGTGCCCTGTGCCAGGTCAAAAGTACAGAGCCGGAACCCTTTCCCCGCATTCAGATAGACGACATGATCACCGTGCGTTGCCTGCTCCCCAATGTCAAAGAAGAAATCGACTTTTCGGCCCAGGTGAAGAACATGAGAAAAAATCGATATGATGCCAAAATCGGGGTCGAATTCAAGATCGAAGACCAGAAACTCCAGCATCTGCTTGACGAGTACCTGGCCTCGGTTGAACCCATAGACGCCCCATGAGAAACGGAGTTTTCATTTCACCGGTCTAAGGTAGCTTTGTTCATACGCTCGGTGAAAACGGCCTGGATCACTGGTCGTTTTTTTGTTTTCCCGTTGCAAATTCTACAATTTTTCTATTCAATAGATACAGGTTAGGACTGATCACCATCCTGCCGGCTAATATCATCCGACCAACCTGATCCGCAGAACCCTGTCGCGAGGACCGGTTTATGTACCAGCCACTCTTACCCACGATCAAGCCCCTGGTTTTTGAAGGGAAAAGCGGTATCCTCTACGTGAACCACAAGTACAATGACACAGCCCGGCTCTTTCTGAAGGAAGGGATCATCGAACAGGTGGAGACCAATACCCTGAGTGGCGGACAGGCGGCTGCCGCCTGTGCCCGCTGGGTTTCCATCAAGACGACCTTTGCCGAGGGCGAAGAGGGAATCTATGATGCTGACCAGGGGATCGATACCAATACCTTTCTGGCCTATCTGGAGAAGGCGGCCAACAATATCAAGGTCATAAAGAAATATATTCCAGACGATCAGGCCATCGTCGCGATCGATTCCGAGCAACTGCACGCTGCAGGCCAGCTGAACACCGACGACCTGAAGACGGCGATCCTGTTCGATGGCCAAAAGACCATCGAAGAAATTTTCCAGCAGGTGCAGCAGCCGGAAATCGTCTTCCTGACCCATATCTGCCGACTGATCATTGCCGGTGCCGCCACCCTGGTACCTGCAAAAAACGTCATCCCGGAAGAAGAACGGACCCGATTTCTCCAGGAACTGGAGGACAAGCTCACTGACCTCATCGGTCCAGCCGGACCGATACTAATCGAGGATGGTTTCAAGGCCATCGGCTCTGAGCCCGCCCGCCTCTCCAGGGAAGAAATACCCGCGCTGCTCTCCGAGGTGGGCAAACTGCTCGACCCACGGGAACGCGACGAGCTGGCCGGATTCGGCAGGGAATACCGGCAGCAAACCTAACCGTTCATGGCCCTCTTGTTTTTAGCCAGATTTTTGATGAAAAATTCTATGAGTTCGGCCTGTGGAGGCTCATCGAAGGCCCGTTCAAAGGCCTTGTGAAACTGAAGCACCGTCTTGACCAGCCCGTTGGCCACAGTCCTGGTGAACTCTATCTTTGCCTGGTCAACCGGTGACTCTTCCTTCCGTTGCCGGATATTCCGCATATTTCCCCGGATGGCACCAAGAAAGTACCGGGTGAGTTCTTCCGAAGGCGATTCGCCAAACTTCCTGTTGAATGCTTCCCTGAAACTCAGGACCGTTGGCCTGGGGCCGCGGGCTATTTCATCGGCAAATTGTTGATGAATGTCTTTCCGTTTACTGGCGTCTGCCTTTTCTCTTTCTGCCAGCAACTCCTTGAAATAGGAAACCAGTTCCTGGTCAGGCATATGACCGAACTCATCCAGGATCTCCTCTTGCAAACGGTCCAGGGTCGGTGAAGGGGATGCGGCGATGGAGCGGGCAATGGACCGCTTGATGCTCCGGAACTCCTTTTCCCTGGCCCTGAGCTTTCTGTCCTCCATCAGCTGGTTGAAATAACTGATAAGTTCCGGCTCTGGTTGATGGCCGAACTCCTCGAGGATTTCTTCCTCCAGCGCTGCAAGGGTGGGCGCCTTGCGGTTTACGATGGAACGGGCAATAGACGTTTTGATATCCCAGAAATTCTTTTCCTGCTCCAGCTTCTGCTTGGCCGCCAGGAGTTCACTGTAATATTCGGTTAGTCTCTTGTCTGGAGCCTGACCGAATTCCTCGAATATCTCCTCTTCAAGTCGGGCAAGGGAAGGCTCGGAACTGTTGACAATGGCTCTGGCGATGGCAGCCTTGATATCCCAGAACCTGTCCTGCTGCGCAAGATGCACCGGCATGATCTCCTCTGGATCAGCGTCTGCGCTTCATCAGGATGGTCATGGACCTCCGTAACCGTTCGATGGACTCTGCCAGCAACCGGATCTCATCCTTCGTGTCCACCGAGATGGTTTCCGACAGTTTACCCTTGCTCATGGCATGGGTCATCTCGGTGAGATAGACGAGAGGGGTTGTGATGGAGTTGGCCAGGTAAACAGCTACTCCAATGGTCACCAGAAAAACGGTTCCGGCTATAAGCAAAAAGATATTTCTAAATTTCACCACTGAGCTGAAGACGATTCTGCTGGGTATGACATCCACCACGTTACCCAGCAGCCTGGTCTGCTGCTGATCGAGAAAGACCGGTGAAGCGGCGATGATATGGTCTGCCTGCGAAACTAGGGTCTGCCCGCGGGAAGCGATAATCTGATCGGCAATCCCTGGGTAATCGGCCCGGAAGCTTGCTCCGCTGTCCAGGTTGTTCGCACCGCCCCAGGCCTTTCCAGGGCTTGGATGAAAGTAGAAGAATCCGTCAGGATCGATAAAGGTTATCATCTCTTCCTCTGTATTTGCCCTGCGGACAAACTCCAGGAACATCCTGGCATTGACATTCAGAATGACAATCCCTCTAAACTGGCCCTCTTTATTGTAGAGCGGTGTCGCATACCGGATAACAGGCCGCAACGGTCTTTCGATCCGCCCATGCTCCCGGTTCAGGTCCAGTGGTGAAATCATCAGCTCGCCGGCTGCAAGCTTGGCTGTATCGGCAAAGTAATAACGGCTCTTCTTGTTTTGCAGTTTCTCCCTGGGAATAACCCTGCTGGTGGTAGCCGGTCTGTCCACGCGGACCACCTCCATACCGTTGTCGTCCAGATAACGGATTTGCAGATAGAGCTTCTTGTTGGTGGAAAAGGCCAGGAAGTCGTTTTCCAATCGTCTCCTGACGCTGTCGAACCGCTGTCCCGCCTGAGGAGGTGTATTGATCAGCTCCTCCATGGTCGCCGAGCCGGCCAGGTAAAACAGATCATTGGCAATGTCATGGAGAAGATTCTGGATCTGCGACGAGACCAGCGAGACCTTGCCGTCCAGTTTGCTGATACTGGATTCTTTCAGAGAACCGGTGATGCTCATCACCCCGTACACTCCCAAGGCGATGAGAGGTATCAGGGCGACGAATACGAACGAGACAAGCAATTTATTTCTTATCCTGGTCATGCGGGTTCTCCTTTGTTTCCATCTGTCAGCCTGGTTATCCGGTACCGGTTCCGTAGCAACCCGCAGAACCGGTACTTATAAAAAGGATATACCCTGGTCTGGAGAATATCCAGGAAAAATATCTACTGATTGCTGTTCCCTGGCAGCCTCTGGAACTCGGCGATCCCCGTCTGGTCAGCATCGGGCTCTGTCAGATTATTATTCATACGAATCTGATTGATATTTTGTTTGAATCAACGATTAGGTTTTCATTTTGTCAAGCATAAAAGAATTTTTTTTCGGCTTTCACTAACTACATATCTAGAAAAATAAAAACTTCTATTTCAGAAGGTTAAATATAAATATCAGTGTTGTTGATCTTTGTATCAATTATTTTAAATTTGCTTTATTTTGTGCCACCATGTAGCTTTACAACTCCAGTTACAGTTAACCGGCAAGGAGGAAAGAGTTTCATGACCGACAGACCTGTACATCATACGGGGTATCACCAGTTGGCTGCCCAGCCCGATCCGGAGCTGGTTGCCGATGGCTTTGTCCTCTCCATCTTTCTTCTTCTGGGAATCATCTTTGCCCTGGCCCCCCTTGTTGCCTGCCGTCTGCTGGCACCCAGGAGCAGGAACCCGCAGATCGGCACGATCTACGAATGCGGCATGGTGGCCTTCGGCCAGGCCACTTCGGCCCGCTTCGGCGTTTTTTACTATCTCTACGCCCTGATCTTCATCGTCTTCGAGGTGGATGTCCTCTACCTGTTTCCCATCGCCCGGATCTACAGACAGGGCGTTGGATTGGCAGGTTTTCTGGAGATGCTCATTTTTGTCTGCATTCTATTCATGGCCATTGTCTATGCCTGGAAAAAAGGAGTCTGGATATGGGAACGGGAAGCACTCTCCCTCCGGTAGTTCATTTCGGCTGCCTGGAGCAGATTTTCAACCTGGCAAGGGCCAACTCGCTCTGGCCCCTCACTTTCGGCCTGGCCTGCTGTGCCATCGAGATGATGTCGGCCGCCGGCCCCCGTTTCGATCTCGACCGGTTCGGAGCCGGCGTCTTCCGGGCCACCCCCAGGCAGGCCGACGTCATGATCGTGGCCGGTACAGTTACCGCCAAGATGGCCCCCACGGTGGTGCGTCTCTACAACCAGATGCCGGCCCCGAAGTGGGTTATCGCCATGGGCAACTGCGCCATTTCCGGCGGACCGTTCAAACTGGACTTCAACTACAATGTCATCGAGGGCGTGGAGCGGCTCATTCCGGTGGATGTCCATGTTCCCGGTTGTCCGCCCCGACCGGAAGCCCTGGTAGAGGCCTTTCTCAAACTGGAGGAGAAACTGACCTCGGACCGCAGGTTTCCGCACCCCCCGGAAATCCCGAGGAGGTCATGATATGCAAGGCTCAAACCGTCTCGAAAAGGCCCTGGCCGAAGCCGGCATCGAGTATCGGCCAACAGAATTTCCCAACACCGGGCTCCACTGCTCCCTGAGCCTCGGTCCCGATCTTGTCCGTCCCCTGGCGACTGCTTTGCGATCCAATGGCTTTTTCATCGAAACCGTAACAGCCGTGGACCTTCTCCAGGAGAACCGCTTCGAAGGAATCTATCTCTTCAATCACTATGATGATCCACTGCGGTTGCTGGTCCGCGTTCCCGTGGAGCGGAGCAGGCCGGTGCTCCCCTCCATCGGCGGGATTTTCCCAGGCGCTGTCTGGCATGAACGCGAAACCGCCGAGATGTTCGGCATCACCTTTCAGGATTGCCCGGACAGCCGCAACCTGCTGTTGCCCGAAGACGCCGACTATCACCCTCTGCGCAAGGACTTCACAGGACGATCATGAGTATGGCCGCGCCCCTGACATACACTCTGGAAAAACGGGACAACGACAACTTCACTCTCAACCTGGGGCCCCAGCATCCCGGCACCCATGGTGTCCTGCGGGTGGTCCTGCAGATGGACGGCGAGTACATCCTGCATGCCGATCCCGTGCTCGGTTACGGCCACCGCATGCAGGAAAAAATTGCCGAGAACATGACCTACCTGCAATGTCTCCCCTATGTCTGTCGGATGGATTACCTGGGAGCCATGTCCTACAACCTGGCCTGGGTCTGCGCCGTGGAACGGCTCTGCGGTTTCGAGGTGCCGGAGCGGGCCGAGCATATCCGGGTCATTGCCACCGAACTCAACCGCATGGCCAGTCATCTGCTCTGGTGGGGAGCCTACCTCCTCGACCTGGGCGCCTTCACCCCGTTTCTCCAGGCGTTCACCGACCGCGAGCAGATCCTGGATATCCTGGAATACCTGACCGGATCCCGCCTGACCTACTGTTATTTCCGGTTCGGCGGCCTGCCTGACGAAGTGGACGATGTCTTTCTGGAGCGGACCATGAGCTTTGTGAACGGCTTCCGCAAGCGGCTGAAGAACTATCACGACCTGGTGACCGGCAATGTCATCTTTCACCACCGCTCCAAGGACGTGGGCGTGATTCTTCCATTCGATGCCGCCGCTTACGGCCTGACCGGTCCGATCCTCAGGGGATCGGGATTTGCCTATGATGTCCGCAAGCAGGAACCATACGCCGCTTACGAACGCTTCGACTTCATCGTGCCTACGGAAACCTCGGGTGACTGTCTGGCCAGGTACAACGTCCGCATGGAAGAGTTTGTCCAGTCCATGAACATCATCGAGCAGGCAGTCAACACCATCCCCGAAGGACCGGTGCGGTCAAAGGTTCCAAAAACCATCAAACCGCCCCGGGGCGAGGTGGCCATGGCCGTGGAGACGCCACGGGGCGAACTGGTGATCTATATTGTCAGTGACGGCAGCAAGAAGCCCTACCGGGTCAAGTTCAGGGTGCCCTCGTTCGCCAACCTGTCTGTCTTCGCCAGGCTGGCCAGGGGACAGTTGCTCGCCGATGCCCTGGCCATCCTGGGCAGTCTGGACATGGTGATTCCGGAGGTGGACCGATGAGTATCACGCCTCTTCATCTGCTGATCTACCTGGCCGGCATCAGCGCCCTGGTTGGACTGAATGCCGTCATCCTTGTCTGGCTGGAGCGGAAGGTGGCCGGTCACATGCAATTCCGGTACGGCCCCATGGAGGTTGGGCCGCACGGCCTGCTCCAGACCCTGGCCGACGGCATCAAGCTGGTCTCCAAACAGCTTCTGGTGCCGAATCAGGCAGACAAGCCTCTCTTCCTCATGGCTCCCATCGTCAGCCTGGTTCCCATTTTCGTGGCCATGATGCCTCTGCCGCTGGGCGAAACGGTGCAGGCCTGGGAACTGAACATCGGCCTATTGCTGATCATCGCCCTGGGACTGCTCAACACACTGGGTATTCTCCTGGCCGGCTGGGGCTCCAACAACAAGTACGCGCTCCTTGGCGGCTCCAGGGCGGTAGCCCAGATCCTGGCCTACAAGATTCCGCTCCTGCTCTGTATCCTCACCATTATCATGATGGCCGGCTCCTTCAGCCTGCGGGATATCGCCCTGGCCCAGGAAGACGGCTGGTATGTCCTGTACCAGCCCTTGCTCTTCATCATCTATATCGTGGCCATCACCCTGGAGACCAACCGCAGTCCTTTTGACTTCTCCGAGGCGGAAAGCGAGCTGGTGGCCGGATTTCACACCGAGTATTCCGGCATGGGATTTTCCCTCTTCTTCCTGGCCGAGTATTCCTACATGTTCATTGCCAGTGCCCTGGCCTCGATCCTCTTCCTGGGTGGCTGGCAGGGACCGCTGCTGCCCGGCCCGGTCTGGTCGCTGATCAAGCTCTACGCGATCATCTTCCTGCTCATGTGGTTCCGCTGGACCTTTCCCAGGTTGCGCATCGACCAGATGCTCTCCTTTGGCTGGAAGATCCTTCTGCCGGTCACCCTGCTTAACTTCCTCGTCACCGCTGGAGTTCTGGCCCTATGATCGAATGCTGCTACATCAAGGACATCATCAGAGGATTCGCCAGCCTGCTCGTCGGCATGCGGGTCACCATGCAGAACATGCTTTCCAGGCCGCATACCGTGCAATGGCCGAGGGAGGAGGCACCCCTGCCGCCCCGTTTCCGCGGACACATCACCGTGCTGCCCGACGAGATGACACGCTATCCCAAATGCTTTGCCTGCGGAACCTGCGCCCGCAACTGCCCATCGGGCTGCATCACGGTGAGCGGCAAAAAGCCGGCAGGAGCCAGAAAAAAGGTGGCAAACTCCTTTTTCCTCGATTTCACCAGGTGCAGCCTCTGCGGTATCTGTGTGGAAAGCTGCCCTGTCGGTGCCCTGGATTTCTCGCGCCACTATGCCCTGGCCGACTTCGATGGCCGGAAATTCCAAGAGATGGATCTACTTCAGGACCTGGTTTCGCCATTCTGAATGGTAGACAAGGAGGCTCCATGTTCGAAACCTTTGTGTACAGCGTCTATTACCTCTCTTTCGGGATGATCCTGCTGCTGGTCATCGGCGGTGCCCTGCTGGCCGTGACAGCCAGGAGCCTGGTCTACTGTTTCTTCGGCCTTGTCGGCTCCCTGCTGGGAGTGGCAGGACTTTACTACAACCTGGGAAGTCCCCTGGTAGCGGTCATGCAGGTCATGATCTACATCGGAGCGGTCTGCGTGGCCATCGCCTTCGGCCTTTCCCTGACCCGAAAGGCAGGAGAGGAGGGAGCCCGTCCCCTGGACATCAGGGTGGCACTGCCAGGTATCCTGGTGGTCGCCATGCTGGGCGCGACCCTGAAAGGCCTGGATGGCAGGCACATCGTCTCCTCTGCCCACAAGATCGACGAAGGCCGGATCGGCTGGATGCTCCTGAAAGAATACCTGCTGCCCTTTGAAATCATCTCCATTCTGCTCACGGTGGCCGTCATCGGTGCGGTCACCATCGCCCTGATCAAGCGGAGGATCTGATGCAGTTTCTCGCAACCCTGCCCAACAACCTGCTGGTTTACGTGGTCACCGCCCATGCCCTTTTTGCCATCGGCCTGTACGGTATGCTCTTCCGCCGGACCCTGATCGGTTTTCTCATCTCCCTTGAACTGCTTCTCCAGGGAGTAGGGATCAACATCATGGCCTTTGGCACCTATCTTACGCCCGATCCCATCCAGGCGAGGATCACCACCCTGTTCATCATCGGTATCGCTGCGGCCGAGGCCGCCGTCTTCTTGGGTATCGCGGTGGCTGTCTTCCGTAACTACCAGACCATTGCTGTGGACCGGCTGATCAAACTCAAGGGATGATCCATGGCTGAACAGACCACGTATTCCATAATCCCGGTCCTGATCGTCGCCGTTTCCCTGGTCGGTGCCGGGCTGATCATGCGTTACCGCAACGATCCTGACCGACGGGAGGCGGTTTCGGTGATCAGCGGTATCATCAAGTTCGTCCTGGTCTTGTCTCTCTTGCCGCCGATCCTGCGCGGCGAGGTGATCAGGATCCAGCTTGTCGAGATCCTGCCCGGCCTGGCACTGGTCTTTCGGGTGGATGGCTTTTCCATGGTATTCGCCTGCATCTCCTCCTTCCTCTGGATCCTGACCTCGTTCTATTCAATCGGCTACATGCGGGGCCTGAACGAGCATGCCCAGACCCGGTACTACACCTGCTTCGCCCTCACCCTTTCCGCCGCCCTGGGCGTGGCCCTGTCCGGTTCACTCTTCACCATGTACCTGTTCTACGAGCTGGTTTCCATCTTCACCTATCCGCTGGTCATGCATCATGAAGATGGCGAGGCAAAATGGGGAGCGAACAAGTATCTCGTCTATCTGATGGGTACGGGCAAGCTCTTTCTTCTTGCTGCCCTGGTTCTCACCTATGTTCTGGCAGGTGATCTGAACTTCGGGCCCGCATCCATTCTGCCCCCTGATGCCAACCCGGTCCTGCTGATCGTCATCTTTATTCTCTTCATCGCCGGCATAGCCAAATCCGGCCTGATTCCACTCCACTCCTGGCTGCCGTCCGCCATGGTGGCACCGACGCCGGTTTCCGCCCTGCTGCATGCGGTGGCCGTGGTCAAGGTAGGGGTCTTTTGTGTAGCCAGGGTGATCTTCAATGTCTTTGGCCCGGAGCTGATGCAACAGCTCGGCCTTGTCCTGCCCACGGCCTTTTTCTTTTCCGCTACCATCCTGCTGGCATCCATGATCGCTCTCACCCATGACAATCTCAAGGCGCGCCTGGCATATTCCACAGTCAGCCAGCTGGCCTACATCACCCTGGGGTTCGCCCTGGTCTCGGTGAACTCCATGACCGGCGGCGCCATCCACATAGCCAATCACGCCTTTTCCAAGATCACCCTGTTCTACTGCGCCGGGGCCATCTTTGTGGTCAGCGGAAAAAAATACATCTCCGAACTCTCCGGGATCGGCCGCCGGATGCCGGTGACCATGGCCGCCTTTGCCGTTGGCGCCTTTTCCATGATCGGCATCCCGGGAACAGCCGGGTTCATCACCAAGTGGTTCCTGGGCCTCGGCTGCCTGGACAATCACTCGCTCCTGCTCCTGACCATCATTCTCACCAGTTCTCTGCTCAACGGGGCCTACTTTCTGCCCATCGTCTACCGGGCCTTTTTCCTGCCCCTTGCAGCCGGAGACGAACACTTGCGGGAGGCGCCGCTGACCATGGTCGTGCCCATCGGCATCACAGCCGGGCTCACCATCCTGTTCGGCCTTTTTCCGCAACCATTTCTCCGACTCATCGGCGAGGTACTCTCATGATCGTTCGCCTGCTTACCTGGATGCGGAACCATTACCCCTGGATCAGGAGATCCTTTCTGGTCATCCTGGCTCTGCTGGTCATCGGTGATCTGTTCGTGCCCAGACACCATCCCCATTTTCTGGGAGACGAGATTCCCGGTTTCTGGGCCCTCTTCGGCCTGCTCGCCTGTATGCTGATCATCGTCTTCTCCAAATGGCTGGGCCATGCCTGGCTGTTCAGGCCCGAAACCTATTATGAACGCAAGGAGGATGACCGATGAACACGGCCCTGTTCCTGCATCCCGGCCTGCTGTTCTTTCTCGGCCTGCCTTTTGTCCCCGTCCTGCGCGGAGTCTGGCGTCAAACACTGGTCTTGCTCCTGCCGTTGCTGGCCTTTACCCTGGTTCTGGGCCTGCAGCCCGGCACTTATGGCGTCATGGACGTGCATGGTCTCAGGCTGACCTTTGGCCGGGTGGACCGGCTGGCCCTCGTCTTTGCCCATGTTTTCACCCTGATGAGCTGCATCGGCGCCATCTACGGCCTGCATCTCAGGGATCCCTGGCAGCAGGCCGCCGCAATGGGTTATGTGGGCTCAGCCCTGGGATGCGTGTTTGCCGGCGACTATCTCACCCTCTTCCTCTTCTGGGAAGGCCTGATGGTCTTTTCCACCGCCCTGGTCTTTCTCCGTAGGACCGATGAGGCGGTGCGGGCCGGATACCGCTACTTTCTGGTTCACGTCACCGGGGGACTCCTGCTTCTAGGGGGTATCTTTCTCCACTACCACCAGAGCGGCACCATTGCATTTGAAGGGTTCGACCCCGCCGCTGCCGGTCCGGCCGAGTATCTCATCCTGGCCGGATTTCTTCTCAACGCAGCCGTGCCTCCCCTGCATGCCTGGCTGCCCGACGCCTATGGCAGTGCCACGGTGGTCGGTTCGGTCTTCATGTGCGCCTACACCACCAAGACTGCTGTATACGCCCTGATCCGATCCTTTGCCGGCTTTGACATTCTCATCGTCCTGGGTGTGATCATGGCCCTATACGGGGTAGTCTACGCAGTGCTGGAAAACGACGCCCGGCGTCTGCTCTCCTACCACATTATCAGCCAGGTGGGCTACATGGTCACCGGAGTGGGTATCGGCACAGCCCTGTCGCTCAACGGGGCCTGTGCCCACGCCTACGCCCATATCCTCTACAAGGCCCTGCTTTTCATGGGGGTAGGTGGCGTGCTCCAGGTCACCGGTACCAGCCGGTTCAGCGAGCTGGGTGGACTGTGGAAATACATGCCATGGACCCTTGTATTCACCCTGATCGGCGGGCTCTCCATCTCGGCCTTTCCCCTCTTTTCCGGATTTGTCTCCAAATCCATGGTCGTATCCGGCGCCTGGCAGAGCCACCTCGCCTGGGCTGCCCTGGGACTGACCCTGGCCTCGGCCGGCACATTTCTCCACACCGGTCTCAAGGTGCCCTATTTCATCTGGTTCTGGCGCGAAGAGCCGCAATGTGCTCCGCCGGAACACGAACCACCGCTCAACATGCTCATCGCCATGGGGCTGGCCGCTTTCTACTGTATATTCATCGGCATCCGGCCTACAGCCCTCTACCGCATGCTGCCCTTCGAGGCCACTTACCACCCGTACACAGGTGCCCATATCATGGGATCCCTCCAGATCCTGCTCTTCACCATGCTCGGGTTCTTCCTCCTGATCAGAAAGCTCTATCCGGAACCCAAGGTGGGACTGGATCTGGACTGGTTCTACCGGAAGGGCGGGATACTGTTCATGAAACTGTGCCGTAATGTCCTGCAAACCATCGACGAACAGGTGGTCAACAACCTGCACCGCAACCTGGCTCTGCCCCTGCTGCGGGCAGCGGCCAGGCTTTCCGCCTGGAACGACCGGCGTCTGATCGACGGTTTTGTGGACGGCTCGGCCACAGCCGTGCTCGCTTTCGGAGACCGGCTGCGGTTGTTCATGCAGCCCGGCATCCTGTCCCGCTATGTGGCCAGGACCCTAGCCGTACTGGCTGGAATCATCCTGCTGGTGCTCTTTTTCCATATACGTTAGCAGACGACTCGACGTGATGACCGAACTCGCCACTCTCCATCCGACAACCCTTGGTTACCCCTTCCTGAGCATGATCATCTTTCTTCCCGTGCTCGGAGCCGCCGCCCTGGTCCTGATCCGGGACGAGGAGGCCAGCCGCTGGTTCAGCCTGACCATCCTCACAATGACCTTTCTCTTTTCCCTGCCCCTGTACAGGGAATTCGATCCGAATCTGGCAGGATTCCAGTTTGTGGAAAACCACGCCTGGCTGCCGCGCTACGGACTGAGCTACCTTCTCGGAGTGGACGGACTCAGCCTGCCGCTGCTCCTGCTCAACACCCTGCTCGGCCCGATCACTGTCCTCTGTTCCTGGCGGTACATCACCAGGAGAGTGCGGGAGTTCATGGCCTGCCTCCTGCTCACCCAGGGAATCCTCAGCGGCGTATTCGCGGCCCTGGACCTGGTGCTGTTCTACTTTTTTTGGGAGGCCATGCTCATACCAATGTTTTTGATCATCGGCATCTGGGGCGGTCCAAGGCGAATTTATGCGGCGGTCAAGTTTGTCCTGTACACCCTGGGCGGTTCCATTTTTCTTCTCCTGGCCATTGTCGGCCTCTATATCAAGTCCGGCACATTCAGTTATCCGGCCATGGTGGAGCTGATACTCAGCCCGGGATTCGAACTGTGGCTCTTCCTGGCCTTTCTCATTGGTTTTGCGGTAAAGATTCCCATGGTCCCGCTCCACACCTGGCTGCCTGCCGCCCATGTGGAGGCGCCTACGGCCGGGTCCGTTATCCTGGCCTCGGTGCTGCTGAAAATGGGGACCTACGGCCTGCTTCGCTTCAATCTCACCCTCCTGCCCGCAGCCTCAGTCACCATGGCCCCGCTGCTGATCGTCCTCTCGCTGGCGGCAATAATCTACGGCGGCCTGCTGTCCCTGGCTCAGCAGGATGTAAAAAAACTGATCGCCTACTCATCAGTGGCCCACATGGGCTTCGTCACCCTGGGAATCGGGGTGATCAACCTGCAGGGTTTTCAGGGCGCCATGCTGCAGATGCTCAACCATGGCCTGACCACGGGCGCTCTCTTTCTCCTGGTCGGCATGCTCTACGAACGCACCCACTCACGACAACTGGCCGACAATGCCGGCCTTGGACGGCTCATGCCTGGATTCATCTTTTTTCTTGGTCTGTTTTCGCTTTCATCCCTGGCTTTTCCCGGAACGGCCAGCTTTGTGGGCGAATTCCTCTGCCTGAGCGGCGGATTCACTCACGGCCTCAAGATCGGTGCCTGGGCAATTCCAGGTGCCCTGCTGGCTGCCGCCTACATGTTTCGCATGTTCCTCACCATTGCTTGGGGTGGAACAGCCAGGGACAGCAGGATTCCGCCGGATATCAGCCCCAGGGAGTGGGCAAGCCTCCTGCCCCTGGCCCTGCTCATTCTCCTGTTCGGCTTTTATCCCGCCCCGCTGCTCAAAATGATGAATCCGCCCCTGGAAGCGATACTATCCCGGTTGCCGACCGGACAGACTGCCGACATGGCAGGCCTGATCTCGCACACCCTGCACGGACTCCTGAACTGAGGAGACAAAGACCATGATGCAATCGATTATCCCGGAACTCGTTGTCAGTGGCGCAGCTGTCTTTTTCTTTGTCGCCTCCCTGCTGGGATGGAAAAACCTGCCGACCTGGGCAGCAGGATTCGGCATTGCCGCCCTCACCGGATCCCTGGTTGCTCTGACCGCCCAGCACACCTTTTTTCACGGCGCACTGGTCGTCGATGCTTTCAGCAGGTTTTTCAGCCTCCTCATCTGTGCCGGCTTCCTGCTGGCGCTGATCATCGGCGGCAGGCTGCCGCAGACCGATGAAGACAAGATCGGGGAATTCTACTTTTTCGTTGCAGTGGCCACCCTGGGGCTGCTGCTGGTCACCGGGGCAGCCGAGCTGCTGACACTGTTCATCGCCCTGGAAATATCATCCTATCCGCTCTTTATCGTTGCTTCCTACAGAAAAGGCCTGGGGTTCCAGTTCGAGGCCGTGGCCAAGTACATGGTCTTCGGCGCCGTCTCCACCGCCTTCATGCTCTACGGAATCACCTACCTGTACGGCAGCTTCGGCTCCACCTTTCTCCATGATATCATGCCGGCCATTGGCGAGCACCTCCACGATCCCATGGCCATTCTGGGCGTGATCCTGTTCATGGCCGGTTTGCTTTACAAACTTTCCGCTTTTCCGTTCCACTTCTGGGCGCCGGATGTCTATGCCGGGGCAGCTGCCGAAGTGGTCGCCTTTATCGCCGCCCTGCCCAAGCTGGCCGCCGTGGCCCTGCTGATCCGGGTGGTATCCCTGTTCATGCCCATGGAGGGACTTGGACTGGCCATCTCCATCCTGGCCATCCTGTCCATGACCATGGGCAACCTGCTGGCCCTGGCCCAGACCGAGCTGAAGCGGTTGCTGGCCTATTCGGCAGTCTCCCATGCCGGTTATATCCTTCTCGGCCTGCTGGCCCCGGATCACGGAGGCCTGAGTGCAGCCCTCTATTACGGAACCGTCTACACCTTCATGACCCTTGCCGCCTTTCTGGTGGCCATCCAGGTGGCCGGAGATGAACACGATATCTCCCTGGATCGATTGGACGGCCTGTGGTGCCGTTCCCCGGCCCTGGCCGTCATGCTGGTGGTCACCTTTGTCTCCCTGGCCGGTCTGCCGCCCACTGGCGGGTTCACGGGCAAGCTGCTGCTTATCTCGGCTGCCTGGAAGGCAGGATTTTTCTGGCCTGTACTGGTGGCGGTTCTCAACACTCTGGTCGGCATCTTCTACTACCTGAACATCATCAGGACGGCCCTGGTGAACAGGAATACCCAGGACGTGCTGAATTCTCCTGTCCATATCCGTTCCCTGGCCCTGGGCCTGGCGGGCCTCCTGCTCATCTTCGGCCTGTTGCCTGCCGGACTGCTCAGCCTTGCCGAAACAGCCGTTGCCGGTCTGTAGGCTGGCCCATCCTGCTTTTTTCGAAAAAACTTCTCGCCTGCAGACCAGTGCTGAGGGTAAGATGATGCATACATCATACATACATCTGTCAACGTGAACACCAGAAGAGGGCAGACGATGACTTTGAGGGGACGACTTTTCCTTCTGTTCTGTATCAGCCTCTGGTTTGGCGGCCTCCCAGGCTGCCGGCAAGCGGAGATGTATCTTGATCCATCGGTCCGGTCCGCCATGGATCTCTTTCCCGTTCGGGACAGGCAAGGCCTGAAGATGCTGGATGAATCGTTTTCCTTTCCTCCTTATGCAGTGACAGAGGTGGACCGGGGCTGGAAGGTGACGACCCGTTGGGGTATCCTGGGACTTGGCAAGGTTGCCTCGGAGCAGGATTACAGCTTTGTTCTCCGGCGGAAAGACGCTGTCGTAGGCGAGGTCCAGTGCGGCACAGCAGCCCGCTGGAAAGAGTTTTCCGCTGACAACCTCCTGGGCACCGGCACCTCGTTGACCTGGATTCTCTCTGACGATACCCGCCTTGCCTGTGTTCTCAAGGTCAGGGGCCAGGACAAGGCCTGCAGTCTGGGAATGCAACCGACAGGACCCAAGGGCTCCATGACAGGAACACTCCTATGCGGCGCCGACCAGGTCACCATCACCCCGACCTTCAGACTGGCCGGCAGTCCGATATCCTACACGGAACCAACTGGCTACCTGTTTTCCCGGCAGGATGGGCTTGTTGCGGCCGTTGAAGTACTCAACCAGGGCAGGGTCTGGCTGGCACATGATCTCTCCTCGGTATCCCGGGATACGCTGGCATCCACGGCATCGGTCATCTTCCTCTACAATCGGCTGCAACAGCTGTAACCAGGACTGATGGGCAGTCTTTTGCTCCCTTGTCCGTTCCTGCCTGGGTTTCTGCTTGACTTTGGTCCCCTTGCATGGCAAGTTGGGAGATATCCTGTCGGACCAACGATCAGTTCTGCAACCAGGTATATCCATGGCCAGAATTCTGACCATTCTGCTTGCAATCTGTTTTTGCGCCGCTCCCGGTCAGGCAAGGGAACACGTCCCCATCCTGCCGGTGCTGAACATGATCCTGATGCGAACGGTCAGTCCTGCCCAGCCATTCAGCCTCAGTTCAACATCGTTCTCCGACGGCGGCTATCTCTCCAGCCGATATGCCCTTGGTGGCAGTAATATTTCACCACAGCTGAGCTGGAACAACCCTCCCGGAGGAACCCGGTATTACAGGATCAAGGTCTATGATCTCGATGCCACCGATGCCACGGGACAGAACTGGATCCACTGGCTGCTGGAAGTACCGGCATCTGTCACCTCACTGGCGGAAAATGCCGGTGCAGCAGGAGGGGCAAACCTGCCTGCAGGTTCGATCCGATATTCCAATTCCTTTTTCGGTCAGGGCAACCAGGCGGCAGCCGGAACGGATTACGACGGTCCGGATCCTCCTTCAGGAGAACCCCACCGGTACCGCTTTTCGGTAACACCTTTGGATATCAATAAAAATCCCCTCTGCTCGCCGGCTTACCTGGAAGCAAAATATACGAAATTCACGCCTCCTCCAGCCCCCTGAATCCTCTGCGGCTATCTCGGAACGCCCAACAGATTGACCGGTTTTCCGTCCTGAAGGACAGAGAGCCATAGCGGGGACAGTTGTGGCGGCTCCACGGTTCATCCTGGTTGTCATTTTTCCCACCTGTGCTATAACACCACTGCGAACTCAATGAGACAACCAGAGGACGACCTGTTCAATGAGTACAGACATAGACAATATTTCGATAAATTACGAGGAAAACGGCATTTTGATCGTCAAGGAGCTGGACCGGGAGATTCTCTCCAAAGGCGCCTGGACCACCATCCTGTTCCGCTACCAGGAGTACAACCGCGGCAAAGGGGAATACGGGCCGGACAAGTATACCATCCGCCGGTACCAGAAAAGAAATGGCCAGTATATTCCCAAATCCAAGTTCAATATCTCCAGTGCGAAACAGGCCCGAAAACTCATCGATGCCCTTGAGGGGTGGTTGAACGGATAACCGGAGCAGCATGTATTTCCCTGTTGCTGACATTCGGATCGGGTTCTGGGTACCGCCGCTGACCGCCTTTGTGATTTCTTTTTTCACATCCATGGGCGGCGTGTCAGGTGCCTTCCTTCTTTTACCCTTTCAGATGTCGGTACTCCACTTCGATTCTCCGGCAGTCAGCGCCACTAATCACATCTTCAATGTTGTTGCCATTCCCAGCGGTGTCTATCGATACATCCGTGAAAAACGAATGGTCTGGCCCCTGACCTGGGCGGTTATCCTGGGTACCCTGCCCGGCGTCCTGGCCGGCGCGCTCGTACGGATCAGGTATCTCCCTGATCCAACGACCTTCAAACGTTTTGCAGCCCTGGTTCTACTCTACATCGGCCTGCGTCTGGTGGAAAACATCTGGCGCAGCCGCCGGCAATCCGGCAAGGGAGGTTCGTTGCAGACAGCCGGAGAAGTGACCGGACAACGATTTTCTCTCCAGGAGATATCCTACACCTATCAGGATAAACAGTATTCGGTCTCCACCGGAGCGCTCTTTCTTCTCAGCCTGGTGGTCGGCATGCTTGGCGGCATCTACGGCATCGGCGGCGGGGCGATCATGGCCCCCTTTCTGGTCACCGTTTTCGGCCTGCCGGTGCATACAGTTGCCGGGGCCGCCCTGATGGGGACCATGATCACCTCAGTAGCGGGTGTGGCGTTTTTCCAGGTCATGGCCCCCTTCTATCCACAGGTGGCGGTGGGCCCGGACTGGCTGCTGGGCTTCATGTTCGGACTGGGCGGCCTGCTCGGCATGTACTGTGGTGCCAGGATGCAACGGTATGTCCCTACACGCCTGATCAAATCCATCCTTGCCCTGTGTATCCTCTTTACCGCTGTCCGATACCTGGGACTGTTCTGAAATCTCCTCCTCAGGCGGCAGGCATGCGTGGCTGGAGAAAAAAGAAATCCTTCTCCAGCTTTTCTGTTGACAGATCTAAACCGGGCAGGTATCTTCCCCGTCGCTGCCGGGGACATTTGGTTTTCGATCACTGATCAGGCCATGGCCGAGGCAGCAAGCGGGACGCAGTTCAACCTGCTTTTTTGCTTGACAGCTGGCCGAACAAAAGATATACTGTTGAGCGTTGCGCGAAATTGAAGCGCACTACTTCCTCTGGAAGTAGCGTTTGATCTTTGAAAACTGAACAGCATTCGAGCGGGCCGAGCGAGCTTGCCGTGCACGTTAGTGTATGGCGAGCACTAAAGAATAGGCAAAAGGTCCGATGCTCGAGCGATCGAGTGATCGGTCAGGATAGAACTGGAGAGT
>CAZVDY010000052.1:0-13571 GCA_964626235.1 uncultured Desulfobulbaceae bacterium | reverse complement strand
TTTTTGCCGATGCTGGTTTTGCCGCTGATTGTAAGTGTGGGCATGCCGGGCCGAACACCGGCCCCGTTCAATGAAGGGGCCATCCCGGGCGGCTTTTCCTTCCGCTCCATGTTTGCCGCGGCTGTTGTCAGGATCGATCCGGGCCTTTCCGGTGAATTCGCCACCGCCTGGGTTATGCCTGGTCATCCCTTTTGGCCACCTTGAAAAATTGCCTTTTCGCTCGATCTCTGCGTCACAGGGAAATGAAAAATGCCCATATATGACCAATATGCTGCGCTTTTTCATTTCCCTGTTCTTTGACCTCGAACGAAAATTCTAATTTTTCAAGGCACCCTTAGAATGTTATGACCTTGTCAGCCTCGATGATCCGCTCGTTGACCATGACCGCCGTGGTGGCCTCCACGCCCTCAACCAGGTCACTCACCTCCATCTTGCGGCCCTTGATACAGGGCAGGCAGACCAGCAGTTCGCCGCCGCCCTTGAGGAAGTTGTCCATCAGTTCCTTGTGCGGCAGCCGCTCCGGGGCGTGCACGGTTTCGCTGTATCCCTTCAGGGCCAGCAGGGTGCCGTTGCCCAGCAGGATGATGGTGACCTGGTGCTCCATGGACAGGGCGACATTGGCCAGGGTGAAGCCGGTGACCGCGTCCTCGGCCTTTTCACCGGCCGCGGTAAAGATATAGACGAGTTTCTGTGTTTCTTCTCCCATTCCTTCCTCCTAACGGTGTGGGTTCCCCGGACCGCCGCACTGACAGCCCGCTTCCTGTGCTGATGATACGTCCCGGAGCTTTTCCAGGACGATGCGGATATTCATGTCGGCCTTTCTCTCCTGGAGAAGAAGCCGGTAACTTTCTTCCGGAATCACCCGGAACAGCTCTTCCGGACGACAGCCGCCCCGGATGACGATCTCGAGCCGCTGCCCGATCCCTGTCTCCCGGAACGCCTGGCTGATCTTGAGCAGGGTGAAGGGATCGGCCACGCCCTGGATTTCCAGGATCCGGGCGCTCTGTTTTTCTGGTTGTGCGCTCATCTCTCGTTTCCCTTGCCAGAGGATAGCAAGCCGCATACCGGTTTCTCTCCCGAAGGACGGCGGCAGGAAAAAGAGAGTACGAACAGGGTGTTGCAGGCAAAAAAGACCTTGGCGCCGAAAAGCCGTTGTCTCCCCGGTGTTAACGTGTTAAGGAAATTTCTTGACAAGATGTTCAACTGTTAACCGGTGCCTGCCCGGCCATGCCGACCATGCGGGAGCAGGCGCCAGCAGGGGGCGCGGTATGGTCACCGAAGAGTACAATGCCTACTGGCGGACCGTGGTGGACACGATCCAGGAAGGGGTGATGATCGTCGATCCGGCCGGGATCATTGTCGCCGCCAACCGGGCCTTCTGGGAACTCACCGGCTATCCGCCGGACGCCCTCATCGGCAGGCCATGTTCGCGGCTCAAGTGCACCTCCTGCCGGGTGGAGCGCAGCCATGGCTCCAGCCACTGGTGCACCCTGTTCCGCAACGGCTCCCTCAAGAGGCAGCGCTGTGTACTCAGGCGGCAGGACAACACCAGGCTGCACATCCTCAAGAACGCTTCCGTTCTCCGCGACAGCTCAGGCAAGGTGATCGGCGCCGTGGAGACCATGACCGACATCAGCGAACTGGTGGACCGGGAGAGCAAGATCGAGGCGTTTCGCCGCGAGCTGAGCGACCGGAACACCTTCCACGGGATGATCGGCCACTCGGCGGCCATGCAGCGGGTCTACAGCCTGATCGCCAACGTGGCCGATTCGGAGGCGCCGCTGATCATCTACGGCGAGTCGGGAACCGGCAAGGAACTCGTCGCCCGGGCCGTGCACCGGCTGAGCAGGCGAAACAGCCATCCCTGCATCAAGGTGAACTGCGCCGCCCTCAACGAGGCCCTCCTGGAGAGCGAGCTCTTCGGCCACGTCAAGGGCGCCTTCACCAGCGCCTACCAGGACAGGAAGGGCCGCTTCGAGGCAGCGGCCGGCGGCACCATCTTCCTGGACGAGATCGGCGACCTGCCCCTGGTCACCCAGGTCAAGCTGTTGCGGGTCCTGGAGGAAAAGGTGGTGGAACGGGTGGGCGACAACCGCTCCATTCCCATCGACGTGCGGATCATCTCGGCCACCAACAGGGACCTGGAGGCCATGGTGGAGTCCGGACGGTTCCGGGAGGACTTTTTTTACCGGATCAACGTCATTCCCATCCATATCCCGCCCCTGCGGGACCGGCGTGACGACATCCCGCTCCTGGCCGAGTCCTTTTTCCGCAAGCTGCAGCTCCAGACCGGCAAGGACATCAGGGGGATCTCGGCCGGGGCCATGGATCTCCTCATCCGCTACCACTGGCCCGGCAATGTCCGCGAGCTGCGTTCCACCTTCGAGTACGCCTTTGTCACCTGCCAGGGAGACACCATCGGCGCCGGTGACCTGCCGCCGGCCATCCAGGCGGAACCCGGCACCGGGCCACGGCCATCCCGGGATCCGGAAAGGCGGACCAGGCAGGAGCGGCAGCGGCAGGAGCTGATTTGGGCCCTGGAACAGACCGGCGGCAACAGGACCAGGGCGGCCGAACTGCTCGGCGTGTCCAGGGTCACGGTCTGGAACCGGATGAAAAAATACGGTATCCGCCAGGCGGGCAGGGTACGGTTTTCCTGATCGTCCGCCTGGCGGCTGCCGGATGGCCGGGAACCTCAGTCGGCCGAGAAGCGGCCGTTGACCACTGTAAAGCGCTGGTCCGCGATGCGCCGGATCTGGTCGTGGTAATGGGAGACCACCACCAGCGTGCAGGTGGACTTCAGTTCGAGAAGGAGCTCCTCGATGGCCGCTGCCGCCGCCGGGTCCAGGGAGGAGGTGGGCTCGTCCAGGAGCAGGACCTCGGGCCGCAGCACCAGGGCGCGGGCCAGGCAGAGCCGCTGCTGCTGGCCCCCGGAGAGCGACCGGCCGTCCTCGTGGAGACGGTCCTTCACCTCCTGCCAGAGATGGACCCGCTCGAGGGCGGAGTGCACGGCCCTGCGGATGCGATCCCGGTCGCGGACATGGATCAGTTTCAGGGGAAAGGCGACATTGCGGAAGATGGACATGGGCAGGGGGTTGGGCTGCTGGAAGACCATACCCACCCGCCGCCGCAGGCCGGAAAGGTCCACGGCCGGGTCGTGGATCTCCACCATCCTGCCGTCCATCTCCATCTCCACCCGGCCGGACAGGCTGCACCGCCCGTACTCCTCCCAGAGCCGGTTGAGGACCATCAGGAAGGTGGACTTGCCGGAGCCGGAAGGACCGGTGATCACCGTGATCCGGTTGGCGGCCAGTTCCACGTTCACCCGGTCCAGGACCTGCCGCCGGCCGTGGAAGAAACAGAGGTCCCTGGTCCTGATCTTTGTCCGCTGGCTGTCCGTCTTCATCCCGGTCACCGGTAGAGCAGCAGGACGGACAGCCGCCGCTGCACGCCCAGGGCCGCGAGCAGCAGGCCCATGCAGAGGAACAGGAGGAGAACGGCGGCCCCGAAGCCGACGGCCAGCTCCTCCGGGGAGCCGTACTGGGCCGAGATGGTGTAGATGGTGAACGGCAGGGCCTCGTAGCGGTCCAGCAGCGAGCCGGGCAATCCCGCCGATGCCACGGCGCCGGTGAGCATGATCACGGCCGTGTCCTCGGCGCAGCGGGCCGTGGCCAGGATGATGCCGCCGGTGATGTCCGGCAGGGCGCTGGGAAGCAATACCCGCAGGATGTTCTGCAGCCGGCTTGCCCCCAGGGCCGGGGCCGTGGCGCGCAGCAGGGGATCGACCTGTTCCAGGGCGGTTTGGGTGGTGCGGATCAGGTAGGGGAGCACCAGCATGGCCAGGGCCAGGCCGGAGACGAGGAGGCTGGGCGCCACCCGGCCCGGGAAGACGCGGTGGAGGAAGATGGTCAGCGACAGCCCGGCCAGGCCGATGACGATGGAGGGGATCCCGGCCAGGATGTCGAAGAAGAGGTTGAACAGCCGCCTGAGTCGTCCCCCGGCGTATTCGGCCATGTAGATGCCTGCCGGAATGCCCAGCGGCAGGGCCAGGAGCATGGAGAGGAGCACCAGCAGCAGGGTGCCGCAGACGGCCGGAAACAGACCGTCGAAAACCTGTTGCCGGAAGAGCAGGGCATCCAGGGGAGGGGTGTGGCCGAAGAGGAGTTCCGGCCCCAGGGTCGGCAGCCCGCGCATCCAGAGAAACCCCAGGAGAAAGACCAGGGCCGCGGCCAGCGCCGACAGGGCCAGCCAGGAGAAGATGGTCAGCAGTTTTTCAGGCAGGCCGTTCATGGCGCGTTCTCCTGCCCAGGGCGGCGACGAGACGGAAACAGAGCATGAGCAGGCCGGTCATGGCATAGAGCACCAGGCCGCAGACGAATACGGACCTGAACTCCATGGAGTCGAAGTCTGCCGCCATGACCAGGGCGATGTGGGCGGTCAGGGTGCGGGCCGGATCAACGACGGAACCGGGAACCACGGGACTGTTGCCGGCCAGCATCAGGCTGACCATGGTGTCGCCCATGGCCCGGCCGAACCCCAGGAGCATGCCGTTGAGAATCCCGGGCCAGGCAGCGGGCAGGATCACGAAGAGCAGCTTCTGGGGCCCGGTGGCGCCCAGGGCGTCGGCGGCCAGGAGCACCTGCCGCTCCACCCGGTTGAAACTGTTGGTGAAAAAGATGATCATGGTGGGCGAGACCAGCAGGGCCAGCACCGGGGCCGCGGTCAGCAGGCCCAGTCCCGAGCCCGCTCCCAGCAGGCGGCGCATGAGCGGCACCAGGAGAAAGAGGGCGGCAAAGCTGTAGACCACCGTGGGAATCGCGGCCATCAGCCGCACCCCGTGCATGAGAAACCGCCGCAGTCCCGGCCCGGCCAGGGTGGAGATGACGCAGCTCGTTCCCAGGCTGAGGGGCACACCGATGACCAGGGCCGACAAGGCGAGCAGCAGGCTGGCCAGGGCCATGGGGTAGATGCCGAACAGCCCCCTGTCCGGCTCCCAGGGGGAAAGGAGCAGGCCGGCGAGCCGCCCGTCCACCAGGAGGGGAAATCCGAACACCAGCAGGAAAGCGAGGATGGCCAGGGTGAACAGCCCGCCGGCGGCTGCCGCGGCCGGAAAGAGATATTCCAGGCCCCGGGCCGGTCGTCCCGCTGGTTGCCGCCTCCTCATTGCACCGGGATGAAGCCGGACCCGGCGATGATCTCCTGGCCGGTCGGGGTGTAGAGAAAGTCGAGAAACCGCTTGACCAGGCCGGCGGGCCTGCCCCTGGTCAGGCTGTAGAGGCCGCGGGCCACGGGATACCTGCCGCTCTGCACGTTCTGCAGCGACGGCTTGACCCCGTCCAGGGTCACGGGGGCCACGGAGCTGTCGATGTGCCCCACCGAGACATAGCCGAGGCCGAAGGGATCATGGGCAATGGCCGTTTTCATGGCCCCGTTGGAGACCACCACGTTGGCCCGCTTGACGATCTTTCCCCTGTTCAGACCTTTTTTCCAGAACACCTTGCGGGTGCCGCTGGACTCGTCCCTGGTGTAGAGGTTGATGGCCCGGTCCACGCCGCCCACCTCCTTCCAGTTGGTGATCCGGCCTCCATAGATGGCCTGCAACTGGGCGCTGCTCAGGGAACGGATCCGGTTCTGGGGATGGACGATGGCCGCCACCCCGTCGATGGCCCAGCGGAAGAGGACCAGGCCGTACCTGGCGATCTCCTGCTCGGTGGGCTTGCGGCCGGCATTGCCGATATCGATCAGCCCCTCTCCCACCTGCCTGATCCCCAGCCCGGAGCCGCCCCCGGCAATGGAGATCCTGATCTGCGGGTTGACGGACATGATCTCCCTGGCCACGGCCTTCATGACCGGGATATGGGCGGTTCCGCCGGCAATGCGGATGGAGCCCCGCATTCCGGCAAAGGGATCGAGGTCCGATGCCAGGCCCGTCCCCACCGGCAGCAGGAACCAGGCAAGGACGGCAGGCAGCAACATGAACGAAAAAATCGTGTATCTCATAACGAATCCTCTGCTGTATTGTCCTGTCGGTTGTACTCTTGCCCGGCCTATATACCCGCTGCCGCCCCCCGGGTCCAATAGGAAATGACAATACCCCACCACCGATCCATCGGTATTCCTGATCCGTTTTTTCCTGGGCTGGGGTCAGGTCTTGAATCGTGCGTTTTGCCGCCAAAATGTTGCTTTTCAAGACCTGACCCCGTCATTTTTGCACAGAGGGGTGAATATGGATTGACAGCAGGCAACAAACTTCACATAATAAGGGTAACCCTTAATAAGTTAATGGAGGTCCATGATGCCGAATATCACCCTTAGCGTAGATGACAGGATTATCAAAAAGGTGAAAAAAATCGCCATTGAAAAAGATACGACAATGACAGCTATGATCAGGGCCTATCTCAGTAAAATAGCCAAATGCGACCAAACAGCCCGTGAACGGGCAGTCGAGCAGCTTCAATCGGCAATCAGTGAATATGGCAGGGATATGAGCGGTACCTGGACCCGTGAGGAGCTGCATGAAAGATCGTGATTTCATCGATACAAATATACTTGTCTATGCATTTGACAAAAAGGAACCGGAGAAACAGAAAATTGCAGCCGACCTGCTGAGTCAGGCCATAATTGATGAAAGTGCAATCATTTCCACACAGGTTTTGAGCGAGTTTTATACCGTTATCACCCAAAAAATCAGAAGGCCCCTAACCCCCATGAGAGCCCTGGCTCTCATAGACATTATAGCTGTTCTGCCTGTACAGGAAATTGACCTTGATCTGGTTAAACGGGCAATCGGCACCAGTCACAGATACGGTATTTCCTACTGGGACAGCCTGATTGTTGCCGCTGCTGAAAGAGGTGGCTGCACCAGATTGATTTCTGAGGATTTGAACAGTGGCCAGAGTTATCACGATATTATTGTCCATGATCCCTTTGGATGACGATTCCGGGGTCAGGTCTTGAAAAGCAACATTTTCGATAAAAAATGTTGCTTTTCAAGACCTGACCCCAGCTGGTTGTTATTGCCGTACACGAAAATAGTGTATACTTTATAGGTGCTCTACGGGTTGAACAAGCAATAGGTGAGATCATGGCAAAAAATATTACCTTGAGTGCGGATGATGTCCTTCTCAGGCAAGCAAGAGAAAAAGCTCGCCGGGAAAATACTTCTTTAAATCAACTCTTTCGGGACTGGATGAAAAAGTATGTCAATCGTGACAACATGGTGAATGAGTATGATGCCCTGATGGAGAGCCTGGCCGAGGTGAAGGCAGGGCGAAAATTTTCCAGGGATGAAATGAATGAAAGGTAAATTTTTTCTCGATACAAATATCTTCGTTTATTCGTTTGATGAGACGGCAAAGAAAAAACAGCAGCAGGCCCGGAAGCTAATAAGGTCATCACTGCAAAGCGGGAACGGTCATGTAAGTTTTCAGGTTATCCAGGAATTTTTCAATGTTGCCCTGCAAAAGTTTGCGGTTCCCATGCCGTTGCTGAGTTGCAAGGAATACCTCGACAAGATTTTCATGCAGCTCGAGATCGTGTATCCCGATGCCGGTCATATAAAAAACGGTTTGGACATTGCGACCACCACTGGCTACTCTTTTTATGATTCGTTGATAATTTCAGCGGCACTCAGGGCAGGATGCGAAACCCTGTATACCGAGGATTTGCAGCATGGCCAGAAGATCCGTAATCTGACCATTGTCAACCCCTTTTTGCCCCAGGCCTCTTGCTGAGATCAGGTCCTGACCCCGTCGTAGTCTACTGCATGGCGCGCTGGCGGACCCGGAGGAGGTAGATGGCCAGGGGCCGGTAGAGGAGATGGGCCCACTTGGCAAAGGGCACCTCCAGGACCAGCATGGGCACGGCGATCATCATGTGGATGACATAGATCCAGTAGGTGGACAGGGGCATGCCCAGCAGGCGGGTGAAGTGGATCAGGATGCCGGTGAAGGTGGTCAGCCACAGCAGGATCAGGAAGACCCAGTCCGAGGAGTGGGAATGGTTGTACACGGTCCTGCTCTTCTTCAGCCGGCCGATCAGGGCATAGGTGGTCCCGTAGAGGATGGCAAAGGTGCCGTAGTAGCCCAGCAGGCGCACCGGGCTCCAGAGGGGCAGGATCTCGTCCCGCTGGAACCAGCGGAGAAAGACCACCACCAGGAGGAAGATGGTGGAATAGCCGGACATGATCAGCAGGTGGATGAACCACTGGGTCCGCTGGTCCCCGGAGGCGCAGTCCCTGAACCGTTTCTGGGTCAGAAAATGGCGGAACAGGGTGCCCAGCTCGTCCAGGTACAGCCGGACCGGGATGCCGTTCCACCGCCTGACCGCCACGTCCTCCCCTGCCTGATCCGCTTCATCGCTGCCGCTTCCGGTGTAGCGGGCCGGGTCGCCCAGGATTCCCCTGGCCATCCGCCGGGCATTGGTGAGCAGGAAAAAGGAGAGGACAACCAGCATGAGCAGGTCGAGCACCTCGATGACATGGCTGGAGGCAAAGGTGTTGAGGGCCACCCGGTCGGTGACCACGGGACCGTGGAAGAGGAAAAAACCGAGCCCCACCAGGCCGCCGACCAGGAGGATGGCAAAGATCTCGAACACCGTGGAAGTGTAGAACAGCCTCGATATGCCGGTCCAGTCGTAGCGGGCGGTCAGGTAACGCCGCAACCCCATCATCACCTCGCCGGGATCGGCGCCCCTGGGGCAGGTCTCGGAACAGTCGCCGCAGTAGTAGCAGAGCCACGGTTCCGGGCTCTGCAGCAGTTTGTCCGCAGCCCCGATCTGCAGGTAGCGGATCACCTTGCGGGGAAAGGGGGTCTGTTCCGTGGACAGGGAGCAGACCGCCGTGCAGTTGCCGCAGTTGAAACAGGCGGCACTGTCGCTGACACCGTATTTTGTCAACCGGACCAGGAGGTCGGGATCGATTGCTGTGGCCATGACAAGTTCTCCAGGGATGTCGGGATGGTTATTCGCTCAGTTCGTACCGGAAATAGTCGCCTTCCTTGGCGCCTTCCCCCACCATGCCGTACTTCTTCAGGGTCGAGATGTAGACCAGGGTCGTCCGGGTATCCAGTTCCACGGCCTCGGCCAGTTCCGGAACGGTCATGCCGCCGCCGGCCAGGGCCTTGCGGATGGCCCTGATCACAGCGTTCTGCTCCCGGATCCTCTCTCTGGCCCGGCCGATGGCCTCCTTCCGTTCCAGCCGCAGCATCTTCATGGCCATGGCTTCCATGTTGCTGTTTCGCTCGCTCATCCTTCTCACCTGTTTCTAGAGCCTGACAATGGCATCCACCATGTCCTCGTACTGCTTCAGGGTCCAGCCCTGAACGTCGATGGCGTTTTCCGGGCAGACCGCCACGCACATTCCGCAGCCGGTGCAGAGGGCCGGGTTGACCTCGCTTGGCCCGTCCGCCTTCCTGCTGATGGCCTTTTCGGGGCATTCGTCGATACAGAACCCGTGACCCCTGCATTTTTCCCCGTTCACCCTGGCCACGAAGGGGTCCAGTTCCACGTACCCCTTGCCCAGCAGGGACGCCGCCTTGGCGGCGGCCGCCTGGGCCGCGCTGCACGCCTCGTTGATGTCCATGGGGGCCTGGCAGGTGCCGGCAAGGAGAATGCCGCTGTTGGCCATCTCCACGGGCCGCAGCTTGGGATGCACCTCCTGGAGGAACCTGTCCGAGCCCACCGGAAGTTTCATCATCTCCACCAGTTCCCCGATGGGTGCCGGTTCCATACCCGTGGCCAGGACCACCAGGTCCACGCCGGCCTCAACCTCCTCGTTGAAGGTGAGCTTGTCGCGCACCGTGATCCGGAGCGGAAAGTCGCCCGAGCCGGCAGAGACCACGGGCGGGTCCTCGGGCTCGTACCGGAAGAAGAGGACATGCTCCCGGGATGCCCGGTCATAGTAGTCTTCCTGGTTCCGGCCATAGGTGCGGATATCCCGGTAGAAGTCGAGCACCCGGGTGGCCGGGTACCGTTCCCGGATCTCCAGGGCCGCCTGCAGGGTGGCGGTGCAGCAGGTCCGCGAGCAGTACTCGTTGAGATGGTCCTCCCCATCGGCCTCGTGGATGCCGGGAATCTGGCGGCTGCCCACGCAGTGGATCATGGCCACCCGCCGGATGGACCGGCCGTCCAGGGTCAGGGTCTCGGTATCCCGGGGCGCATCGGCCAGCAAGCGGATGAACCGGCGCAGGGTCACGACTTCGGCATGCTCGCCATGGCCGAATTCTCCCTGCCTGGGCTCGTAGGGCCGGAAGCCGGTGGCAAAAATGATCACCCCGGTGGTCAGGGTGGTTTCGTCTTCCTGCGGGGTGCCGGGAAAGTAGCCGCAGAAGGGGTGATAGCCCCTGCGGTTGCCGGTCCGGGCGACCTGTTCCCTGGTGGCCTCGTCCTCGGGCATCCGCTGCCGGACGGTGATCCTGAAGTTGCCGATGTAGCCCTCGAACCCGGTCACCTCGCCGCAGGTGTGGATGGTGATGTCCGGGTGCTGTTCCGCGGCCTCGGCCAGTTCCCCGATCAGGCCGTCCACCGCTTCCCCGGTGGGAAAGACCTTGTCCAGCCTGGCCGCGTTACCTCCCAGGAAGGGCGACTTCTCCACCAGGGCCACCCGGGTTCCGTTCCGGGCCAGGTCCACGGCGGCCCGCAGGCCGGCAATACCGCCGCCGATGATGGTGGCGTGGTTGGTGGCCTCCACCCGGATGGGCTCCAGGGGCTCCAGGTTGCGGGCCTTGGCGATTGCCGCCGCCACCAGGGTGATGGCCTTGTTCGTGGCCGGGTCGCCATGGTGGACCCAGGAGTCCTGTTCCCGGATGTTGGCGTGTTCGTAGAGGTAGGGATTCATGTCGGCCCGGGCGATGGCTCCCCGGAAGGTGAGCTCGTGCAGGCTGGGGGCACAGGAGGCCACCACCACCCGGTTGATCCTCCCCTGCCTGATGTCCTCCTGGATCAGCTCCTGGCCGGGATCCGAGCACATGAACATGTTGGTGTGGGAGACCTCCACGCCGGGCAGGCCGCGGACCGCCTCGGCCACCTTTTCCACGTCCACGTGATCGGAGATGTTGCCGCCGCAGTGACAGATGTAGACACCGACCGCAGGTTGGGATGTATCTTTCTTCTCTTCAGACATGACTGCACGCTCCTTGCTCCATCAGGATGCGGCCCCGGCCGCCTGGCCGGCGTTCCGGGCGCCGCTGATCTGCCGGAGATAGCCGGCCGCCTCCATGGCCGCGGCCCCGGCCTCGGCAATGGTATCGACGATGTCTTTCGGCCCGGCCGCCACCCCGGCGGTGAACACCCCCTCCAGGCTGGTCACCGTGGGTGCCGTCTTGGGCCTGGCTGAGCGGATGAACCCGTCCCCGCCGCACTCCACCGAGCAGATGCCGGCCGGGTTCCACTGGGGCACGATGCCCAGGGACAGCACCACCAGGTCGTGTTCCCGTTCCATGACCCCGCCGTCGCCCTCCTGGTCCTCGTAGCGGAGCCGGACCATCTGGCCGTCTGCCTGGTCGATCCTGGCCACCTTGGCCTTGACGAACTCGATCCCCATGGCCTTGGCGTTCTGGTAGAACTGTTCATATCCCTTGCCAAAGGCGCGGATATCCATGTAGTAGATGGTGATGTCGGCCAGGGGCAGGGCGCCGGAGAGCAGCATGGCCTGCTTGATGGCGTACATGCAGCAGACCCGCGAGCAGTAGGGAATGTTCAGGCTCCTGTCCCGGGAACCGGCGCACTGCACATAGGCGATACTGTCCGGCTCCTTGCCGTCCGAGGGACGCAGGACCCGGTTGTAGGGCCCGTGCGGAGCCAGGAGCCGCTCCATCTGCATGGAACTGACCACGTTGTCCAGCCGGCCCAGGCCGTACTGCGGCTTCTGGTCCATGGGGGAAAGCTCGAAGCCGGTGGCCAGGATCGCGGTTCCGGCCGTGATGGTGAACGGCTCGGGCTGCATGAAATAGTCCACCGCCCCGGTGGGACAGACCCGGGCGCACTTGCCGCACAGGGAGCAGTTCTCCACATCCATGAGCGCCACCTGGGGAATGGCGTTGGAAAAGGGGATGTAGATGGCCTTGCGCATGTTGAAGTTGCCCTGCTCCGGGTCTTCCACGTAGACCGGGCAGCCGTATTCGCATTTGCGGCAGCCGATACATTTTTCCGGGTCCACGTAGCGGGGCTTCCTGGTGATGCCGGCAACGATCCTGTCCGGTGCCCGGCGTTCCAGGCTGTCCAGGGTGCAGTAGGTAAACAGGGTGATATTCTCGTGATGGGCCGCGGCGGACATCTTGGGAGTCGTGATGCAGCTGGCGCAGTCCAGGGTGGGGAAGACCTTGGAGAGGCGGATCATCTTGCCGCCGATGGTGGCGTCCTGTTCCACCACCGCCACCCGGTATCCCTGGTCGCCCAGGTCGAGCGCTGCCTGGAGCCCTGCTATGCCGCCGCCGACGACGATGGCGTCAAACTGGAGGTCCTGCTTCGTTTTCATGGGATCTGCCCTCTGTTTCGTTCAGCTCCGGAAGGGGTTACTGTGCAGGTGTCCGGGGATCTTCCTTGAAGACCGGCGGCCCGAGTTCCCGGATGAGCCGGTTCATGTCGTTGACCTCCTTCAGAAACGGCCTGTTGCACACCGTACAGATGGCGGTCAGCCGCAGCCGGCGGATGTCCAGGCCGAGTTCCTTCATCTGCTGGTAGACCCTGTCGATCCTCCGGGCGAATGCCTTGTAGGCCCCCTCGTAGGGGCACTCTTCCCCGCAGGACATGACGATGATGCCGCTGATGCCCTTCCTGAAACAGTCGATGTAGAAATGTTCCGGAAACATCACCGGTGCCCGCACCCGGAGAATGTAGGTGTTGGCAGGGTAACTGGAGTGGGCCTGGCCCACCGAGTTGGCGCCCGGGTAGGCGCAGGCCTCGGTCGCCAGGATCAGAATCTTTCCCTCGCCGTTCTGGGATGTCATGGGCTCGCTCCCTGGTTGTCCTGTTCCGGCCCTTGCAGTGGTCGGCGGTTTCCTGTCCGTCCGGTCCCTGGTGCACGCGGAAGACCGGACAGACAGGAGGCGTAACAGTGGTGGTGTTGCAGCTCGGCTACTTGTTCCTGGTCACGTAGTGCTTGTCGTACCCGTCGGCCTCCACATAGCCGAGGTAGCTGTGCCCGACCTTGTTGGCCCAGGCCTTGATGTCCAGCCTGCTGCCCTCGTCGTTGGAGAGGACCTCCATGGTCTCTCCCACCTTGACCTTGCCGATGCCCTTCTTGGCCTCCAGCAGGGGACCGGGACAGGCGCTGCCCCGGGAATCGATGGTGCTGGCCGGCTGGATGCTGTTCAGATCTACGTCAGACATGATGGTTCTCCTTCCAAAGTGCTGTTGGTATTGAATTAGGGCCGCCTGGAAAAATTGCCTTTTCGCCCGATCTCTGCGTCACAGGGAAATGAAAAATGCCGATATATGACCAATATACTGCGCTTTTTCATTTCCCTGTTCTTTGACCTCGAACGAAAATTCTAATTTTTCAAGGCACCCTTAGAATGTTATGACCTTGTCAGCCTCGATGATCCGCTCGTTGACCATGACCGCCGTGGTGGCCT
>CAZVDY010000051.1:0-118811 GCA_964626235.1 uncultured Desulfobulbaceae bacterium | reverse complement strand
CTCCCTGGTTTTCAGCAGAGGGGTCGAGGTTCAGAGCTCCGCCAGGGTGGAGCTGAGCCGGCCTGCGCTGCATCTGGCCGCAGGCCGGCTGGACGGCGCCGGCTTTCGCTGGCAGGGAGGGGTAACCTATCAGGAGGCCGGAAGTCCTCTCCTTGAGCTCAACGGTTCCGCCAATATGGACCGGCTCGGGTTTGCCGTTCCCGATGCAGACAACAGGGGAACGCTGCAGGCGAAAAAGATCAGCTGGCAGGGCAAGACGGTTTTGCACGGTCAGGAGCACAGCGGAGTTCGTCTCGTCCTGGACGGGGCGGCCGGTTGCGGAGAGCTGGCCTGGGTACAGCCGGACAAGGCCGAGATGAACCAGCAATCGGTCAAACTCAAGGGCCGGGGCGAGCTGATCCGGAAACAGCATCAGCAGCAGGCACTCTTTGCCGGCTCGGTGGATCTGGGAAGGAGCAGCTTCAGTCTCGGATCGATGCGCTGGAGCAGCGAGTCTGGCAGCTGGGACGGCACGCTTCGCCAGGAGAGCGGCCAGGCCAAGCTCGGCACAGGACTGGAAGGCCGGCTGGAGCTTGGTCGTTTTGCGTTCAGTACAGGGACAGATCCGTTCCGTATCAGGGGAAAGACAGCAGCCATGCAGCTCGACATGACGTTTTATGATGCCTCTTCCTTTGCAGGGGATGCCTCCCTGCAGGGAGAAGAACTGCATGCCGAACAGGCAGGCTCCGGTTTGGATCTGGCAGTGCGCCGACTGCTCCTGGACAGGATGCATTTCGATGACACAGAGGCTGGGATCGGTCGTCTGGAGGGCGAGGAGGTTCAGGCCGGTCTGCCCGGCCACAAGGATCTTTTCCTGGAGATCGGTCGGCTGGGGCTTGCCGGACTGCAGCTTGCCGATTTCAGGCCCGGCAAGCTGACAAGCCTGCAGGGCAGGGAGATTCGAATGCTGGCAGGGCCGGACCGGAAGCCCCTGGTGACCGTCACCGGCCTGGAAGCCGGGGAATTGACCTTGGCTGCATCCGAGGGGATTTCGGTCAGCAAGGTGTCTTTCCGTGATGTCGGTCTGCTGCACACCAGTAATGGAGAGGAGGGTCAGGACGGGTGCCTGCTGGCCAAGATCGGGGGTGACGGACTGGCGTACCAGGCAGGGCAGGGTCTGACCGGAGAGGCTGTCAATATCGGGGCAATGGAATGCTGGCTGAAGCGGAACAGGAAGGGCCGTCTGACCGTCGCTGAGAGATTACGTTCCCTGCTGAGCACCGGGCCTGCAGATGGGGCTGCTCAGAAGGATACAGACACCGCTGGTCCCGCTTTCAGCCTCCGGAAGGTGATGGTCCAGGAAGAGAGTCGGATCCATTATACAGACCATAGCCTTACTGTGCCTTTTCGAAGCGAGTTGACCATATCTGCCCTGGAGATTGCCAATATCGATTCGTCCCGCCCTGATCAGGAGGCTGATTTTTCCATGAAGGGCCTGCTGGAGGGGCGCGCCCCACTGGAAGTGCAGGGCAAAGTCGCACCCTTTGGAGAACAGCTGAATCTGGCTCTGGAGATCAAGGTCAAGAACTATCCGCTCACCAATCTTACGCCCTACACGGTGGAGACGGTGGGCAGGGAGCTGGACCATGGCCGTCTTCAGCTGGAATCCGTTCTGACCGTACAGCATGGTAACCTGGACATGGAGAACAGTCTGGTGTTCAGTCAGCTTGAAACCAAAACCGTTTCCAGCGATCTTGCTGCCCGGTTGGACAGCAGGTTGCCTCTGCCCCTGGATTCGGCCATTGCGTTTTTGCAGGACAGTGATGAAAAGATCGTGCTTGATATACCGGTCAGTGGCCCGCTGGCCGATTTACATGTGGGCATCAGCGATCTGTTGATCACTGCCCTGGGCAGGGCCCTGGTGCCGGCAGCCACCTCATACCTGATGTACACCCTAGGGCCGTATGGTGCGCTGGCCTATGTGGGCGCCAAGGTTGGGGAAGGGCTGTTGCGTACCCGACTGGCTCCCATGCATTTTCCACCCGGTGTGGTGCAGCTCGACGAGAAACAGAAGGACTATTGCAAAGGACTGGCCCGCCTGCTGCAAGAACGGCCGACAATCGACCTGTATATCTGCCCCGTGGTCAGCCTGGCAGAACTCGACACGGGTCCAGGGACAACGTCTGTAGAGGATCTCTCTGCCCTGCCTGAAAATGCCCGGAAAGAGCTGATCGATATCGGTCAGGCCAGGGCCAAGAGAGTGAGTTCGTTTCTCCAGGAGAAGTACGGTATTAACAGCGAGCGGCTGCTCATCTGCAAGACACGACTTGAGGCCGGGCGGGACAGTTCCCGCGTTGATCTGCAGCTCTGATTCACCAGATCCGCACGCTTCCCGTGTCCAGGTGGACGAAATTGGAGCGATGATAATAGCCTACTCCGCCAGCCCGCAGACCGATGGCGCACAGCTGGAGATGACGGGTGTCGACGCCCTGCAGCCGAACGTCGATGGCCCGGCCCTGCATGTGGAGGCTGTTTTTTGCCACACCTGTCGTTGTCCTGCGCAGGTAGGCGTTGGTCTTGGGTGAACGGTAGCCGGAAATGACCTCGTATACCGGTCTGGTCAGACCAAGGCGCTGCTGGATGACCCAGAGAATATCCAGAAGCCGGAGATCGATATCGTGGATATCGCCGGTCCGGAAATCACGCAGATATCTGTTCACCATCTGCAGGACCAGGGGATCGTAATGGTCGCCTCGGGCATAGAGGACATCAAGGTATTCACCGGTATGGGTGTGGTAGAAAGACAGGGTTCGCGGTTGAGCGGCAAAGGCCGGCAGGCAACCGGTGATCATGAACCCTGCAAGTGCTCGGGCACCATGGAGCAGAAAGGTTCGCCGGTTCATGATGAAGGACTCCTTTGGATATATCGGAAATGCCCCTGGACAGCGGGACATGCACGTCATACCTGATATAATTAAATCCAGAGGAGAACCGGCTGTCAAGTTGCCCGGCAGGGATGGAATGGCGCAAGAGGTGCTTCGGGCAGCCCCCAAAACGGAAAGAGCAGATAAAAAGGATTGCGGTGCAGGGAACGGGGGCTGGGGGCGTCAGCTGGGATACCTCGAAAATTGACTTTTCGCCCGAGATCGAACCATGTATAAAAAAACGGGCCATGCCGCTTGAAGGCCGCATGGCCCGATCTTGGCTTCATACACGATGAAGCTCAGCAACCGCCGATGCCTCACCCGCTTTTGGCGACCGGTGCGTTTTGTTTAGTTGCATCCGTTGCCGACATCATGATGGCGTTCCGGTTGACCTTTACCTTGACCCCGTCAGCGATCTCCATGGTGACCACCGTGTCCGTCAGACTGGTGATCCGGCCGTGCAGGCCACCGTTGGTGACGACCCGGGAACCTTTCTTCAGGTTGTTGAGAAAGGCCTGGTGTTCCTTGGCCTTTTTTTGCTGTGGCCGGATAATCAGAAAGTAGAATACCAGGATAATGAGGATTAACGGTGCCAGCTGCATCAGACCGCCGGCAGGCCCGGCCGGCGGTGCCGCCCCAGAGGCGTACGCGATTCCGATCATGTCTTCAGGTTCCTCCAATACGGTGTTGGTTGTTCATGGGCCTGTCCGCTGTCTGGCATGGAATTCCCGACGAAAGCTCCCAAACCGGTCCTCGCGGATGGCCTGCCGCATTTCCCGCATCAGGTTACAATAATAATGCAGGTTATGAATACTGTTCAGCTGGCAGGCCAGGATTTCCCTGCTGACAAACAGGTGACGCAGGTAGGCCCTGGAATAGTTGGCACAGGTGTAACAGCTGCACTCTTCGTCTATCTGCCGCTCGTCGCTCCGGTACCGGGAATTTTTTATAACAAGTCTGCCCCTGGAAGTAAAGAGCATTCCATTGCGGGCATTTCTGGTGGGCATGACACAATCGAACATGTCCACTCCGCGATGGACCGCCTCCACCAGGTTTTCCGGCGTGCCGACCCCCATGAGATAGACAGGATGGCTCGCCGGCAGGTGCTCTACGGTAGCCTCGATCATGTCATACATCATCTCGGCCGGCTCTCCCACCGAAAGGCCACCCAGGGCATAGCCGTCAAAACCCATGTCGACGAGTTTTTTGGCCGCCTCCTGTCGCAGTTCGGGAAACATTCCGCCCTGCACGATACCGAAGAGCAGCTGTTCGGGATTGGTACGCGCCGCAAGGGACCGCTCTGCCCAACGCGCGGTGAGCGCTGTGGCATCCCTGGCCGTGGTGATATCCACCGGATACGGGATACAGGTGTCGAGGACCATCATGATGTCTGATCCCAGGGCTTCCTGCACCTGGATGGCGTCTTCGGGAGACAGGTGCAGCCTGGCACCGTCGAGATGGGAACGGAAGCTCGCCCCTTCCTCGGTGATGGTCGCCAATTCCTGGAGGCTGAATATCTGAAAACCTCCGGAATCGGTCAGTATCGGGCGGTGCCAGTTCATGAACCGATGCAGCCCACCCAACTTGCGGATCAATTCATGGCCGGGACGGATGAACAGGTGATAGGTGTTGCCCAGAATGATCTGGGCACCCAACCTGAGAAGATCTTCCGGAGTGAGCGCCTTGACCGAGGCCTGTGTGCCGACCGGCATGAAAACCGGCGTCTGGATGGCCCCGTGGCGGGTGACTAGACGCCCGGCACGTGCCCGGCATTCACTGGAGCGGGTGCTGACGGTAAAATGGAGAGTCGATCTGTCCATGCCCTGAAGAGTAGTCGTTGCTGTTTCGCCGGAAGGTGACAAATGGACAACATAGCACTGGAGGATGGATCGTCCAGGAAAAAAGGGCTTCGGCAGCCGTCCTTTTTCTTCTTTTCAAACCTGGCCGGCTTGCTTTTCTCCAGTTCATATGATTTTCTTCAAGTAGGGTCGGCTGGCGGCGGCATGACCGGCCGATCATGGCGATTCACCGATCAACACCCAGGAAGTCCGGCACAGACCGGCTGCCCGGGATCAGTGCAGGGGGCATGTCGATGGCAAAGAAACCGAGTATTCAGACAAAGTATGTGCTGATTTTTTTAGGGACTCTGGCCTTGCTGGCAGGTTTCTTTTTCGTGGGACTTTTTCAGCTCCGCACCGAGGTCGCCAGGAACGAGGCGGCCGCCGTTGCAGACCAGGTCGTTTCCTTCAGGGCCTGGGTGGCCCGGACCGGCATGATCTGGGTGGACCGGCTGGCCCCGGAGTTCCAGGAATTTCTTGCCAGCAGGGATGACGGACAGGGCGGGGAGATATACGGAAAAAACCCGGCCCTTGCCACGAGGGAACTGTCCATTCTGGCTAATGCCACGGCCAGCCGGGCGACCTTTCGGGTGACCAGTGATGAGTACCGCCATCCGGACAATGCACCGGACGAGTTCGAGAGCCAGGCCATCAGGGCCTTCAAAAAGAATCGACAGCTTGGCTACTTTGAGAGCTACGACAAGGGAAGTTATCGCTATGCCAGGCCGATTTTTGTCAAGAAAACCTGCCTGAAATGTCATGGAGATCCGGAAGATGCTCCCAAGGAGGTCCTGGAGAAATACGGCAGTGAGAAGGCCTTTGGCTACAAAGAGGGAGACATTCGGGGCATCATCAGTGTCCGGTTGCCGGCCATCAGTCTGGGAGCGGTTCTGTCCTCCCTCCTCAATCCGATCTCCATCGTCCTGCTGGTACTTGCCTTTGTTCTCAACTTCTATTTCACTTATCGGTTCATTATCAGACGGCTGGTCAGACTGACCGATGAGGCCGAGGCCATTGCCGGTGGCAGGTTGGGCACCCCGCTTGATTACACTCCGCCCGATGCGTCCAACGACGAGATCGATCATCTCTACCATGCGGTCAATCTCTTGAAAAAAAGCCTCAATATCGCTATCAGAAAGATAAAGGGAAAACGATAGCAAAATGTAACGATTCTCCAGCGGACTGTGCGGCATCCCGGTGTTCCCGACCGGTGGTGCCGCGACCTGTTGTCCTGCGCCTGGAATCCGCTGGCCGAGTCGACAGGCCTCCTTCTCGTGTACCATCTCGTCGCTGTCAACTGCCGCTACAGCCATTCCTGTCTGGCCCTTTTCTACCTCCGTCAGGCCCTGGAACACCATGTGCCGGGCTGCCGGATACGGCTCAGCCAGTATACTCTGAACGATCCCTATTACCGGACTCTGCTCGAGCTGACCGGTTCAGAAACAGATGCCCTGTTCTTTTCCGTCTATATCTGGAACCATGCCTATGTCCGGCGTCTGGTCTCCGATCTGGCCACTGTCCGGCCGGATCTGCCGTTGATCCTCGGCGGTCCCCAGGCGCCGGAGCTGTCCGGGCTGCCTGCCAAGGCAACCGTGGTGCAGGGTGAGATCGAGGGCATCGGAGAATCTTTTTACGACGACCTGGTATCAGGAAAACTCCGGCCGGTCTATCGGGCCGAAGGAAGACCTTCCTTTTCCTCGCCATACCGGAAGCAAGATTTCGACACTGCCCTGCACAACAGGCAGGTCTATTACGAATCCAGCCGAGGTTGTCCATTTTCCTGTGCCTACTGCCTTTCCTCGATCACCCGGGGGGTGCGTCACCTGGACATGGGACAGGTACGCAGAGAGCTGGCCCTGATTCTGGAGGCAGAACCGAAGATCGTCAAGTTCGTCGATCGCACTTTCAACACGGATCTCCAACGGACCCTGGAGTTGTGGCGTTATCTCGCCGGGCTGTCAACCTGCACCAGATTCCATTTCGAGGTCGCCCCTGACCGTTTCCCGCCTTGGCTCCTCGATTTTCTGCAAACCGTTCCGGCCGGCCGTTTCCAGTTCGAGGTCGGTTTGCAGAGCTTTACCCCGGAGGCACTGCAGGCCGTAGATCGGCAGATGGATCCGGAAGCGGCAGCAGAACATGTTCGTTACCTGGTTTCACTGGATACGATCCACATCCATGCCGATCTCATCCTGGGGCTGCCTTTTGAGACCGCTGCCTCCTTTCGTTCATCGTTCAACCGCCTCTTTGCCCTGGCGCCCCATCATCTTCAGCTGGGCTTGCTCAAAATCCTGCCCGGAACCAGGCTGGCCGGACGATGCAGGGAATTCGGGCTGATCCATTGTGACCAGCCCCCGTACGAGATCCTGGCCACCCGCTGGCTGGATCATGGAACCCTGCGCTATCTGTACGGTTTCTGCAACTGCGTGGAACTGTTTCACAACAACCGGTTCTTTCCTTCATTCTGGCGGTATCTCCGCAACACAGGGGAGGAGCCTTTTGCCTTTTTTACCAGTCTTCTTGACCTGGCGCAGGCAGAGCGGTTTTTCAGTCAGGCCCCGACCCATGCCTTGTTGAACCGGTTGCTGGTAAAAATCGTTCAATCACGCTCAGACAGGGATTTAGTTCTTGATCTGTTACGATTTGATTGGTTACGCTGTGGGTATCGTTTCCTGCCGCCGGAGCTGGATGGGCCGGAGTTGAACAAGGTTCGCCGGCGGCTTCGGTTACAGCTGCCGCAAAATATGGCAGGACTCTACTCCTATACGGACAGAGAGGAGTTCTTCAAGCAAACCATCTTTCTGCCCCTGGGAGGAGCTGCAGTAAAGGAATTACGATTGGGTGATGGCAGACAGGACGGTATCGTCTGCCTCCTGCCGGCCATGACGGCCGGAGTCAGATCATACAGGCAGGCGGTTCTGCTTGCTGTCTGAAAGAAATACTGTGTTGGGAGCCGAGGGAATCATGAAGCCTGGTCAATGTTGGAAGTGTATTGTTTGTTGGCTCTTTCTTGTGACGTGTATGCCGCTGCAGGCGGGATCGGCCGTCTACAATATCTCCCTGGTCACTGATAACGTGCCCGACACCACCGATGCCCGATCCTATCTGGACTCGATCCTTTCCAGCTGGTCCACTGATCAGGACAAGGCCATTGCCATCTGGCGCTGGACCAGGCGGTTGCGAAGACAGGTCGCCAATCTTGCGGAAGACGGCAAGTGGGTCTTTGATATGATGCACAATATCAACAGTTATGGCATCATGAACTGTTCCGGAGCCTCCTCGCTGAACGCCACGGCCGCCCATCTGGCCGGAACGTGGGGCCTTGCCTCGCCGGATTTCGATGGGTTCAAGCGGGAGCTCACCGATCACACGGTTTCCGAGATTTTTTATGACAACGGATTCCATCTCTTTGACTCGTCCATGTCCATATTCTGCTACCGTCATGACGGAGTGGTGGCAGGGGCGCAGGAAATCAACTCCAATCCCGCAGACTGTCCCGAAGGCATGCCGATTGAGCAGTATCACTACTATTATTATCATCCTGCCTGGCAGTGTGCTACCCATCCCGGTCCGGACGGCTACCGGTATGCAGCAGACAACCCCATCGGCCATGGCCGCAGCCTGGAGAACGGTGCCTCCTCCTATGCCAACGCGGTCAGCCCGCCCAGTGCGATTACCCGCGGTATCCGCTGGGGCCGGCGCTATATTCTCAATCTGCGGCCGGGAGAATATTACACCAGGTACTGGAGAATGCTGATGGACTTCCCTCCCAGCGGAGACTATTTCCGGCCGGCTGCCTCGGAAACACCTGACAATCCTTCGCAGACCATCTGCAATCTCTGCCGCGGCAATGGAGAGTGGTTTTTCACACCACCGCTGACAGGCAGGGAGTATCAGGAGGTGATCCATGAGGCCCAAGGAATGGCCGAGCCGGAAAGCGGAGAACAGGGGCCAAAACTTCATCCTGCCGTTTCTGCATCAGCAGCATATGTGATTTTCAAGATCAGTGCAGCCAATGTCATTACCTCCATGGATATCCAGGGTACAGCCAGAAGAACCACTGAGGCGGATATCGTTCGTCTGGAGGTTTCCGACGACAACGGTATCAACTGGCAGCCTGTCTGGACGGGCAATGCTCTGGGAGAGGAATCCTTTGCGATCCATCTGCGGCAGGAAGTCGCTGGGCATACCGAGGTACTGGTGAAAGTCTATCTGCTTGCCGGCAACAGGAACACCGATGCCGGATTGGACTCCATCTCTTTTCATACCATCACCCAGGTGAACCGGATGGCCCTGCCGGCCCTGACCCTGGGAACGAATAGAGTCCAGCTACGGCTGGGTGAGCAGAGTGAGAGCATTGTACTCTGGCCGACGTTGCATTCGGAAAAGTATAAGGACACAGCAGAAGATTATTTTGGCATCTTCTGCTCAACCGACAGCCAGGATGCCCTGTACAAGGCTGTATTGCGACCGGCAGCTAACGGCGTGGAAGGGCACGTGAGCTGGAAGATCACCGCGCCCACCGATATCGTTGGTATGACAGTCTATGCAACGGTCTGCAGCAAGACCGTGGACAGTCTGGTGTCCCTGAGCACCTCCTGGAACGGCAGTCATTTTCAGGAATATTTTCGGAAAAACGATCCCGCTCCACCGGCAGATCTCGAGGTGGTACAGGAGGTTGACGAGATTCCAGCCGGTACACGGCAGGCATGGGTAAAAATGGCCTGCAGCCGGCCCGATCATACACCGGACTACTTTTCTCCCGGTCTGCATGATATCGTTTTTGATGTTCGACACAAGCCCCGTTCAGCACGTTTCTCTCCCATCGAGGTGACCTATTGCTGGCTGGAGCACAGAAAGGATGGTGATGTTGAGCGCCGTCATACCCAACTGGTAACCGCTTCGGAGCAAGAGTGGACCATCAATGTGGACGGCTACCGAGATCCTACCATGAAATGGGTGCGGATCAATCTCAAGGGAGAGGGGCCCGAAGGTAGCGATGTTGTCTACGGCTATTCCGACGGCCAAGACAGGGGTGCGGACAAGGAAAAGGCAAAGGTGCGGTATCTCTGGTCCTGGGCGGATAACGTGGCCAGGGGAAAGGGATACACGGTGAGCCGTCCTTCCTGTCCGTCCGAACCGGACAGTGATGGAGCAGAGCTGACAAACGGCAAGGTCGTTCCGCCTACTGGGTATTTCGCATCTGTCTTCGTGGCCTCTTCCACGGCCGGTTGGGACTGGCTCGGAACCGTTGAAGAGTCCAGGCTGGCTGTGGACGTGGATCTCGGCGGGCCGCAGGATCTCGAGGGTGTGCGCATCTGTACGCATCAACCGAACATGAACTACAATCATCCGGCCAGGGTTGATGTTTTGCTTTCCGCAGATGGCACGACATGGAGTTCGGTCGGTTCGGTCTATCATGACGACCTTTGGCAGCCCCCGGGAGATTATGAGCCAACCGAATATGACGACCATCTGGATCTGGCCGGCCTGCCGGCTGGAGGCCGGCAGGCCTACTGCTTTCCGCTGGCCTTCCCAAGACAGAGCGGCCGGATGGTCCGTTTTGTCTTTACTCCAAGGGAGGGAAAAGGGATGGGCATCTCCGAGCTGGAGGTGTATACACGTATGCAGGTTGCTGACTGGCCGGCAGATATTACCTTGCCATCGATTCAGCCGATGAGCCTGTCAGAGATCAGGGTCACGGGGAGCAGGAATCCCTTCACCTTCCGGGTGACGGCTACAGGCGGACAGGAACCCTATGTCTATTCCTGGGATTTTGGTGATGGAACTCGTCTGCAGGCCGGTGCTACGGTCACGCACAGCTTTGGCAGGCCAGGCGAGTATCCGGTCAGTGTGGTTGTCAGCGATTCCCGAGGCAAGATGGTCTGGCAGGAGGTGATGGTCAGCGAAGAGACTGGCCGGTTGCCCGAAGACCTGAACAATGACCACAGGGTGACCCTGCTGGATAGTGTTTTGAGCCAGCAGGTGATGACCGGTCAGGATCCATCCGAACCAATTGTTCCCGGTGCGGATGTCAACAGGGATTCCAGGATCGGCATGGCCGAAGCGGTTCAGGTGCTGCGCCACAGTTCCGGACAGCAGGATGGACAGTGAAGCTCCGGTCGTCGCTGATCGGAAAGGACAGGAAAGAGAAACAGGAGGGCCCGGCGTGAGACTGAAAATCATATCCGGCGGCCAGACCGGGGCTGACCGGGCAGCCCTGGACGCAGCCATCGACTCGGGAGTGGAGCACGGTGGCTACCTGCCCAGGGGCAGGCTGACAGAGGCAGGTCCTTTGCCGGCAAGGTACAGGTTGAGGGAGTTGCCTTCGGCCAGATACCGGGACAGGACTGAGCAGAATGTCAAGGCTGCCGAGGCCACCCTGATTCTTTCGTTTGGGGTGCTGACCGGCGGCTCGGCCTTAACCGAGGCCTTGGCAATCCGCCATGATCGCCCCTGCCTGCACATCGACTTCGAGGTCCTGGAAAGGGAACAGGCCGTGGATCTGGTTGTCCGGTGGCTCCGTGAACATGATGTCCGGGTACTCAATGTGGCTGGGCCCAGGGCCAGCAGTGAGCCCGGCATCTATCAGGCGGTTTATGATTTGCTGGTCAAGGTTATCGCGAGGATTGAGCATGACACGATGTAACAGGGATCCGGTTCTGGACCGGCGGACCTTGCTCCACTGGTTCGCAGGCTCGCTGTCTCTGGCCGCCTGGAGCGGTATGCTTACCGGATGCGCCAAGGATCCGGTGACAGGCGAGAACACCTTTGTCGGCATGTCCGAAGCAGACGAGATCCGGCTGGACCGGAGCCGGTCACCGTACCAGTTTTCCTCCGATTACGGCCAGGTGCAGGATGCGGAGCTCAATGCCTATGTGAACGAGGTTGGGCTCGGGATGGCCCATCGGTCCCACAGGCCGAAAATGCCCTACTCCTTCCGGGTGGTGAATGCCGCCTACATCAATGCCTATGCCTTTCCTGGCGGTTCCATCGCTGCCACCAGGGGGATTTTGCTGGAGCTGGAAAACGAGGCCCAACTGGCGGCCCTGCTTGGTCACGAAATCGGCCATGTCAATGCCCGTCATGCAGCCGAACAGGCCTTCAAGGGCACCCTGGCCTCGGCCCTGCTCGCCGGTCTTTCTCTTGCCGGCAGCGCGGCCGGCTACGACGGCGCTGCGACGCTTCTCCAGAATTTCGGTGGACTCGGAGCAGGTCTGCTGCTGGCCCATTACAGTCGGGACAACGAGCGGGAGGCGGACAGGCTGGGCATGGAATACATGACCAGGGCCGGCTACTCACCCCAGGGCATGGTGGACCTGATGCAGGTCCTGCTGCGTAATGGCAGGAGCCGTCCCAGTGCCATCGAGGTGATGTTTTCCACCCATCCCATGAGTGAGGAACGGCTGGAGACAGCCCGCAGTCTTGCCCGAGGCCGGTATGCCCGTATGGAGTCCGGCAGGATTGGCAGGGAACGGTTCATGGACCGGACCGCCCGTCTTCGCAGTCAGCAAGGCGTGGTGGCGGCACTGCAGAATGCCCTCAAGAGCCTGGGTGAAAAGAAGTACCATGCTGTGGAGGAAAACTTGCAGCAGGCCTTGCGTTCCGGTGCCGATGATTATGCCGCACTGGTCATGATGGCCCGTTTCCGCCTGATGGAGAAGCGGTTCCGGGAGGCCGCCAGATACGCCCTGCATGCAGTGGATGTCTATCCAGGAGAGGCCCAGGCCCATCTGGTGGCAGCCATGGCCCTGGTCAGAAGTAACCGGTTCCAGGAGGCCCTGGAACATCTGGACAGCTACGACCACCTGCTTGCCGGCAACCCCATGGTGCTTTTCTATCGGGGCTTAGCCATGGAAAAGTTGCAACATCGGGAGGAGGCGGCCCACCAGTATATCCTGTTTCTCCGCAGGGTTCGGCAGGGAAAGGAGGCTCGTTATGCCTACGGACGTCTGCTGGAGTGGGGCTACATCAGGAGATGATGTCTCGCCAGCCCGCCTGTCAGGCCTGTTCCGTTTCCTGGGCCTGCGGTGAGGCTGAATCGGTTTTCTGTTTTCTTGAGTGGCTATCCAGGACAGAACGTACCGTAAAGGCGAGAGAGCGGAAATCCACTGGCTTGCGCATCATCTGATTGATGCCGGTCTGGATCACCTCCCGTTGGTCGAGCTGCTCTGAATAACCCGTGGAAAGAATGACCGGCATGGAGGGATTCACCTCTCTGATTTTGCCGATAAGGCTGAGTCCGGTCATGTCCGGCATGGTGTGGTCGCTGATGACCAGGTCGAAGAGGTCCGGCTGCTGTCTGATCAGATCCAGGGCCTCGTCCGGCATGCTCGAGGTAGTGATCTGGTAGCCCAGGTAACTCAACATACCGCTGTAGGTGGTCAGGATGTCCGGTTCATCGTCCACTATCAGGATATGCTCCTTGCCCTCGGGCAATGGCTGCTGGTCGACAGCGGTCTCCTGGTCGCCCAGGTCTTCCGTGGTGGGCAGGATGACGGTGAACGAGGTCCCTTCCCCGATGGTCGATTCCACGGAGATCTTTCCTCCCAGGTCGCAGACCACGCCGTGCACCACGCTGAGTCCCATGCCCGTGCCTTCTCCAGGTTCCTTGGTGGTGAAGAAGGGATCAAAGATCCGTTCCAGAATTTCAGGCTTGATGCCATGGCCCGTATCCGCAATGGTCAACCGGAGGCACTTACCCCGCATGCTGGGGATATATTGCTGGCACAACTCTTCTTCCAGGTGCTCCAGCCTGATGGTCAAGACGCCGCCTTGCGGTTGCATGGCGTGAAAGGCATTTGTGCACAGGTTCATGACGATCTGCTGGATCTGAACCGGATCGGCAAGTATCTTGATACCGTTGCCTGCCGAGATCTGCTGCCGGATTTCAATGGTCGAGGGAAGCGAGGCCCTGAGCAGCTTCAGGCTCTCCCTGATGAGCGGCAGGACCAGGACCGGTTGCTTCTCCGTGGTGGAGCGGCGACTGAAGGTCAGGATCTGCTGGACCAGGTCTGCGGCCCGTTTGCCTCCCTGCCGGATCAGAGTCAGGTTTTCATAGACCGGGTCACTGGGATTGGTCTGCAGGAGGGCCATATCGGTGAAGCCGATGATGGCACCAAGAATATTGTTGAAATCGTGGGCAATGCCTCCAGCCAAGGTGCCGATGGCTTCCATCTTCTGGGCCTGCCGTAACTGGCTTTCCAATTCCACTTCATGGGTGATGTCCCGTTTCACGGCAACAAAATGGGTGATCTTGCCCAGAACGTCCCGGACCGGGGAGATGGTCGAGAGCTCGGTGAACAGGGAGCCGTCCTTGCGCCTGTTGACGATCCGGTCCTGCCAGACTCCTCCGGACGTGATGCATTGCCACATTTTTTTATAGTACTCGTCCGGGTGTTCCCCGCTCTTCAGGATCCGGGGATTCTGGCCGATGACCTCCTCCCTGCTGTATCCGGTGATGTCGGTGAAGGCAGGATTTACATATTCGATGGTTCCCCGGTGATCCGTGATAACGATGGATTCCCTGGCCTGTTCGATGGCGGTGACCAGGCGACGCTGGGTTTCCTCGGCCTTGCGTTGCTCGGTAACGTCCCGCAGAGTGGTCAGCAGCCCGGCCTGTCCGGAAAAGGTGAAAGGCGTGGAATCGAGTTCCACGTCCTTGATGGTTCCCGTGGGGGAAACCACCTTGACGGTCACCGGAGCGTTGGCTCCCCCCTTCAGCCAGTCCTGAAACCGTCTGCCGACCAGTTCCTTGTAATCCGGGTGGATGAACTCCACCTGTGATCTGCCGAGGATCTCCTTCCGGCTGATGCCTTCGATGATATCGAGTACTGCTCTGTTCACGTAGGTGATGATCCCGTCCCGATTGTAAACAATGATCCCCATGGGCGCGAAATCAAGCAGCTTGACCATCTGCTCCTCAACCAGACGCCGTTTTTTCTCTTCTGCATTGGTGGCCAGGGTCCTGGTCAGGATATAGCTGAGGAGGAGGACGGTGAAGATGGCCACCGAGGTGACCAGGAGCCACTGGTTCCGGAAACTCTCCATGGTGGCCAGCACCTGACTTTCCGGGGTGGCCACGGCAATGGACCAGTAATTGTCGCCCGGCAGATCCACTGGCGCATACACGGCGTGCCGGGTTACAGTGACTTTTTTTCTGTTGACGGTCTCCTCGATGGTAAAGGTCGTCGCTCCCTGCTCGCCGGCCATCATCTTCTTGATGATGGGCAGTTGCAGGTAGGATGCCTGCAAGGTTCCCGAGCCATCTGCACCACCGGCCTTTTCCGGCAGGTAGAACGGACAGTAAAGGGCGTCACCTGTTTTGCTTATCAGCATGGCATACCCCCCTTCACCGATGCGGATGGAGGCGACGTAGTTCTTGACGAGCTGGGCCAGGGGGATCAGGAAGGTGACAGCCCCGGCATACCGCTCATCCTTGAAGATGGGATAGCTGTAGGCGATACAGGAGTCATTGTCACGGAGGACAAACACGTCACTGACCTGGGGTTTCTGTTCCATCATGATCAGATGGTTGTGGGGCTCAAGCGCAGTCTCGGGATTGCCCAGTTTTCCGGGACCCGGAACCGAGTGGATCATGGAGCCGGTGGCATCCATCCGGATGATCGCCTTGATTTCCGACTTGTGGATACTGTAGAAATCCTCCATCAGCAGTCTGCCGCTGGAGTCGAAGCTGATGATGGACGGCTGGTTGGAAAAATATTCCAGTGCCCGGGTGTAGGTATCGAAAAAGGTATGGATGCCCTTGATCGCCTGGTTGGCCAGGATCATCTGCTCTTTGTTGAAGGCATCGATGGTCTTGTTCTTGACCGACCTGTACGGCAGATAGAACAGACCGGCCAGGCAGATGACAGTACCGATGACGATGGCTATGCGCTGGATACCTGATCGATTCATGGTCTTCTAGGCCTGCTGCCTACCCGGTACTTCCTGTATGTCCGGAAAACAGCGTGGATAAGAACTGGCCGCGAGCTTGCCGCACTGTCATGAAAGGCACCGCTGCTCGGCTGTGCCTCGGGGAGATCGGGAGTGAACTCTCGATCTGCGGGGTTCGGGTCCGGGGCAGGAGAAAACTGGTGGATCGGACATCGGGGCAGATAATCGCAATGAAAAGTCCTCCTGAATCTGTGTACAGGGCAGACGGATGGTGGCTGCCGAGTAAGACAAGGCATTTCCCTGACAGTCTCCTCTTTTCAAGTATAACAAAACTCAATATTTTACAAAAACTTTGTCTGATTTTTTTTCGCCTATCGCTGCCCGGCGGTCTTTGGCTAACAGGAAAAAATCCGGTATAGTGAGGGAAACTGTCGAAAGGGTTATCTCGAGATCAAACAGAATTTCACCGAGTTTCAGGATATTGCGACCATTGCCAGATCGTGCTTCACCTCTATCATTCCAACCGGCTTGAACGACTCCTGGAACGGCTCTGCCGGATCATTGTGGTCCCTGCAGGCGGAAGGCCGCTCCGGCCGGAGATCATCGTGGCTCACAATCCCGGCATGGCGCGCTGGCTTGCCCAGCAGATCGCCACGCACAATGGGGTCAGTGCAAACCTGTCTTTTCCCCTGCCGGCCCGTTTTGTCTGGGAGCTGTTTAACAGCCAACTGGACGAACTTCCGGATCAGACCTTGTTCAGCCGAGCGGTGCTGATCTGGCGGATTGCTGACCTGCTGCCGGAAATCGCCCGCGAGAAACGGTTCGCCGACCTGCGTGTCTACCTGGACAATGATCCTGATGGATATCGACTCTATCAGCTGGCAGATCGGGTGGCGGGACTGTTTGACAAGTACCTGGTGTACAGGCCGGATATGCTGATTGACTGGGAAAAGGGCAGGAGGTCCGAATGGCAGGCCGTACTCTGGCGACGACTTGCCGAGGGACCGGCAGGCCATCGGGCCCGACTGAGCCTGGACTTTCTCGCCCTGGGTGCAAATCAGGGACTGAAGGCAGCAAAGCTGCCGCCCCGGGTCTTCCTCTTCGGACTCAACAGTCTGCCGCCTGTCTATCTGGAGGTGCTGGCCACCATTGGCCAGGTGGTGGACGTGCATCTCTTTCACCTGAACCCCTGTCGGCAGTTCTGGGGTGACCTGGTGCCGGCCAAGGCCCTTGCCAGGCGACGGGCCTCGGGCAAAAAACAGGAAGACGGACAGGAGTATCTTGAACAGGGGCATCCCCTGCTCAGTTCGCTGGGCCGCGTAGGTCAGGAATTTTTTTCCATGCTCATGGCCTATGACTGGTGGGAGGAGGACCTGTACGCGGACCCGGAGGAAAGTTCGCTGCTGGCCTCGATCCAGCGGGATATCCTGGACCTCAGGGACCGGAGCGCTCCAGGTGCTGAGCCGGCGTCCCTGGTGCCGGACCGGTCGGTGCAGTTTCATATCTGTCACTCTCCCCTTCGGGAGATCCAGGTCCTCCATGACCGGCTTCTGGATCTCTTTACCGACCTGCCCGGGTTGCGCCCCGGGGATGTCCTGGTCATGGCTCCGGACATTACCAGGTACAGGGCCGCGGTGCAGGCAGTTTTCGGCACTGCCGATGAACAGCTTCAAATACCTTGGAGCATGGCTGACCTGCCGGCGGCTGGAGAGCATCCCATCGTCAGCGCCTTTCTTTTCCTGCTTGCCCTGCCGTCTAGCCGATACACGGCTCCGGACGTTCTGGATCTTCTGGAGACAGATGGGGTCCGGAACCGTTTTGTCCTGACCAGGGAGGATCTGGAGACCATCCGGTCCCGTCTGGACGAGGCGGGAATCCGCTGGGGGCTGGATGGTGCCCAGCGGCAGCGGCTGGGAATAGATATGGGCGAGATGTACACCTGGAAACATGGCCTGCGCCGCCTGCTGTTGGGCTATGCGGTGGGGGGCGAAGAAATGTTCGTTTTCCAGGGACTGGCACCCTGTACCGGGGTGGAGGAGGGGGATCCCTCCTGGCTGGGAGGACTGGCAGAGTTCGTGGGACAGTTGGAGTCCCTGGACGTGGAACTCGGTCGGCCGCATCTGCCTGGCCGGTGGCAGGAGATTCTGTTCCATCTGCTGGATAGTTTTTTTCTTCCTGGATCAGAGGACGAAGAGGAGGCCCTGCAGGTTCTCCGCGAGGAAATTTTTGGCTTTGCCGACCAGTGTGCCCGGGCCGGGTACCGGAAGCCGGTTTCCAGAAAGGTGGTTCGGGCGCTCCTCTGTTCCCGGCTGACCGCCTCTTCAGCGAGCCGTGCCTTTCTCACCGGCCGGGTGACATTTTGCAACATGGTGCCCATGCGCTCCCTGCCCTTTCGGGTTATCTGCCTGCTGGGCATGAATGATACGGATTTTCCCAGGATCGACAGACCGCTGGCCTATGACTTCATGGCCCTGGACCCCCGCCCGGGGGATCGCAGCCGGCGTGACGACGACCGCTACCTGTTTCTGGAGGCCCTGCTCTCTGCCAGGGATGTACTCTATATCTCCTGGCAGGGCAGAGACCAGCAGGACAACCGAGAACTGCCAGCTTCCGTGGTGGTGGATGAGCTTCGTGATTATATCGACCAGGCGTACGGGGCTTCCGCAAGGGCCAGCAGGATGCTGACCTACGAGTATCCCCTGCAGCCCTTCAGTGTCCGTTGCTATGGCCCCCCCACAGGGCCGGTCTCCTACGATGACCGCTGGCTGCCCAGATCCAGGGGGACGAATCGGGAACAGCCGGTTTTTCTCTCCATCCCCCTGGCCGACTCCGCCGATCCGGAGCTTGCCGTCGACCTGGAGCAGTTTGTCCGGTTCTGGTCTCATCCGGTCCGGTTCTTCCTGCGGGAGCGGCTTGGGATCCAGACAGGTGATACGGCCGAGCCGCCGGCAGAAAGCGAACCCTTTTCCCTGAGTCTCCTGGAAGAGTATTTGCTCGCCAGTCGTACCTTCTCACAGACTCAGGAGGGCACGGATCATGGGGACTATCTTGCCTGGCTGCAGCAGACCGGAATACTGCCCCACGGACCGTTCGGAACCAATGTCCAGGCGCGGATGGCTACAGAACTGGACCGGTTTCGCAGCCGGTTCGGTTCCCTCGCAGCTGAGAAGAGGAAGCCGGTGGAGGTGGACTGGCAGCGGGGACCGTTCCGGCTCTGTGGCCGTCTGGATTCGCTTTATTCTTGCGGTCGCATTACCATGAGGCTGGCCAAAGTCAACGGCCGGGACCGCTTTCTGCTCTGGGTCCATCACCTGGTGCTGCAGATCGTCCGGCCGGAAGGGGTGGAGCCGGTCAGCATGCACCTCGGCAAGAAGCGGTTGATCCGGCTCGAGCCGGTTGCGGATCCGGTTCCGGAACTGGAAAGGCTGCTGCATCTGTACCGAGAGGGGCTGCGCAGTCCGCTTCATTTCTACCCGGTCACCAGCTACAAGTGGATTACCGCCAGGACGGAGAAAACCCGTCGGAGGATCGCTGCCTCCTGGTCTGGAAGGAATGGCTATAGCCGGGCAGAGGGTAATGATGAGGCCTACCGCCTTGCTCTCCGCGGGCAGGAGCCTCTGGATGACCAGTTTGTTGCGCTGGCCCGTCTTTTCGAACCACTGCTGAGGCATATCAGGGAAGAAGATGCAGCCGCTTGACCCTCTGACCGTGCCACTCCACGGCCGTCAGCTCATCGAGGCCAGTGCCGGAACGGGCAAGACCTATACCATCGTCTTGCTTTACCTGCGACTCCTTCTGGAAGAGGCGGTACCGGTGGACCGGATCCTGGTGCTGACCTTCACCCGGGCCGCCACCGAAGAACTGCGTGCCAGGATCCGATCCAGGATCAGGGAAGGGTTGGGTCTGCTCAGGAGGAGGACGGGCAGGACACAGGCAGATCCCTTTCTTCTCGAGGTGCTCAGCCGGGCGGGTGGATCGGATCGGTGTGAACAGTTGCTTGCCGATGCCATGCTCCGTCTGGACGAGGCGGCCATCTACACTATTCACGGTTTCTGCCAGCGGATGCTCCAGGATCATGCCTTCGAGTCCGCAGTGGCCTACGAGCTGGAGTTTCTTCCCGGAGAGACAGCACTGCGTCTGCAGATCATGGAGGATTTCTGGCGGCTCCGGTTCTATCGTGCAGGACCGGAGGAGGCGTGCTGGGTCATCGGCGAGTGGAAAGACCCAGCTGCACTGTACCGGGAGGTCGAACAGCTTGCCCGCTGGCCCGAGGCCACCTTTGTACCCCGGGTGGACAAGGCAGAGCTGGCCCGTCTGCAGGAAGAGCAGGAAGCCATCCATGCCAGGTTGCAGACGCTCTGGCCGCAGGAACGGCAACAGGTGGAAAAGATTCTTTGCACGGATTCCGGCCTGCGGAGGGGCGAGAAGAATTACAGGCAGGATCAGTTAGGTCCCATCCTGGCGGACATGGATCAACTGGTGAATTCCGCACCAGACCTCCGGGTTCTTCCCCAGCGCTGTTCCAGGCTGGCCAGCTCCTGGATGGCTGAAAATCTGAAAAAAAATGGTGCGCTACCCAGAAATCCGGTCTTTTCCCTCATGGACAGGCTGGTGGCGGTCAATGGGCAGTGGCTGGCCGGTAAACGGATCGATCTGCTCCTTTCCGGCCGTACCTATCTGCTGGAGGAACTCCGCAGGCGCAAACAGGAAGAGGCGTGGATGGCCTTTGACGATCTGCTCGTTTTCCTGGACCAGGCTCTCTCCGGCCCCCAGGGAGATCGGCTGGGCCGTTTGGTCAGAAGCCGGTTTCCCTATGCTCTTGTGGATGAATTTCAGGATACCGATCCTGTCCAGTACCGCATCTTTCAGGCCATTTACGGAAAACAGCCTGCCGGCGGACTGTTTCTCATCGGGGATCCCAAGCAGGCCATCTATGCCTTCCGGGGTGCGGATATTTTCACCTATCTCCGGGCCAGGGAAGAGACACCGCCCGCAAGCCGGTACACCATGACTACCAATTACCGGGCCTCGACCCCGATGATCGAGGCAGTGAACAGGCTGTTCTCTGTTCGGGGTGCCTTTGTGCTCGGGGAGGGGATCGGCTACCAGCCGGTGCGCTCGTCGCAGCGTCATGATGACGGTGTGCTGCGGATCGACGGCCAGGTTCAGGCCCCGTTCACCGTTCTCCTGCTCGGGACGACAGAGGGTTCGGGCCCTGCCGGGGAGCTCCTTGGCAAGGAAGAGGCTGGTGAAGAGGCGGTGGAAACTACCTGCCGCCAGATCGTCCTGCTGCTGCAGGGTGCTGCCCGTGGTCGGGCAAGGCTGGGGGAACGGCCCCTGCGGGCGGCAGACATCGCCGTGCTCGTCCGGACCAATCAGGAGGCCGCGCGTATCCGGGCGGCATTGACCGCCTACGGGGTCGGGGCGGTATATACGGGCCAGGAGTCGGTTTTCAGGACAGAGGAGGCCCGGGAGCTGGAGCAGGTTCTGGCTGCTCTCTGTTTTCCAGGAGATGAGGCGATGGTACGACGTGCATTGGCGACCAGCCTGTTCGGGCTCCAGGGGAGGGACATCGCGGAGTTGCTGGATCGGGAGCAGGTGTGGGAGCAGTGGCGTAATGATCTGGAAGTACTGCGTAAAACATGGCATGAGCGCGGGCTTGGCGCCATGTTCCATGTCCTCCTCCGTAACCACGGGGTGGTTCAGCGGCTCTCGGCCTTGCCGGATGGAGAGAGAAAACTGACCAACTTCATCCACCTGGTGGAACTGCTCCAGGAAGAGGAACCGCATCGTTTAGGCATGGAAAGGTTGCTCCGTCGGCTGCGGCGGGAACGCACCATCAGCGGTGACACCATGGACAGCCAGCTCCTGCGGCTGGAGGATGACCAGGAACTGGTCAGGATCGTAACCCTGCACAAGGCCAAGGGGCTGGAATACCCTTTGGTTTTTCTCCCCTTTCTTTGGCACGGCCGCTCCATGGACAAAAAAAACAATATCCTCGTCTACCATGACCGCGAGGCAAAAAACTGTCCCCTGGTGGTCAATCTGCGTCCTGATGGGGCGGCCCGAGCCCTGGCAGAGGAGGAGCAGCTGGCCGAGGAACTCCGCTTGCTCTACGTGGGTATCACCCGCGCCAAAAACAATGTCTTCTTCTGCTGGGGACCGGTCAAGGGCGTGGAACAGACCGGCCTGGCCTATCTTCTGGCCAGGCGGTCGGAAGACCGGGCCGCCCCGGTTACCGGGGAGAAGGCCGTGGAACCGCTCCGGTCACTGGACCAGGGAGAAGGGATAGTCCGGTTTGTGGTCCGGCCACCGGCCGTATCCCGGCTGGAGCAAACCGACCGACCGTCACCCCGGGACGGTCTGCAGGTCAAGATCTTTCAGGGACAGATCGACCGTTCCTGGCAGGTCAGCAGCTACTCGCACCTGGTTGCCGGGCAGGAGAGCAGCCCCCTGGTGACCGGCAACAGGGAGCAGACGCCAGAGGCCGGCCGACCGGACCGGTTTCATTTTGACCGCGGCCCGGCCGCCGGAACCTGCCTGCATGCCATCCTGGAGCAGCTAGATTTTTCCTCGCCAGGATCGTCCGAGGCCACAGAACTGATCAGGGAAGAGCTGCTCCGTGCCGGTCTGGACCCGGCCTGGCAAGAAGCGGTGCAGGAATGGCTTGGTGAGGTGTGTGTCACCGAGCTTATTCCCGGCTGTTCCCTGGCCGATCTCGGTCCAGACGACCAGGTCAGGGAGATGGGCTTCTATTTTTCCCTGCAGCGGACAGACATGAACCAGGTCAACGAAGTCCTGCGTCGATACAATATTGCCCCTCTTGCCGGTCGGGAGAGCACCTTGAACGGCCTGATGACCGGGTACATCGATCTGGTCTTTTCCTGGCAGGACAGGTACTATGTGGTGGACTACAAGTCCAACTATCTGGGCCCCTCGGCACGGGACTATGACCAGGCCGGGCTTGCCCGGGCCATGCGGGAACATCGCTACGACCTCCAGTATCTGATCTATACCGTGGCCCTCCACCGCTATCTTGGCTGCAGGATCAGGCATTATTCCTCAGCAGATCATCTGGGAGGGATCCTGTATCTTTTTCTTCGGGGAATGAAGGCGGGAACGGATAACGGCATCTTTTTCCGGAAGGCCGATCCGGACCTGGTGGCAGGGCTCGATCGCTGCTTCGGCCAGGGAGGAGTGGACTGATGGAAAAAACCCTGGCCCGATTTGTCCAGGCCGGCTGGCTGCGTGCCCTGGATTACCATCTCGCTCTGTTCGTCCAGGAGCTGGCTGGCGGTGACAGGCCGGCGGTGATGCTGGCAGCGGCCCTGGTGAGCAGGGCCGTGGGCGAAGGGCATGTCTGCCTGCCACTGCCTGCCGCGGCAGAGTTCGCCGGAAGTGTCGGGGATGGGGGGATACCTCTGCCGGATCCGGATTCCTGGCGGCAGGAACTTCTCGCCTCCGGAGTGGTCGGCCGACCGGGTGAGCGCACCCCCTTGATCCTGGACAAGGCCGACCGGCTCTATCTGTACAGGTATTTCCAGTATGAGCAGGATGTCGCAAGGGCCATTGAAAGGCGGGCGCTTGTACTGGACCAGGTGCGGGTGTCCCGGGCGGCCAAGCTCTTGCGCGTCCTCTTCCCCCGGGACCAAGAGCCCGACTGGCAGCGGGTCGCCGTGGCCCTTTCCCTGCTCAAGCCGCTGCTGATTGTTTCCGGTGGGCCGGGAACCGGCAAGACCTACACCGTTGCCAGGATTCTGGCCCTTGTCCAGGGTGTCCACGGAGCGGCTCTCCGGATCGGCCTGGCAGCGCCAACCGGCAAGGCAGCCGCCCGGATGGCGGAGTCCATCGGCCAGGCAAAACAGAAACTTCCCGGGGATCTGGGACGCCACATTCCGGAGCAGGCGGCCACCCTGCACAGGCTCCTTCGCTATCGTCCTCATCGGGGCACCTTTGGCCGAAACCGGAACAACCTCCTGAATCTCGATCTGCTGGTGGTGGATGAAGCCTCCATGATAGATATCACCCTGATGGCCGCTCTGGTGCGGGCCCTGCCTGAACAGGCCAGGCTGATCCTCCTGGGTGACCGGAACCAGCTGGCCTCGGTGGAGGCGGGCCGTCTGTTCGCAGATATCTGCGGCCGAAGCGAGAACCGCTGGTCAGGTGAGCTTTTGCACGCCCTGCAACCTCTCTGTGGCATCGGTCGACAACCGGCCTGCAGGAAACGGCCCGTGGATGACTGCGTGGTGCAGTTGCAGCAGAGTCACCGGTTCACGGAGCACAGCGCCATCGGTACCTTGGCCACCCTGGTGAACCGGGGAAGCATAGGGGACAGGCACTGGCAGGGTGTGCCGACAGGAAGCGACCTGGAGATCGTTCCAGGCCTGGACGACGACCGGCTGGGTGAAGAGATTCTGCACGGATTTCGGCCGGTCTTCCAGGCCGAGACCCCTGGCGAGGCCCTGGCCCGGCTGGAAGGGTTTCGTATTCTCTGTGCCTTGCGCCAGGGACCGGCCGGGGTGACGGCCATAAACCGGTTCGCCGAATCGATCCTCAGCCGGGCCGGATTGGTGCCCGGGGACCAGCCCTGGTACCGGGGACGTCCGGTCATGATCAGCCGAAACCACTACGGACTGCGGCTGTATAACGGGGATTACGGCATTGTCTGGCCGGACCGGTCAGGACGGCTCCGGGCCTGGTTCGACTCCGGGGATGGGACCCTGCGGCCCTTCTCTCCGGCCAGGTTGCCGGAGCACGAGACCGGCTATGCCGTCACAGTCCACAAGGCCCAGGGATCCGAGTTCGACCGGGTGCTTCTGGTTCTGCCGGATGAGGACGTTCCCCTGCTTACCCGGGAGCTGGTCTATACCGGCATCACCAGGGCACGGCATGGACTTGTTCTCTGCGGCAGAAAGGAAATGCTGGAGCGGGCGGTGCAGCGACGTATCCGCCGTTTTTCCGGATTGGCCGACCTGCTCCGGACCGGGGCCCCACAGGAAGGACACCGGAACCCATGCGCCGATACCGGTTGACTCGGGCGGAAAAATACCCTATCACTAACTTGACCCATCAGCATCGCTCATCCCAACCTCTCACCGGCACGGCAGGCATGAAACAGCAGGTAAACATCTTGTATATCATTGATTATCTATACGGCATGGGTGGTACGGAGCGGCACCTGCTCTACCTTCTCCAGCTGCTGGACAGGAAACGGTTCAGCTGCCAGGTGGTGGCCTTTGATACCGGCAGGACCCGGCTCACCGACGAGATCAGGGCCCTGGGAGTGCCCCTCGTCCATATTCCTGTCGGCCGCTATTATACGCCCAATGCCCTGAGGAGGGCAGTGGAGTTGTATCGGCTGATCCGCAGGGAGAGGATCGATCTGGTGCAGACCTTTCACTACAAGGCCGACGTGTATGGTGCACCCGTGGCCAGGCTGGCCGGGGTGCGGGCCATTGTCTCCAGCAAACGGGATGTGGCTGATCAGAAGAACCGGCTGCATTTCTTTCTTCACCGCCTGGTCGCTCCCATCGTCTCCAGGTATATCGTGGTGGCGGATGGTGTGGGCAGGGTGGTTCGCGAACGGGAAAAGGCGCCTGCCGACAAGCTGGTCACCATATACAACGGAGTGGATCTGGAGCGGTTTGTTCCCCTTGATTCTGCAGCTCGCAGGAAGGCCCGACAGAAACTGGGATTGGGACCGGACGACCTGATCCTGGGCACGGTCGCCTGGATGCGTCCCGAAAAGAATTATGATCTTCTTTTTGCCGCCTTTGCCAAGGCCCTGGAGCAGGTTCCGGAACTCAAGCTGGTCGCCGTCGGAGGAGGCCCGCTGTTTGACCGTTTTCGGGAAGAGGTCCGGCAGGGCAGGCTGGCCGAGCAGGTGGTTCTGGCCGGCCCGGCGGATGACGTCAGGCCCTGGCTGCAGGTCTTTGATATGGCCTGCCTGGTGCCGGGCAGCAACGAGGGGTTTTCCAATGCCGTGATCGAGAAGATGGCCATGGGACTGCCTCTCATCGTCACGGATGTCGGGGGCAATGCCGAGGCCGTCCGCAACGGTGATAACGGCATTGTCATTCCTCCTGGTGACAGGCAAAAACTCACCGATGCCATTGTTCACATGGCGCGCCATGCCGATGAGCGGAAGGCGATGGGGTGTCGTTCGCGGCAAATCGTGGAAAGATCCTTTACCCTGGATCGGATGATCAGCGCTCACGAGAGCCTGTACGCCTCCCTGGTCTGACCATGCAAAAACGGTTTACCGTTACCCCGTATCGCGGCTTCGAGAGAGAAGTCCTGCGGCTGCGGAACCAGACCCGGAGCCGGCAGAGGGACCGTGCCTACCTGGACTGGCGCTACCTGGGGCAGGAAAGCGGCAGAGAGCCGATGATCTTCTGGGTGTATGCTGACGGAAGGCCCGTGGGCATGGCCGGGGGCATCTTCCGGCCCTACCTGGTGGCCGCCCAGCGTCGGCTGGTCCTGGTGATCGGCGACATCTCCCTGCTTCCCGAGTTCCGTGGCACTGGCCTCGTCGACGAGCTGTTCCAGTTCGTCAACAGCCAGATACGGGCTAGGGGTATCGATTGCGCGCTGGTTATTCCCAACGTTCCGGCCAGGAAGGTCCTGGAGCGAAACGGCTGGCAGAAGGGGGAGGACCTGGTCCACCATGTTCTCTATCTTCGGCCATGGCAGCGGTTTTCAGCCATGATCCCGGTTCAGCCCCTTGCCCGGCTTGCCGGCCTGTTCTACCTGGCCTGGATCCGGATCCACCTGGCCGGGATCAACCTGAACGGCTACGCGTTACGCCGGACGACAGGATATGGGGACGAATTCAACCGGTTCTGGGAACGATATCGCAAGGAAGGACTTTGTATGAAGGAGATGACGGCCGATTTCCTTGCCTGGAGATATGGGCAGCATCCGGACGCTGCCGAGTCGTTTTTGACCTATACCTGCCATCGGGGCGATGACCTGGTCGGTTACCTGGTCTGCCGACCGGATTCAGCCGAGCCGGTCTGCACGATCTGCGACATCCTGGCGATCGATCCGGCCAGTTGTCTCGCCCTGCTCAAGCTGGTGATCCGGGAAATGCGGACCAGACCGGATATGGAGGCCCTCCGTTTTGTTCTCAATGCACACAACCGTGTTGCAGCCCTCCTCCGCCGGGCAGGCTTTTCTCCCAGGCAGGAGGAGACCCTGTTTCAGCTTTTTTTTGCCCAGGGAGATGCGGCATCCCTGCCTGCCTCTTGCTCCTGGTATGTCAGCTCCGGCGACAAGGATGTATGAGGCTTCCGAGAGCCTGAACCGGTTTCTGCCCTCTTGGGGAGTAACGGTACAGACCGGTTGCCTGGCCAGAAACGGGGAGGCGCCGACGTACGTGTCCATTCCAGTGTTGGAGAACATTTTGGCAGGATGCATGCTTACGATATTGTAATCAAGATGTTGGGAATCATTCTGTGTATCTTGTCGATTAGAAAGAAAAAAACCGACCTCTTTCAGTGGCCATCTCCCGGCCCTTCCTTATTTTTCATTGCAATCCTGTTACCGTTATTCCTTTCTCTCCATTTCTTCCTTATTGGACAGTAACCTGGTTTTCCCGTGTTCTGGCAAGCCAGGATTTCATCCTGTTAACCATTTGGTTTTAAAACAATTAAATAATTTTTCCCTTAATGGGTAGCTTTTTTGTTGTTCTGGCATTCCATGTGCTATCGCCCACAGCAGCACCATTGGCAATCTCCAGAACCGGCTGCGCTCCAGGAGTATTCCCGGAGGGCAGGAAAAAGACTATTCGAGGGAGTATCATGGAATCCAGAACACCACGAGAGCAGAGCCATACACCTTCTCTTTCCGTGATCGTTCCGGTCCGCAACGAAGAGCAGCACATTGCAGATATTATCTATCAGCTGGAAAGCCAGTCCTTGGACGCAGCAGAATATGAGATTCTGATAGTGGATGGCCGTAGTGAAGATCGGACCAGGGAAGTCGTCCAGGCGCTGCAGCAGAAGTATGTAAACCTGCGCCTGCTGGACAATCCGCGCTATCTGTCCGGCGCGGCCCGCAACCTGGGGGTCAGAGCTGCCCGAGGCGAATATGTCCTGTTCGTGGATGGTCATTGCCGTATCCTGTCCAGGGATATGCTCTCCGAAGTGCTCAAGACGTTCAGATCGGGGAAGCAGTGTATTTCCAGGCCGCAGCCCCAGATCACCGACGGTGTGACCAGCTACCAGAGGGCCGTTTCCCGTGCCCGTCATTCCCCGATTGGCCACAATGTCGGCTCTGCCATCTATACCTCGACAGAGACCGAGTGTAATCCCATGAGTGCTGGCTGCGGCTATACCCGGGAGCTGTATCAGCGGTTGGGAGGAGTGGATGAACAGTTTGATGCGGCTGAGGATGTGGAGTTCAACCTCCGGGTACACCAGGCCGGAATCCGTGCCTACCATTCCGAGCAGTTCAGTGTGGGATATTTTCCGCGTAAAAATTTTCTGGCCTTGTTCAGACAGCTGTTCCGCTATGGGTACGGCAGGGCCCGGCTGGCCCGCAAGCATCATGGGTACTGGCCTCTTGCCGGTGTGCTGCTCTCCTTGTTCAGCCTGGCGTTCATCCTCTTGCCTTTCCTGGGGATATTCTGGAGGCCGTTTCTTACGAGCTGGGCGATGGTTAGTCTGGGGTATGCACTTGTGACTGCCATTGCTGCCGCACTGCAGGCCCGGGGTGAGGGGGTGAGGATGTGGTTACTCATATGGTCGTGTTTCCCGGCAATCCATTTCGGATCCGGTCTCGGATTTCTGTCCGGTCTGGTGGGCGGCTTTTCCTGGAATCATGCTCCTTCTGCTGGCGCGTCCCGGAAGAGGTCGTCTGGCGGCGAGAAGAGCTCTACCCGTACAGCATCCTTTAGGGAACACACAGGGCTGAGCTCTGGATCCTGATCAAAGAAGACCAATCACGCGACACAGTTGAATGAAAAAGCCGCCAGGAACGAGGCTTCGTTCCTGGCGGCTTTGCCTGTCTTGAGAAAAGTTGCGCTGTCCAACTCGTCTCGTATGGAAACTGGCGTCCCCAACCGGATTTGAACCGGTGTTGCCGGCGTGAAAGGCCGGTGTCCTGGACCTGACTAGACGATGGGGACGTATGTTCGGTTGCCTGGTGGGTCGTGCAGGGCTCGAACCTGCGACTCTCTGCTTAAAAGGCAGATACTCTACCAGCTGAGTTAACGACCCGTGTGTTTCAGGGATGTTTTCTGTACCCTTTTTTTGTCCAGGTGTCAACAAAAAAAGGACTGACAGGCCAGGTGCTAAAGTCCTTGTTCCCGCTCCCCAGGTCTGCTATAGAAGACTGGAAACCGGCACTGGAAAAATTTCCCGGAAAATCATTACACGGTCGTTTTCAAATGGGTCTGCTGAAAGGTTCTGCCTCGTTTATGCGCTTTACGGTTGAAGGCACATTGCCCGACAACTTTTGGGATTTTGTTGCCGAGCAGGTGGCGGCCCACTCCTTTCGGGATATCGACGATACCCTGGATGAATTCTCCATCGGCTGGGTGTCGGTGGCCAACATGTTCGATGCCGAGTTCGCCTACAGCTCCTATGCGGCCGGAGACTATGTGGTGCTTTCCATGCGGGTGGACGAGCGGAAGATCTCTCCCGCTGTCCTGAAGAAGTTCGTGGCCAAGGAGGAGGAGCGGATCAAGCGGGAAAGAGAGCTTCCCCGTCTGAGCCGTTCGGCCCGTTTGGAGATCAAGGAACGGGTCAGGGCGGAACTGGTCCGCAGATCCGCGCCTGTGCCGGCCGTCTATGATCTGGCCTGGAACCTGGCCGATTCGACCCTCCTCTTTTTTTCCACCAGCCGCAAGGCCCTGGTGCTTCTGGAGGACCTGTTCAAGGAGACCTTTGGCCTGGCGTTGCAGCTGCAGATCCCCTGGAACATGGGGCAGCGGATGCTCGATCGGGAAGATGCCCTCCGCCTGGACGAACTGCGACCGGCCATTTTGATCTAGCCGAATGGATAGGAAGAGATGGACCTTGTCGACATAATTCAGGAAAAAGGATTCATCGGGCAAGAGTTCCTTGCCTGGCTGTGGTTCAAGGCCGAGGAGCGTGGCGGGACTGTCGAGGTGCCGGAACTCGGTGATATCGAAGTGGTTTTTGAAAAACATATGCTGCTCGAGTTCGGCGAGGGACAGGCGTCGGAAAAGGTGATCTGCCGTGGCCTGCAGACCGAGCTGCGCGAGGCCAGGGCCGGCCTGGGTCTGGGGAAAAAACCGGAACAGGCCCGCATCCGTATCGCCCGCGGCGAGCATGAGTTCAATGTCACCCTGACCGCCGCCACCCTCGAGTTCCGTAATGTCCGGCTGCCGAAAACCGTGGCTGGCCGTGACGAACAGGATGATCCGGACAGCCTGGAAGGACGGATCCTGGAGCGGATCATGCTATTCGAGGAACTCACCGGCCTGATCGATGATCTGTTCAGGATGTTCATCTCGGTACGGACCTCGGCCCAGTGGCCCGAGGAGCTGCTCAGGATCCGGAAGTGGACCGAGGCCGGCCTCAGGCAGTACCTCTCCTCATAACCGTTTGTGAACCATGGAATTTGAAACCGTCATCGGGCTGGAAGTCCATGCCCAGCTGAAAACCAAGAGCAAGATTTTCTGCGGTTGCTCCACCAGATTTGGTGCCCCGCCCAATACCCATACCTGTCCTGTCTGCCTGGGTATGCCGGGTGTGCTGCCGGTGCTGAACAGGCAGGTGGTGGAGTTTGCGATCAAATTGGCCCTGGCCACCGAATCGGTGATCAACCGGGAAAACCGGTTTGCCAGAAAGAATTACTTTTATCCCGATCTGCCCAAGGGCTACCAGATATCCCAGTTCGAGCTGCCCATAGCCGAGCACGGCAGGATCGAGATCGAGGTGGATGGCCGGAAAAAGACCATCGGCCTCACCCGTATCCACATGGAGGAGGATGCCGGCAAGCTGGTCCACGACGACATGGAACCTTTCAGTTATGTGGACCTGAACCGCACCGGCACGCCACTGCTGGAAATCGTCAGTGAACCGGACATCCGTTCGCCGGAAGAGGCGGCCGCTTATCTCCGGAAATTGCATGCCATTGTCCGTTACCTCGATATCTGCGACGGCAACATGCAGGAGGGCAGTTTTCGCTGTGACGCCAACATTTCCTTGCGGCCGAAGGGCAGCGAGGAGTTCGGAATCCGGACCGAGCTGAAAAACATGAACTCTTTCCGTAACGTGCAGCTGGCCCTTGAATACGAGCAGCGGCGCCAGCGGGACATCCTCCTGGATGGGGGCATAGTGGTGCAGCAGACCCTGCTCTGGAATCCGGACCGGGGGTGCACCGAGCCCATGCGGGGCAAGGAGGAGGCCCACGATTACCGCTACTTTCCAGACCCTGACCTGGTCCCGGTGGTGATCGACGGGGAGTGGATCGAGGCGGTGCGCAGCCGCCAGCCCGAACTGCCCGATCAGCGTCGTCGTCGGTTCGTGGAGGAGTTGGGACTGCCCGGATACGATGCCGGCATCCTGACCGCGTCCCGGGAGCTGGCCGATTTTTTTGAGGCAGCCCTGGCAGAATACCCGCAGGCCAAGAAACTGAGCAACTTCATCGGTACAGAATTACTCCGCGAATATGGGCCGGAAACCATCGGTTCCTGTCCGGTGACCCCGGTTGCCCTGGCCCGGTTGCTGACCATGGTGGAAGAGGGGACCATTTCCGGCAAGATCGCCAAGACCGTCTTTGCCGAGATGCTCGACGCCGGAGCCGACCCGGAGCAGATCGTCAGGGAGAAGGGGCTGGTCCAGATGAGCGACGAGGGCGAGCTGATCGCCCTGATTCAGGAGATAATCGCTGCCAATCCGGCCCAGGCCCAGCAGTACCGGGACGGAAAGACCAAGGTCATCGGCTTTTTCGTCGGCCAGCTCATGCAGAAGACCAGGGGAAAGGCAAACCCCCAGCTGGCCAACAAGTTGTTCCGGCAGGAACTGGGTGGCGACTGATCCTTCCGGCCGGACAGCAGGGAGGAAGCGGGACAGGCGGCCGCGCATCGTACCTGCTCACAGGATTCATGGCTGGTTGATTTCATCGAGTTATAACGTGCGTGCAAGTTGGCACGGGTGCCCTGGATATGTGCAGGCGTGGTATGTTCGTTATAGCCTGCCATGTGGATCCGCGACTGTGCAAAGGCAGGGTGCGTGACGACTTGCCGGAAATCGGCAGTAGGGTTTGGAGAAGAAAGACTGGCAGAAAAAGGGCCTCGGCCATCGGCAGCGTCTGCGGGACAAGTTTCTCCAGCAGGGAATAGAATCGTTCACCGATGCCGAGGTCATCGAGATGCTGCTCACCTTTGGCACTCCCCGGACAGATTGCAAGGAGACGGCCCGGCAGGCGCTGAAACGGTTCGGTTCGCTTCCCGCCGTATTGGATGCGCCGGAGAACAGGCTTCAGGAGATCCGGGGGATCGGCCCCAAGAATCTGGTCGCCCTGCGCTTTGTCCAGGGAGTGGCCAGGCGCTACCTGAAACAGCGGATCATCGGCAAGAAGTACATCCGCTCTTCGGGAGACGTGGCCGAATATTTGGTGCATGCCATGCGGGGACTGGAACAGGAGGTCTTCATGGTCCTGTATCTGGATGCTGCCCACGCCATTCTGGACAGCGAGATCCTCTCCCAGGGAACGGTCAACGTGAACACGGTCTATCCCAGGGAAGTGATCAAGGCGGCCCTGCAGCGGAACGCCTGCGCCCTGGTCGTGGCGCACAACCATCCATCCGGCAATCTGGTCCCCTCGTCCCAGGATCGGCAACTTACCCGTTCCCTCTACCTGGTCTGCTCCTTCATGCATATCAACCTGCTGGACCACCTGATTGTGGGCAGTGGCGCGCAGACCTACAGTTTTGCCGATCATGGCCTGATGGCGGCCATCGAGGATGAATGCCGCAGCCTGCTCTCCCATGTGGCCCGCTGAACCCGGCGGTATCGGTCTCTATATCCATATCCCCTTCTGCCTCCGCCGGTGCGGCTACTGTGGTTTTTTTTCCCAGGATGACGCCTCCTCGTACAAGACCCGTTACCTGGCAGCGCTCCGACAGCAGATCAGGGATGTGGCCGCTGAGTATGGCCGGGATGGTCTTCGGATAACCACGGTTTTTTTCGGTGGCGGGACGCCAACGGTCCTGCCGCCGGCCCGGCTGGCCTCCCTGCTTGCGGAGATCCGGTCCAGTCTTCGCGTGGACGCCCAGGCCGAAATCAGTATCGAGATCAATCCGGCCACCATAGACCGCTCTGGACTGCGACAACTGCGCCGGGCCGGGTTCAATCGGCTTTCCATCGGTATCCAGTCGCTGGCCGACCAGGAACTGGCCCGGTTGGGCCGGGCACATAATGCGGCCCAGGCCCTGGACGCGGTCCGGGATGGCCGGGCAGCCGGATTCGGCAACCTGAATCTGGATCTGATGTATGGCCTGCCTGGTCAGGACCTGGCCTCGTGGCAGGACACCCTCAGCCAGGCCCTGTCTCTGCACCCGGAGCATCTCTCCGTCTACGAGCTGACCATCGAGCCGGACACGCCTTTTGCCGCACTTCGGGCAGCGGATCGGCTGGACCTGCCGGACGAGGAAAGCGTGCTCCGGATGCACGGGCTTGCCTTGGAGCTGACCCGGAGGGTTGGCCTGCCCCGGTATGAGATATCCAACTATGCCAGGCCGGCTCACCGCTGTCGTCACAATCTCAATTACTGGCATAATGGACCCTACCTGGGGCTGGGAGCCGGTGCGGTTTCCTTTCTGGGCGGCCGCCGGCAGAGGGCGGTGGCCTCGATCCGGGAGTATTGCCGGCGAATCGAGGAGAACATGCCACCTTGGGAGGAGGAGGAAACACTGGACCGGGAAGGCCGGTTTCGGGAAACCGTGATCATGGGGCTGCGCCTGATCCAGGGGATCGACCCTGAGAGGCTCCGGGCGCGGTTCAATCTCGATGTCCGGGAATATTACGGAAAAACTATGGAAAAGCTCCTGGTTCAGGGATTGCTGACAGACAGCGGCGGCCGCCTCAGGCTGACCGGGCAGGGCCTCCTGCTGGCCAACCGGGTCATGGCCGAGCTGGTCTGAAGAGGGTGTTTCGGACCATTATTCCCATGAAAAACAGAGTAAAACAGGCTATAATTAAATTTTATCCTGTTTTTCCATGACCTGTCCCGGACCACCGCATTGGCGGGAGCCGGGGCCATGAATCAGCCGACCGGACAAAACCATGCAGGAATCCATTGCCAAAGCCAAGATTCTCATCGAATCCTTGCCCTACATTCGAGAGTTCAGGGAGAAGACCGTTGTCATCAAGTATGGTGGCCACGCCATGGTCGACGAGGGACTGAAGAAGAATTTTGCCCTCGATGTCATCCTGATGAAATATATCGGCCTCAATCCGGTCATCGTCCACGGAGGCGGGCCGCAGATCAATCGTTTCCTGGAAAAAATGCAGATCACACCCAGTTACATCCAGGGTATGCGGGTGACCGACGGGGAAACGATGGATGTCGTGGAGATGGTTCTGGTGGGCAAGGTGAACAAGGAGATCGTCGGCCTGATCAACCACTGCGGCGGCAAGGCTGTCGGGCTTTCCGGCCGGGACGGTGATCTGGTGCAGGCCCGGAAGATGACCATCCACAGTCAGCCCATGGCCGAGGATGCCCCTCCTGAGCTCATTGACCTGGGCCGGGTCGGGGAGGTGACCCGTGTCAATCCAGAAATCCTGGAGACCCTGGATGCCAAGGATTTTATCCCGGTCATCGCGCCGGTCGGGGTGGGAGAGGACGGTCAGGCCTACAATATCAATGCCGACCTGGTCGCCGGGGCCATCGCGGCCAGGCTGGAGGCGGTCAAACTGATCCTGCTCACCGATGTGGAGGGGGTCAAGGACAGGGACGGCAACCTGCTGTCCTCCATTCGCCAGGACAGGATCGAGGATTTGATTGCCGCCGGGGTGATCTCGGGAGGTATGATCCCCAAGGTTCGCTGCTGCCAGTCGGCCCTGGCCGGGGGAGTTGGCAAGGCTCATATCGTGGATGGACGGCAGGAGCATGCGGTCCTGCTGGAGATGTTCACCCACCAGGGTATCGGCACGGAGATCGTGGCATGAGTGGAAATCAGGAATGGATAAGCCGGGGAGAGAACGTGTTCATCGGTACATACAGCCGGTTCGCCGCCGCCATGGTCCGGGGCGAGGGATGCCGCCTCTGGGATGCGGACGGCAAGGAGTATCTTGACTTTCTGGCCGGTATCGCGGTCTGCTCCCTGGGGCACTGCCATCCGGCGGTGACCGAGGCGGTTTGCCGCCAGGCCGGGGAGCTGATGCATGTCTCCAACCTCTTCCATACCATACCCCAGGTCGAACTGGCCGAACTCCTGACCGAAAACTGTTTTGCCGACCGGGTGTTCATGGCCAATTCCGGTGCCGAGGCCAACGAGGCAGCCATCAAACTGGCCAGGATTCACAGTGATCCCGGGCGGTACGAGGTCATCACCCTGAGCGGTTCCTTTCATGGAAGAACCCTGGCCACGGTGGCCGCCACCGGCCAGCCGAAGTTTCACCAGGGATTCGAGCCCCTGCCCGAGGGGTTCGTGCATGCAGCCTTCGGCGATCCCAAGGACCTGGAGGCGATGATTTCCGAAAAGACCTGCGCCATTCTCTGCGAACCGCTTCAGGGCGAGTCCGGCGTCCGGCCCCTGGAGCCTGAATATCTTCGTTCTATCCGGGAACTCTGTGACCGGCACGGGTTGCTTCTCATATTCGACGAGGTGCAGACCGGAATGGGTCGTACCGGTACCCTGTTCGCCTATGAACAACTCGGGGTGACGCCGGACATCATGACCGTGGCCAAGGCCCTGGGCAACGGCCTGCCCATCGGCGCCATGCTGACCACGGAGAGGGTTGCCGCCTCCTTCACGGTGGGCACTCACGCCTCCACCTTTGGCGGCAATCCGGTGGCTGCCGCGGCAGCAGTGGCTGTGCTCAGGACCATGCTGGCCGATGGCTTCCTTGCCGGTGTCCGGGAGCGGAGCCACTACTTTGTTGGCAGGCTGGAAGAGCTGGTTGAACGGTTCCCCGGCCTGGTGAACGGTGTCCGGGGCCGGGGCATGCTGCTGGCCCTGGTCCTCACCGACCGGGGCAGGGAACTGGGCGCCGAGATCGTCGGCCGTCTCTTTGCCGGCGGCACGCTGATCAACTTTGCCGGCGGCCGGGTACTTCGCTTTATCCCGCCGCTGACCGTTTCGTCTGCAGAGATCGATCTGCTGATCGAACGACTGGCCGGGGTCCTGGCCGAGCTGGAAGGAGAATGACTCAGCCGGCGGTCACCTTGTCCGGCAGCTGCTTGAGGGAGACCTCCATGGCCCGGACAGGGCAGGCCGTGACACAGAGGCCGCAGCCGGTGCATCGGTCCGGTTCGAAGAGGACCGCCATTTCAGGCCGCTGGATATAGAGCGCTCCCACAGGACAGATAGATGTGCAGGCACCGCACTGGAAGCATTTCCGGTCATCGCGGTGAACCTTGGTGGCCAGCCGCTCCACCCGGACATCCAGCCGCTTGAGGTAGTCCAGCCCCTGCTGGACGTTCTCCTTGCTGCCTTTGAGTTCGATGATCATGATTCCTTCCCGCTGGGGAAGGATATCTGCCTTGAGGATGTTGAATTCGATGTCATAGGCCTTGACCAGCTGGTAGATGATGGGCTGGTCAGAGGTCTCCTTGGGGAAACGGAGAAAGTAGATTCGGGTGTACATCGTCTGTCCTCTGCGTGGATAACTGGATATTCTCGCCGGATCTGCGGGGATCTACCCCGCCGTTGTCGGTCCGGTTCGTGACCGTCCTCCATGACACGCTGTCTCGTGCCCTGCCAGCGCCTCTCCAAGTTCGGTGAGCAGTGCGTCCGGTTCCTGCTCCGTGTCAAGGCGGATCAGGCTGGATGGGGCCAGTTCATCCGGCGGTTCGAACCGTTCCACCTGGCTGACATAGATCTCCCAGCGGCCGTCGGATACCGCATTGGGGTCACGGGCACGTCGGTCCAGCCGTCTTCTCGTTTCCTCCTCGGAACAGAAACAGAGAATGAAGATCGGCTCGATGCCCAGTTCACGCCCCAACTCTCTGACCCTGTCCCGATCGCCTCTCCGGCTGTAGGAACCGTCCAGCACCACCGCCACTGCTCCGGCCTCCAGATCCTTCCTGGCCCGGCTGAGGAGTTCGGTATATGTTTTTTCCGTGAATTCCCTGCTGTAGATTCCCCGGCCCAGAGGTTCCGCTCTCCTGCTCGTGGCCACAATGCCGGCAAGCTCCTTGCGGACCCGGTCCGTGTTGTAATAGGGATAGTGGTGTCGTTCTGCAAAGGCTCCGGCCAGGGTTGACTTGCCCGAGGCGACGAGGCCGAAAAAGATGTACAGGGCCTGCTTCATCGGTTCGCATACCGCTCGGCAAGGGTGAAATATCTGGCTGCCCCGTCCAAGCAGGAACGGCGGACCTCATCGTCCACCGCCGGATCGGCGGCCGTGAACAGCCCGATCTTGCCCCGCACATACGCCCGGTAGCACTTGTAGAAGTCCAGCATGTCCAGGAGTCCGGAATCGGCGGAGCGGTCTACGAACTGCTCGATGCAGTAGGCAGACAGGTCCTCCAGGTCATGGAAGTCGAGGTCCATGGCCAGAAAGGCGATATCGCTGGCCACGTCACAATACCGGAACCGCTGGTTGAACTCGATACAGTCGTAAATATAGACCTTGTCGGCCAGGCAGATGTTGGCGGAATAGAGATCGCCATGACAGTCCCGGATTTTGCCGGCAGCGATGCGCCGGTCGAACCGTTCTTCCTGCCTGAGAAATCTGCGGGCATAGTTGGAGATCGTGTCGAACTGGCTCTGGGACAGCGCCTCCTGGCCGATGAAGGCCCTGGTCTGGTCGAAGTTTTCCAGGATGTTGACCGCCACCGAGGCGGCCGTGCCAAAGCGGTCGATCTCTTCACTGCGGGCGGCCCGGCGGTAGAAATCCACCAGCACCGAAACCAGGGCGTCGATGTGGGAGCGGTCCAGCCCGCCGGCCCTGATTACGTTGCTCATCATGCGCTCTTCAGGCATCCGCACCATCTTGACGCCATATTCGATCACCTCGCCGGTGCCGTTCAGACGGTATTCCCGGTCATCCCTGGTCACCGTGACGAGATCAAGGTAGATCTCCGGGCAGAGACGCCGGTTGAGGACCAGTTCCTGCTCGCAGCAGTGGCGCCGTTTTTCCAGGGTGGAAAAGTCCAGAAAGCCGAAATCCACCGGTTTCTTGAACTTATAGACATAGTCGCCCGCCAGGAGCACAAACGAGATATGGGTCTGCACCAGTCTGATCTCGCCGGCCGGGTGATCATACCGGGCAGGATCCAGCAGGGCGGTGATAAAGGCGGGCAGTGCATCTTGTGCCATCAGTATCCTCCGAATTGGCTGATATTGGCCTGGGGTCCACCTTGCCTCGCGGGTGGACGGTTATCCCGAAAAAGTTCACACTGTACCAGAAGATTTCCTGTTGGTAAATGGTTTACCCGGGACAGAGAGAGTGGTAACAATGGGAGCTGTTCGCTTCCATCATCTTTTCGGCGAAAAAAAATGCATGAAGAACACCTCAAGACACTCCTGGAGCGGTTCAGGCAGGGCCGTCTCAGCCAGGAGGAGCTGCTCTCCCGCCTGCGCGGCTGGCCCCTGGAGACCCTTGCCACAGCCTGCCTGGACCACCATCGTCAGGTCCGCACCGGCCTGCCGGAAGCGGTTTACGGGGAAGGCAAGAATGTGGAGCAGCTCGTCGAGATCCTGGAGGCCATGCTGGCCCGGGAAAATGTTGTCCTGGCCACCCGGATCTCCCCTGCAAAGGCCATGGCTGTCTGCAACCAGCTTCCCGGGTTGACCTATCACGACACGCCCAGGCTGCTGACCGGCAATCTGCAGTGGAAAGCCGGCGACCAGGGCCGCGGTACGGTGTGCATCGTTTCGGCGGGCACCTCGGATCTGCCGGTGGCGGAAGAGGCCAGGATCACCCTGGAGCTGTTCGGTCACCAGGTGGAACCCGTGTATGATGCCGGCGTGGCCGGGCTGCACCGCATTCTCTCCCACACCAGGAAGCTGCAGTCGGCCTCGGTGATCATCGTGGTGGCCGGGATGGAAGGCGCCCTGCCCTCGGTGGTGGCCGGGATGACCGACGCACCGGTGGTGGCCGTGCCCACGTCGGTCGGCTATGGTGCCGGAGCGGGAGGGATTTCCGCCCTCCTGGGGATGCTCAACAGCTGCGCTCCCGGCCTGGCCGTGGTCAATATCGACAACGGATTCGGCGCCGCCTGCATGGCAGCGGCCATAAACCGGAAATAATCCCGAAAAATCTGATCTGTCCGTTGCACGATCGGCGTCCGCATCGTATAATCGAATATTTTTTATATGATGCAAGGTGCCGGATCCTTCTCCCGTCGGGCGGGAGGCTTCCTGGGTGGCCGACACGGACAGCCACCCGCAGATCAATCAACACGACCAGTCTGAACAGGAACGAGCAATGAATACGACCCTGAAACTGAAAATCGGGCTTCTCATCATCCTTGTCCTTTTTTCCATCATGACCCTGGTGCCCTCCTTTTATCCCGGCGCCCCGTCCTGGTGGAAGAAATATCTCGCTCCGGAAGGTTTGAAGCTGGGTCTGGATCTGCAGGGCGGCATGCATCTGGTCCTCCGGGTGGACCTGGACAAGGCGGTGGAGAACTCGCTGGATCTGGCCGCCGCTGATCTCAAGGACAGTCTGGCGGAAAAAAAGATCAAGGCCATTCAGCTCGATTCAGGGAATCCTGACCAGGTTATCCTGGCCCTGCCGAACACCGGCGCCGTGGACGTGCTCAATCAGGTGATCAAGGAGGACTTTCCCAACCTGGATATCGAGGTCCAGGCCGAGGAGGGCAGTTTTCCCCGGATCACTCTGCAGCTTAAGCAGGAGGAGATCGATTTTATCCGCAAGAATGCTGTCAGCCAGTCGCTGGAGATCATTCGGAACCGGATCGATCAGTTCGGTGTGGCCGAGCCGGTAATCATTCGCCAGGGGGAGAACGAGATCGTGGTTCAGCTTCCCGGGGTCAAGGATCCGGACCGGGCTATGGGGCTCATCGGCCAGACCGCCCAGCTGGAATTCAAACTGGTGGCCGAGGAGAGCGGGGTCGATCTTCCCGCCCTGATCGACCAGGTGGTGAAGGAAGGCAAGTGGAAGGAAGGCGAGTCCAGGAAAAAGCTGAACCTGGCCCTCCAGGGACGTTTGCCGGCCGGAACCGAGGTCTATTTCCAGAAGATTGTCGACGAGCAGACCAAGCGGGAGAAAAAGGTGCCTATCCTTCTCGAGAGTCAGGTGCTGATGACCGGAGAAATGGTCAAAAATGCCCAGGTCCGGATCGGCGGCAGCTTCAACGAACCCTATGTCAGTCTGGATCTCACCAGACGGGGAGGTAAGATCTTTGCCGCTATCACGGAAAAGAACGTCGGCCGCCGGCTGGCCATTGTCCTGGACGAGGTGGTCCGCTCGGCACCGGTGATCCGGGAAAAGATCCTGGGAGGCTCGGCCCAGATCTCTGGCAATTTCACCCATGAGGAGGCCACAGACCTGGCCATCGTCCTGCGTGTCGGTGCCCTGCCGGCACCGGTGGAGATCATTCAGAATCTCACGGTAGGGGCCAGCCTGGGCCAGGATTCCATCAACAAGGGGCTGACCTCGGGTCTGTTCGGGGCCATGCTGGTGCTGCTCTTCATGGTGGTCTATTACCGCCTTTCCGGCGTGATCGCCGATTTTTCCCTGGCCCTGAATATTCTCTTCCTGTTCGTCGGCCTGGCCATGCTCAGCGCCACCCTCACCCTGCCTGGCATTGCCGGTATCATTCTTTCAATCGGTATGGCCGTGGATGCCAATGTCCTGATCTTTGAACGGATGCGGGAAGAATTCGAACTGGGCAAGTCGGTCAAGTCCGGGGTGGATGCCGGATTCAACAAGGCCTTCTGGAGTATCGTCGACTCCCAGGTCACCACCCTGATCACCGCCCTGGCCCTTTTTCTTTTCGGTACCGGCCCCATCAAGGGCTTTGCCGTTACCCTCTCCCTGGGTATCATTTTCAACCTCTTTGCCGTGCTCTTCTGCACCCGAATGGTATATGACAGCCTCTATGCGGTCCGGGCCCTCAAGGAGCTGCGCTTCATGCGGTTTGTCAAGAAACCCAGCTTTGATTTCATGAAGGTCCGCAACATCAGTTTCGCCCTCTCCGCGGTCATGGTCCTGATCGGGCTGGTGGCCTTTGTCCAGATCCTGCGTGGACATGCCAACCTGGGCGTGGATTTCACCGGCGGCTCGCTTCTCCAGTACAAGGCCGAGCAGCCTTTCGGGCTCGATGTGGTCAGGACTGCCTTCAAGAAAAACGGCTATAGCTCCATCGACCTGCAGCAGGTTACCGGTGAGCACCGTCTGATCGTCAAGCTCAAGAAGTCAGAGGAGACCGTGGGCCACCTGGGTGACGAGATAACGGCCATCCTGAACAAGGAGTTGCCGGACAAGGGATTTGTCCTGGAAAGCCAGTCTGAAATCGGCTCCTCCATTTCTGCGGTGCTTCGGAACAAAGCCATCCAGGCCATTGCCATCTCCCTCTTCGGCGTCCTGATCTACCTGGCCCTGCGCTTCGATTTCAGTTTCGGCCTGGCCGCGGCCGCCGCAACCTTTCACGATGTCCTGGTGGTTCTGGGCATCTGCTGGCTGCTGAACCTGGAGATAACCCTGCTCATTGTCACTGCCCTGCTCACCCTGGCGGGTTATTCACTCAACGACTCGGTGGTCATTTTCGACCGCATACGGGAAAATATGCACAAGTCGGAAAACGAGAACTTTTTCACAGTGATCAACAAATCCATCAACCAGGTGCTGGGCCGGACCATCGTCACCTCCCTGACCACCATGCTGGTACTGGTCGCCCTGTTCTTTTTCGGCGGTTCGGCCATTCACAACTTCTCCTTTGCCCTCCTGACCGGGGTGCTGGTTGGAACGTACTCCTCGGTGTTCATCGCCAGCCCGCTGCTTACCCTGAAGGCCAGGGACTGAGGACGGTATGCCAGGGCAGGTCGAGGAGTATTTTCAGCCCCTGGATGTTGGCGAACGGTTCTCCTTTGCCTGTCACCGGGGCGTCGCATGTTTTACAGAGTGCTGCCGGCAACTCGATCTTGCCCTGACCCCCTACGACGTCCTGCGCCTGAAGCAGCGGCTCGGCCTGGATTCCAGGACCTTTCTGGAGCAGTATGTCATTATTGAGAGAAATGAGCAGAGCCCCTTCCCGGTCTGTTATCTCACCATGGTGGACGACGGCCGGGCAAGCTGCGTGTTCGTCTCTTCCGGTGGCTGCACGGTCTATGCCGACCGGCCAGGGGCCTGCCGGTGTTATCCCGTTGGCCGTGGTGTCTCACGGACGGCTGAAGGCGGGCTGGTGGAACGGTTTGTCCTGATCCGGGAACCCCATTGCCGAGGCTTTGAGCAGCCGCGCGAGCTGGATATCGAAACTTATTTCCATGAACAGGAGCTTGGGGAATACAACCGGTACAACGATGCCCTGGTTCCGCTCCTGCAGCATGAGCGGGTGCGGCAGGGATTCAGGGCGAACCAGGAACAGCAGGAGTTGTTCATTCTTGCCCTCTATGACCTGGATCGGTTTCGCCGGGAACTGACCGCCGGCCGTCTGCTGCCTGGCCGGGCTGTTCGGCGAGGAGAGTTCCTGGATCTGCCCGGTGATGACAGGGAGCTGCTGCTCCTGGGCATTCGCTTTCTCATCCATGAGTTTTTTTCTGACCACGACTCAGCGGCGCAGATGGGGCAGCATGAGCAGGATGGATGACTTTCGCGTCGTCCCGGTGGGATGGGTGATGCCGCTTCCCAGGTTGGATCCGTCCGTGATCCACAGGACCATTTCCCGGGCAGGTGGACTGAAATACTGGTTTCCCGGCGCCACGGCAACAGCAGCCCCCAGGTCGGCCGCAGGATCGGTCGGATCGTACCAGTATCCTCGCAGGTTGTCACCGCTGACATTCAGGGTAAAACCGCCGCTGGAGGTGTAGACCGCATAATGGTGGCCGGGTTCTGCCAGGCAGAACTTGGTTGTTCCGCTGTCTGCATCGGCCAGGAGGTTGTTTGCCGCCTGCATCCGCCAGAACGGCATTCTGCTCTGGGCCAAAAAGCGGAGCAGGCTGCCCAGGTCACTGCCGGTGCCACCGCCGGCAGCGCCGCCAAGCAGGTTGGCCCAGATATTGCCCCGCAGGCGGGCGTCGCTGGCACTGGTCAGTATGCCGAACTCCTCGCTCAAGTGGGGCAGGGTCTCGCTGCTGCGCATGGAGCGGGCCAGGAAGTTGACCCCGTCCGGAGTGGAACCGTTTCCGGCCTGGCTGGCGATGAATCCGGGCCAGCTCTGGCCGGAAAAGGGCCAGTCTGTCAGATTGTGGACCGAAAGCAGCCTGCCCCAGGGATTGTGGGCCTGGAGATAGTCGCCGGCACGGTTCACCTCGGCTTCAGTCCAGCCTTCGCTCCATTCCAGGGCGATCACGTACAGGGTATGGGTAAAGGCGGATGTCCTGGCCATGGCATAGCGGAAGAGCCGGTTCTTGTCGGCTTCGGAGAGGGCGCCGAAATCGGACTCATCGGCAAAGAACCACATCTCGGCGAACATGCTGTTCTCCTTGAAGCTGCGCAGGTAGGCATCGTACTTTTTCCAGCGGCCCAGGTCCATCCTGGTCTTGTCGTTGCTCGCCGCGCTCCCCACCCAGGGGGTCACCGACACGCCACCGTAATCCCCCTTGTTGGCGAAATAGACATTGATCTTGTTGGCATGATGGAAGTATCTCTGCCGCCAGAGCAGTTCGGCCCGCTCCGCGTCCGTGACCAGCTCGCTCATGAAGGTATGGCTGTATCGCGGGATGGTACCGTTTTCGACCTCGAGAAAGTTGCCCTGGAGGAAGATATAGTCCCCGCTCTGGAAGCGGAAATAGTGTCCATCCCGGACCAGTCCACCCAGGTCGTTGCTCGCTGTGCAGACAAACTGGCCCGACTGTCCGGCCAGGGCAGGGTCAGGGGCGTCGCCGGTGATGGTCCGCCATTTCCAGAGTCCGGTCATATAGGGGCAGATCCGGGCCTTCCAGATCCTGCCGTTCTGGCCGCCATTGCCGTCGCCGTCATAGAAGCCGTCCAGGACGATGATCCGCCCCGCCGGATCGGTCACCTCCAGTTTCAGCAGGTAGGTGTCGAAAGGGTTTGCCGGTGTGGACTGGGCAGTGAACGTCAGCTCCAGGGTTGCATAGCGGCCGACCAGGGTTGCCAGTGCCTGGTCCGGACAGGAAAGAATGGGGAGAACGAAAAGAAAGGAAAGGAGAAATTTTCCGGCCGTCATGAATCTGCTCCTTGGTTCAGAGGGCAAGAAGAGGGTTCCAGGCTGGTCGGATTAATCAGTCAGGCTGTATTTTGACACGAATCAACAAGAGGTTGCAATGATTTCCCTGGCCGGGAGGGGAAAAACTGGGAGGCGGCAACAAAAAAGCCTGACGCCGGATGGCGTCAGGCCTGTTGTCGGAACTGGTGCCGAGACCAGGATTTGAACCAGGGACACACGGATTTTCAGTCCGTTGCTCTACCAACTGAGCTATCTCGGCACCTGAATCGGAGCTATATTAAGCCGTATCAGCAAGAATCTGTCAATAGATTTTTACTCTTTTTCTCCCGAGAGAAACTCCGAGATATCTATGTTAAAATCGTCGAGCGCGGTTCCGGTTTTCAGGTGTTTGCCTCCCTTTTTTTTCAGGCTGGCCGCCATGGCCGTGGTCTCGAGATCCAGACCATCAAGTTGGAGATCCTCCAGCCGGGTCAGGGAGGGCTCCTCCCCTGCCTGGTTCGTTTCCGCCTGAGGTTCGACCTGAGCTTCTTCATCGGTCAGGCCAAGTTCTCTCTCCAGGTTCAGCGCCTCTGCCGTCAGGGTCTCCTCGTCCATTTCCGGTTCTACAGCCGGTGCATCCGGACCAAGATCTGAAATGTCCAGGTTCTCAAAATCGATTTTTGGCAGGGTAATATCTCCCTCCTCGAGCTCCTCCTGCTCTTCTTCCAGGGACGGAGGGTCGGCTTCTGACGCCAGGGCACCTTCTTCTTCAGCCTGCAGGGCCTGGAACTCCACAGTATGTTCTTCCTCACCGACAACCTCTTCAAGCTCCTCCAGGCTCTCTTCGAAGGGAATCTCCTCTTCTGCCAGATCGTCTTCCTCAGCGGAATCATCAGCCGCTGGTTCGGATTTCTCATCCCCTGCCAGTGGAGGAGCATCATTCAATAGTTCCGCAGCCTCTTCTTCCTCTGGCAGCTGATCAGGCTCTTCCAGGGTATCTGCCTGGTCAGGTCCATCCAGGTCGAGATGGAGATAGACCGGAGGCAGGACATCATAGACGGTGCCATCAAGTTCAGCTGCTATCCTGCTCAGATCTTTCCCGCACTTTTTGCAGGATTCCAGGTGGTCAAAAGAAAAGTAACCGCATTTTGGGCAACGCATACCAGTCTGCCTTTCAGAGATGTTCTCACAGGGGATATCAACGTGCCATTGTGATAGCCCGGTTCAAGGATCCAGGAAAAACTGGACCGTCCAATTCCGTCTGCTTGCTGTGCCGGCTTTTGTGTCTCGAAATAGTTGCATATCCGAGAGGATATGTTGGATTGAGCCTAGTGTCCGTTGGCAATCCACTTTATTCTTCGAATAGTTGTTTGGTTTCTTGAGGGATTCCAATAACCCGCATTTTTCCGATGGGTGCATATGCGCTCCATTGTATCGCTGCAGTACCCGGGTTGAGCCCCTGATAAAAAAGTTGCGCTCGGCATGGAACTGGACAAAAAGTCAATTTTCAGTACACCCTACGTGATCAGTATTGCATAGACTCGAAGGAAAAATCAATACAGATTTTTCCTCCGGAGTGTAAATGGCGGCAATATTCCGATATTTCCTCCGATTCGGCCGCGGGGGCTCAGTGGCTGCAAAATACTGGATTTCATGGTATACTAAATATATGAATGCATACCCTGCAGTAGCTGCCTGCACTCCATTCCAGAAAAAGTCAGCTTTGTCGTAAGTCGCCGGTCGCTGTTGTCGTCCCGGTCTCCCTGAGCATGGGATGTCGCGCGGTAGACCGGTATATCCGAGGTGACTCCGGGGAGCCGGAGTAAAATTACTACATGTGTGAGGTGTTGCATGAAAGGATTGTTTACTGCGGTATTGGTGTTTTTCCTGTTCACTCTTTCCCAGGGATTAGCCTTGGAGCGGTTCGAACTGGTTACCACGGAAGAAATGCAGCAACTGCTTGCCGACCGGGAGGCCGGCAAGGTGGATTTCATCCTCCTTAACAGCCTGGATGCAATGATTTTCCGGGATGCGCATATTCCAGGCTCCATCAATATCCCCTTGAGCCGGGTGGATTCGATGATCCATCTGCTGGGCGAGGATCATGACAAGCTCATCGTTCCCTACTGAATGGGATACAGGTGAGTCTTTGCCTACAAGATGGCAGTTGCCATCAAAAAGAAGGGATTTACCAATATCAAGATCTACAACGGCGGCCTCAAGGACTGGATGAAGTCCGGTCTGCCGGTGAACACCATCGAACCGTTGCCGAAATACAAGGGGCCGGTCATCAGTGCGGACGAGCTGGTGAAAAAGCTCCGCGAGGCAGAAAAGACGGGATGTCGGGGAGCGGATGGCGATGCGTTGCTTACCCTGATCGATTTTCGGGCCTCTTCCCGTCTGAAGCACAAGATAGGAGGGGATCGGTACCGGATCAAAACCGTCTGCCCGACCATAACCGCCCTGCTGGATGATTTCATCGACAACCAGGAGCTGATCGATTCAATCCCCCGGAAAGGAATGGTGGTCACCATCAGTGAGACAGGGAATCGAGACAGTTTCCTGAAGCGGTACCTGAAAAAGTACGGATACACCAATGTGGTCGGACTGCAGTACGGCATGCGTTCCTGGCACAAGGCCGGATATCCGGTGGAAAAGATCGCTCCCTGAGCGCCCTGAGAGGACAGGTGCGAAAACTGGTCGCTTGTAGTACAAACAGGAACATTGCAACGAAGTAACGTGGAATTCAGCAACGGAGGCCTGATATGAATTATTCTCCTGAAATTGAAAAAATGCACTGCGTGGCCCAAGGACCGAACCATGGTCCGTCTCCCATCCCCCAGGAGGGACAGTGGAATCAGGTTCGGGAGGTCCGGGACATCAGCGGTCTGACCCATGGGGTAGGCTGGTGCGCTCCCCAGCAGGGCGCCTGCAAACTGACTCTGAATATCAAGAACGGTATCATCGAGGAGGCCCTGATCGAGACGGTTGGCTGTACCGGCATGACCCACTCGGCTGCCATGGCCTCCGAGATCCTGCCCGGCAAGACCGTCATGGAGGCCCTGAATACAGACCTGGTCTGCGACGCCATCAACGTTGCCATGCGGGAGCTTTTTTTGCAGATCGTCTACGGCCGCAGTCAGTCCGCCTTTTCGGAGGGAGGACTGCCCGTGGGGGCCGGACTGGAGGATCTGGGCAAGGGGCTGCGCACCGTTACCGGCACCATGTACGGCACCAGCCTGAAAGGACCACGGTACCTGGAGATGGCCGAGGGCTACGTGCTGGAACAGGCACTGGATGAAAACGACGAGATCATCGGCTACAAGTTCGTCAACCTGGGACGGATGATGGACGCCATCAAGCAGGGTGTCGATCCCGGTCAGGCTCTGGCAGACGCCACCGGTACCTACGGACGGTTTGACGAGGCGGTGAAGACCATAGATCCACGGCATGCATAATGGAGAGGAATGATGGCACTTTTTGAAGGTTATGAGCGAAGAATCGCGCAGATAGAAGAGGTGATGCGCCGGTATGATATCCGGGATCTTGAGGAGGCCAGGCAGATTTGTGACGATGCGGGTGTGGATGTCTATGGCATTGTCCGTGAGGTTCAGCCCATCTGCTTCGAGAATGCCTGCTGGGCATACATCCTCGGCGCGGCCATTGCCATAAAAAAGGGGCAGCGCCAGGCTGCCGAAATCGCCCCGACACTGGGAGAGGGGTTGCAGGCCTTCTGTATTCCGGGTTCTGTGGCGGCAGAGCGCCGGGTGGGCATCGGGCACGGCAACCTCGCCGGCATGCTCCTGTCCGAGGAAACCCGATGTTTCGCCTTCCTGGCCGGTCATGAGTCCTTTGCCGCCGCCGAGGGAGCCATCGGCATTGCCCGTTCGGCCAACCGGGTGCGCAAGGTGCCCTTGCGGGTGATCCTCAATGGCCTGGGTAAGGATGCGGCCCATATCATCTCCCGAATCAATGGATTCACCCATGTGGAAACCAGGTTCAACTATGCAGACTCCACCCTGGAGATCGTCAGGGAAACACCCTATTCCCGGGGAGAACGGGCCAAAGTACGCTGTTTTGGAGCCGATGATGTCCGGGAGGGTGTGGCCATCAATCATCATGAAGGGGTGGATATCTCCATCACAGGCAACTCCACCAATCCCACCCGTTTCCAGCATCCGGTGGCTGGAACCTACAAGAAAGAATGCATGCAACAGGGAAAAAAATATTTTTCCGTGGCATCGGGCGGCGGAACCGGCCGCACCCTGCATCCGGACAACATGGCAGCCGGGCCGGCATCGTACGGCATGACCGACACCATGGGGCGGATGCATTCGGATGCCCAGTTTGCCGGCTCTTCTTCAGTACCGGCCCATGTGGAGATGATGGGATTCATCGGTATGGGGAACAATCCCATGGTCGGGGCCTCGGTGGCTGTGGCGGTCGCCCTGCAGAAGGCAGCCGAGGGCCGCGCCTGAGGAGGCAGGAGAACAGGCGATGGCCAAGGTGCTGGAGATCAATCCGTACAATCCGCAGCCCCGCCTCATCCAGCAGGTGGCCGCTACCCTGAAACGGGGCGGGGTGATCTGTTATCCTACCGATACCATGTACGGGGTCGGCTGCGACATCTTCAACCAGAAGGCTGTCAAGCGGGTGCATCAGCTCAAGAACAGGCCCAAGCAGAAACCCTTTTCCTTCATGTGTTCCTCGCTGAAGAATATCAGCCAGTACGGGCACGTGGGAAACACTGCCTACCGTCTGATGCGGAAAAATCTGCCCGGGCCGTACACCTTTGTTCTTGCCGGAACCAAGCTGGTTCCCCGGATCATGCTGACCAGGCAGAAGACCGTGGGTATCAGGGTGCCGGATCATCCCATCTGTCTGGCCATGATCGAGGCACTGGGCAATCCGATTCTGACCACCAGTGCCAGCCGCGGTGATTCGGACGAGCCGGTTATCGATGCCTACGATGTCCTGGAACTCTTCGGCAAACAGGTGGACCTGGTGATTGACGGCGGGCCGGTCTATCCGGATCCCTCCACGGTCGTCTCGCTGGTCACCGACCAGGTGGAGATTCTCCGGGAGGGTAAGGGCGACGTCTCTGTCTTTCTGCAACATCCCTGACAACCATTCTCCTGGCCGGGGACTTTTCTTCGTTTATTCAAAAAAAAGAGCCGGAGCCCTGCCGCTTGACCGCAGGACTCCGGCTCTTTTTCGCTTCTGAACAGGTTACCTATTCTTCGATCAGTACTTCTTTGAGCGATTTGCTCATGGTGAAGTGGAGGGTCTTGCGGGCAGGTATATCCATCATCTTGCCCGTTTTCGGATTCTTGGTGGTGCGAGGCTTTCTGGTCCGAACGGAAAAACTGCCAAAACCACGAATTTCCACCCTTCTGCCGTCAATCAGGGCCTGGGAGATGACCTCCAGAATAATGTCTACAGCCCGGGCAATATCCTGTTTGTAATAACTGCCCAGCTGCTCCACGACTTCGTTGACCAATTCACGCTTGAGCATGGTAAGTATCCTTTTTTTCTGATTCCCTGGCTTGAAACACTATTCCTTCTCTTCGCTCTGATCGGCACCTGCCGCCGCTTTCAGCAGATCTCCAAAGGTGGAAGGACCTGAACTCTTTGTTTTCCTGACATACTCCTCCGCATCGCTTCCACCCTTGTCGTCCTTTTCTTCAAGGGCCTTGAGCGAGAGACCGATTTTCCGGTCCGCAGCCGACACATTGATGACCATGGCGGTCAGAGTATCACCCACTGTAAACATACCCACCGGGGTCTTGATTTTTTCCTTGCTGATTTCAGAGACATGAACGAGCCCTTCAATACCCTCCTCAAGCTGGACAAAAACGCCGAAGTCGGTCACGTTGGTGATCTTACCCTCCACAGTGCTGCCGATGGGATAGTTGTTTGCGGCGGCCTGCCAGGGATCGGGCTCGAGCTGCTTGATTCCGAGAGAGAACCGTTCATTTTCCTTGTCGATCTTCAGGACAACGGCCTGGATGGTCTCTCCCTTGGAATACTTGACCGAAGGATGCTTGATCCGCTCAGTCCAGGAGAGATCCGAGACGTGGATGAGGCCGTCGATTCCTTCCTCTATGCCGATAAAAATACCGAAATCGGTAATATTCTTGATCTTGCCCTCGATGACGGCCCCGACGGGATAGCTCTCTTCCACGAGGTCCCATGGATTGGGCTGCAGTTGCTTCATACCCAGTGAAATGCGCTTGGTCTCGGCTTCCACCTTGAGGACCTGGACCTCGATCTCGTCACCGACGCCGACAATCTTGGACGGGTGACGCGGTTTTTTTGACCAGCTCATTTCCGAAATATGGACAAGCCCTTCCACGCCTTCTTCCAGCTCCACGAAGACACCGTAATCGGTGATGGAGACCACCTTGCCGGTGACCCGGGATCCGGGAGCGTATTTTTCCGGAACCAGTTCCCATGGATCCGGCTTGAGCTGTTTCACACCCAGGGATACCCGGTCTGTCTCCCGGTCGTACTTGAGGACCTTGACCTCGATTTCCTCGCCCACGCTGTACAGCTTGGACGGGTGGGAAACGCGGCCCCAGGAAAGATCGGTGATGTGGCAGAGACCGTCCATGCCCCCCAGGTCGATGAACAGGCCATAATCGGTAATGTTGGTGATGGCCCCCCGGATGGTCTGTCCCTCTTCCAACGTAGAGCGCATCTGCTCGCGCAGCTTGGCGCGTTTTTCTTCCAGAATGGCCCGTCGGGATATGACGACGTTGTTGCGTTTACGGTTGAACTTGAGGATCTTGAATTCAAAGGTCTGACCGATAAGGGCATCCAGGTCCTTGACCGGCCGCAGATCAATCTGGGAGTAGGGCAGGAATGCCGGGACTCCGATGTCCACAGACATACCGCCTTTGACCCGGCTTTCGATGCGGCCTTCGATGGTGCCGTCCTCTTCCTGGATCTTGGCGATCTGTTCCCAGACTTTGATGGCAATGGCCTTTTCCCGGGAGAGCTGGAGCCCGCCTTCTTCTTTCCGTTTTTCGATGAAGATTTCGAACTGGTCTCCTATCTTGATTTCCCGGTCCGGATCCTCGTGGCGAAATTCAGCAAGCGGGATGTAACTCTCCGCTTTGTCTCCCACGTCGATGAGCAGGGCATCTTCGGTCATGTCGACCACCGTGCCAATGGCCACCTCGCCGACATTGATGACCGTATTGTTGTCTTCCTGTTCAAAGAGCTCGGCAAAGCTCAACTCTTCCTTGCCATTACCTTCTGCCGCCGGAGCGGGCTGAGTTCCATTTTCAGTCATGGGTTGTGGTTCCTCTGGGGACTGGATACCTGCCAGCCTGTTGTGATTATTGGGTTAATGGGTTAACTGCCGTGTTGGCTGCATTGGACTGTACCATAAATAGCCTCTATTACCAGAGATAATCACGAAAAACAACAGTTTCCTCCCGTAACAGGGGCTTTTTTTCTCCAGGAAAGTGATGGAGCGCGGAAATGCTTGACAGGCTAACGTTTTCCCTGGACCGCAAGCTCTTCCATGAGGGGGCCGAAAAGTTCCTCATAGGCAGGGATGGCTTTGCGCAGCAGGACATCGAAATATTTCAGATCCCGTTCGTTGACCACCAGGTTGGCGCTGTGGGCGAGGGCTTCGAGATCATAGAGGCTGTGGAACTCCGGTCCGACAAGGATGTAAAAGATATAGCGCCTTTTGGGCATGGCCATGTCCTGCATATAAGCGTGAAACCGTGAGGTTTCCAGGCCGCCGTCCTCAAACTGGCTGTGGAGCACGATACAGGAGAAGTTGACAAACTGGATTCGCTCCATGGCCTCGTCCACGCTTTCCGCGCAGATTACCTGGTAACCCACCGATTCCATGGCCTCCTGGATGGCTTTGCCGGTCAGGGGATCCGGATGCAGAACCAGAGCCATGGGAACATCGTCTACCCGGCCTTCTTCCTCGAAGTCGCCTAGTTTCAGCCAGTCCAGGTTTGGCGGCGCTGGCGGAGACACGCTCTTCCCGCTGCTCTTGGTCGACCGTTCCGGCTGACCGCTCCGTAGGATCTTGATCTGTTGCCTGCATGCGGGACATTTGATGGTCAGTTTCTGGCCCGGTTCCAGGGCCAGAAGCATCTCCTTGAGCTTGGCTTTTTTGGCAGCATCAAACTGCAGAGGATTCTGGCAATGGGGACAACTCGATATCATCGGTATGCTCTGGCGGTAGTAGCCGGCCTCCTGGCTGCCGTATTACAGCCAGCCAAAACGGGAACGTTCATCCTTTTCCATCTGCAGGCCCTGGATGTCTGAGGTCCTTTCTCCGCGGGCCGATTTGATGGTGTCGATACCTCGTTTGATTTCGCTGCGGTGGGAACAGTAGGCGAGGGCCGACTCCTCGCTGATCAGGCCCTGCTCGAACAGTTCCAGCAGATGCTGGTCAAAGGTGCGCATGAGGCTGTTGGAACCCTCCTTGATCACCTTGTAAAAAGTTTTATCCTCGGTTTCGCCGTTGAGCAGTAGGTCCTTGATCCGCAGGCTGGTACTGAGTATCTCCATGGCCGCCACCCGGCCGCCGCCGATCCTGGGAACCAGGCGCTGGCTGACGATCCAGCGGATGGTATCCACCAGTCGGCTGCGGATCTGCGGCTGTTCGTCCTTTTCGAACATACCGAGGATCCGGTTGATGGTCTGGCCGGCATCGATGGTGTGGAGTGTGGAGAAGACAACATGGCCGGTCTCGGCCGCTGTCAGGGCGATCTCCAGAGTCTGGCGGTCCCGGATTTCTCCCACCAGGATCACCTTGGGCGCCTGGCGGAGCGCGGCCCGGAGGCCATTGGCAAAGGTGTCGAAGTCGTCTCCCAGCTCCCGCTGGTTGAAGGTCGCCTTCTTGTGGGGATGGATATATTCTATGGGATCCTCCAGGGTAACCACGTGTACGGACCGCTCCTCGTTGATCCGGTTGAGGATGGCCGCCATGGAGGTCGTCTTGCCGGTTCCCGTGGCGCCGGTGAAGAGGATGAGGCCGTTCTTCTCCCTGGCCATTTTCACAAAGGCCTCGGGAAAATCAAAGGCGCTGATGGAGGGGATGGTTGTCTCCAGCTTCCTGAGTACCGAGGTATAATAACCCTTCTGGGCAAATATGTTCACCCGGAAACGGATCTTGTTTTCCAGGGAGTAGGAAAGGTCGCAGGATCCCTTTGTCACCAGGTCACGGAGCAGGCGCCGGTTGCCGTTGATGAGGTTGAGGGCGAACACCTCTGTCTGAAAGGGTGTCAGTTTGCGCACCGGCGGTTCCACGTCCACCGGGACGAGCACGCCGTCACTTTCCACCTGGAGATGTTTGCCCACGGTTATGTTCAGATCGGATACCCGTTTGTGCTTGTTGAGCATGGCGGATATCCAGTAGTTTATTTCCTGTTGCTTCATATTTTGATTCTATATTTTTTTTCTGGATTTGACAAAGGCTCCTAATCAGGTACTATCGTCAGCCAGCGGCAAAACACAAGGAAAAAATCTGTATTCAGCATGTTAGGAGTGAGCATGAAAGTGCCTTTACGCAGTGACACGACGACAAAGGGGAGGAGAATGGCCGGGGCCCGGGCCCTGTGGAGAGCGAACGGTATGCGGGAGGAGCAGATGGGAAGGCCGGTGATCGCCGTGGTCAACTCCTTCACCCAGCTGGTTCCCGGACATGTCCATCTGCATGGCATCGGCCAGCTGGTAAAGGAGGAGATCGAGAAGCTGGGTTGCTTCGCCGCCGAGTTCAACACCATCGCAATTGATGACGGTATCGCCATGGGCCACGACGGCATGCTCTACTCCCTGCCTTCCCGGGAATTGATTGCCGACAGTGTGGAGTTCATGTGCAATGCCCACAAGGTGGATGGCATGGTCTGTATCTCCAACTGCGACAAGATTACCCCCGGGATGCTCATGGGCGCCATGCGGCTCAACATACCGGCGGTGTTTGTTTCCGGCGGTCCCATGGAGGCCGGCCGGAGCGGCAGCCGCTCCCTGGATCTGATAGATGCCATGATCATGGCCGGCGACCCGGAGGTGGATGACGCCACCGTGGCCGAGGTGGAGCGGAGCGCCTGTCCGACCTGCGGCTCCTGTTCCGGCATGTTCACGGCCAACTCCATGAACTGCCTCAACGAGGCCCTGGGGTTGGCCCTGGCCGGCAACGGAACCGTGGTGGCCACGCATCGGAAACGGCTCGACCTCTTCCTCCAGGCGGCACGGCGGATAGTGGCCATCTGCGAGGCCTGGTACGGCGAGGGCGACGACTCCATGTTGCCCCGTTCCATTGCCGGCCGCAGCGCCTTCCAGAATGCCATGGCCCTGGACATCGCCATGGGTGGCTCCACCAATACGGTACTTCATATCCTGGCCATTGCCCGCGAGGCAGGGGTGGATTTCACCATGGCCGATATCGACGCCCTGTCCCGAAAGGTGCCCAATCTGTGCAAGGTGGCCCCCAGCTCCCGGTATCACGTGGAAGATGTGAACCGTGCAGGAGGAATTCTGGGAATTCTCGGTGAGTTGGACCGGGCCCGGCTGCTGGACACCGGGGTCATGCGGGTGGACGGCCTGACCCTGGGCCAGGCCCTGGACCGGTACGATGTGCGCCGCTCCACGGTTAGCGAAGAAGCCAGGGCCCTCTACCTGAGTGCGCCCGGAAACCAGGGCCGCAATCTGGAACTCGCCTCCCAGGACTGCCGGTACGATGAGCTTGATCTGGACCGGGAATCCGGCTGTATCCGGGACCTGGAGCACTGCTACTCCAGGGACGGAGGCCTGGCCGTGCTGTACGGCAACATCGCTGAAGACGGCTGCATCGTCAAGACAGCAGGGGTGGACGAGTCCATTCTCCATTTTCAGGGTACGGCGCGGGTGTTCCATTCCCAGGAGGATGCCTGCGAGGCCATTCTGGAGGGAGTGGTCCGGGCCGGCGAGGTGGTCTTTATCCTCTACGAAGGGCCAAAGGGAGGGCCGGGCATGCAGGAAATGCTCTATCCCACCTCCTACCTGAAATCCATGCGCCTGGGAACGGCGTGCGCCCTGGTGACCGATGGCCGGTTTTCCGGCGGAACTTCCGGTCTGTCCATCGGCCATGTTTCGCCAGAGGCGGCCAGTGGCGGCGCCATTGCCCTGGTCCGGGACGGGGATCCCGTGGAGATAGACATCCCTGGCCGGCGGATCAATCTCAAGGTTTCCGATGAGGAACTGCAACAGAGACGACAGGCCGAAGAGGCCAGGGGCGCGGCGGCCTTTACCCCGGACCGGAAGCGGACGGTCTCCACAGCCCTGCAGGTTTATGCCCGGTTCGCCGCCTCGGCCGACAAGGGGGCGGTGCGAATCCTGGACTGACCGGCCTGGAGAGATCGCGCAACTCTGCGGCACCTGTGACCAATTACAGTATGGAAGCATGATATACTGCGGGGATACACATCCTGTGATTGCTTACGGAGGGCTGTGTCCAGGTGAAAGATGAATGAAGCGGACGGCAATGCTGCGACCGTTTGACAATGCGGCAAGGCTTGAAGCACAAACCGAAAAGGAGAGAACATGAAGACAATTTTGAGCGCGTGGCTGCTGGTTGCCTTGAGCTGTTCCCTGGTCCTGGCCGGAACGCCGGTAAAGATCGGCATGGTGACCACCCTGTCCACCAAGGCCGGATATCTGGGCGAGGACATCCGGGACGGTTTCAAGCTGGCCATTTCCATGGAAAACGGCAGGCTCGGCGGTGTTCCGGTGGAACTGCTGGTCGAGGATGACGGTCGCAAGCCGGAAAAGGGACGGCAGATCGCCGAACGGTTCATCAAGAAGGACAAGGTCAGGATCCTCACCGGGATCGTCTTCTCCAATGTGGCCATGGCCGTGGTGCCCAAGGTGGTGAGGCAGGGCGTTTTCTATATAAGTCCCAATGCCGGTCCATCCCGCCTGGCCGGTAAGGGATGTGATCCGAATTATTTCAACGTTGCCTGGCAGAACGACAACCTCTCCGAGGTGGTTGGCCAGTACGTTGCTGACAAGGGATTCTCGAACGTCTACATCCTGGCTCCCAACTATCCGGCCGGCAAGGATGCGCTGGCGGGTTTCAAGCGGTTTTACAGGGGAAAGCTGGCCGGAGAGGTGTACACTACCCTTGGCCAGGCCGACTATGCGGCCGAGCTGGCAGCCCTGCGGGCGGCCCGGCCGGACGCGGTTTTCTTTTTTCTTCCCGGCGGCATGGGAATCAATTTCCTGAAACAGTATGCCCAGGCGGGCCTGAACAGGAGTATTCCCCTCTTCGGTCCGGCCTTTTCCTTTGACGAACGGTTGCTCAAGGCGGTCGGGGAGGCTGCCTTGGGGGTGATCAACGGTTCCCAGTGGAGCGTTGACCTGGACAATGCCGCCAACAAGGAATTTGTGACAGCCTTCAGAAAGGCCTATGGCCGGACTCCCACGCTATATGCCAGCCAGGGATACGATGCCGCCCGGCTCATCGGCTCGGCGCTCAGGGCAGTGGGCGGTGACCTGAGCAATGCGGATGGTTTCCGGGCAGCTTTGGAGAAGGCGGATTTCGCCAGCGTGCGGGGAGCCTTCCGCTTCGGTCCCAATCACCATCCCATCCAGGATATTTATGTCCGCAAGGTGGTCAGAGACGCACAGGGCAACATAACCAACCGGATCCAGGCCAAGGTGTTCACCGGACACCAGGACGCCTATGCCCCTGAATGCAGGATGCGATAGGCTGGTTCCGGCGGAATATTCCAGGCAGCCTTTCGGCAGCAAGCATCAGGGGAGAGCGGGATGCTTTTTTTCGAACAGGTGCTCAACGGCCTGCAGCTGGGGGTGATGCTCTTCCTCATGTCTGCCGGCCTGACCCTGGTATTCGGCATTATGCGGGTTATCAACCTCGCCCATGGCAGTTTCTACATGATCGGTGCCTATGTGGGAGCCACGGTGACGGCCTGGTCCGGCAGTTTCCTCCTCGGTCTGGCGGCTGCCCTTGCCGCAGCCGCCCTCGCCGGCATGGGAGTGGAGCTCACCGTGCTGCGGCGCCTCTACGGTCGGGATCATCTGGACCAGGTACTGGCCACCTTTGGCCTTATCTTTTTCTTCAACGAACTGACCAGGATGATATGGGGCCGGCAGCCGCTGTTCATGGATGTCCCCTCCTGGCTGGCCGGTTCAGTGGAGATTCTTCCGGGGATCGGCTATCCGGCCTACCGGCTGGCCATAATCGGTGTCGGTCTGCTGGTGGCCCTGTTCCTTTATCTGCTTTTTTCCAGGACCAGGCTGGGGATGCAGATTCGCGCCGGGGCCACCAACCGGGAGATGATCGCTGCCCTGGGGATCAACATCCGGCTGCTGTACACCCTGATCTTCGGCCTGGGCACCCTCCTGGCCGGCCTGGCCGGGGTGATGGCCGGCCCGATCCTGGCTGTCGAGGCCGGCATGGGGGAGTCCATCCTCATCCTGACCTTCGTGGTGATCGTCATCGGTGGTATCGGTTCGGTGCGGGGCGCCCTGGTGGGAGCCATCCTGGTCGGCCTGGTCGACACCCTGGGCCGGGCTTTTCTCCCGGACCTGTTTCGGCTTTTCCTCGCCGGATCGGCTGCAGACCGGCTCGGGGCCTCGCTGGCCTCCATGTCGGTGTATATCTTCATGGCCATCATCCTGGCCTGCAAGCCGGCCGGTCTTTTCCCAGTCCATGAGTAGGGTGACTGCCTCCCCGGCGGGCCGGACAGGAGCAGGCGGGACCGTGCTGCTCCTCTGCTGCCTGGCACTCTTTCCCTTGCCGGTGATCCTCCTTGGCCAGGACTATCTGCTCACCCTGGGAACCAGGATTCTCATCTACGGGCTGGCTGCCGCCAGCCTGGACCTGATCCTCGGCTATGGCGGCATGGTCAGCCTGGGGCATGCCGCCTTTCTCGGTGTCGGCGGCTACACGGTAGGGATCCTGGCGTTCTGTGGATATGAGGGACGTGATCTCCTTTCCTGGCCCCTGGCCCTGCCAGGCACGGAAAACGGCCTGCTGGTCTGGCCCCTGGCCGTTGCCCTGGCCATGGGGTTTGCCGCCCTGACCGGTGCGGTCAGTCTCCGGACCAGGGGGATGCATTTCATCATGATCACCCTGGCATTTGCCCAGATGGTCTACTTTTTCTTTTCCTCTCTGGACTCGTATGGCGGCAGCGACGGTATCAGCCTGTACGGAAGAAACCACCTGCCCCTGCTCGATACAGGATCTGATCTGCAGTTTTACTATCTCTGTCTCTTTTGTCTGGGTATCTTTCTAGGAGGCGGTCACAGGCTGGTTCGGTCCAGGTTTGGCAGGATCCTCCAGGGATGCAGGCAGAACGAACTGCGGCTGCAGGTGATGGGAGTGGCCACCTTCCGCCACCGGTTGCTGGCCTATGTGCTCGCTGGAGGAGCAGCCGGTCTGGCCGGAGTCCTGCTGGCCAATCAGGGAGAGTTTGTCGGCCCTGGAATGATCCACTGGACCAGGTCGGGCGAGATCCTGGTCATGGTGCTGCTGGGCGGTATGGGTACGCTGGTCGGGCCGGTCCTGGGGGCGGCGACTCTCCTGACACTGGAAGAGTATCTGGCCATGTATACCGAGCACTGGATGGTTTTCCTGGGACCTTTTCTGATCCTGGTGGTGCTTTTTGGCCGGCAGGGTATCTATGGAATGTTCCACAGGTCACGGTGAAGTGGTGGAATCCCCGGTACTGGAGGTGACAGGACTCTGCAAGGCGTATGGCGGCCTGACGGTCTGCGACCGGGTGGACCTGCAGCTCCTGCCCGGGGAACTGCACGCCCTGATCGGCCCCAACGGTGCCGGCAAGACAACCCTGCTCAACCTGATATCAGGCCTGCTGACCCCGGACTCTGGCAGGATCCGCTTCCTGGGGCGCGACATCACTTCCCAACCCCTGCATCATCCGGACCGGCAGGGCATGGCCCGATCCTTTCAGATCACCTCGGTATTCCCAGGGTTCACCGTGCAGGAAAACATCGCCCTGGCCGTGCAGGTCCGGGCTGGAAACAGTTTTTCTTTCTGGCGGAATACAGCTGCAGACCCTGACCTGCAGGAACCGGCCACGGAGATCATGGAACGGATCGGCTTGGCTGCCAGGCGCGGTGTCAGGGCGGCGGATCTCTCCCACGGCGAGCAGCGACAGCTGGAGATCGCCATGGCCCTCGCCCTCCGGCCGCGTTTGCTTCTCCTGGACGAACCCATGGCCGGTCTTGGACCGGGCGGCACCCGGAAGCTGACCGATCTGATCGAGACCCTCAAGGGAGAGATGACCATCTTCCTGGTGGAGCACGATATGGATGCAGTGTTTTCCCTGGCAGACAGGATTTCAGTTCTTGTTCAGGGAACAGTGGCAGCTTGCGGTGATCCGGCGTCGATCCGAAGAGATACCCGGGTCCGGGAGGCCTATCTGGGAGGAACGGAACGTGCTGCAGCTGACTGACATCTGCTCTGGCTATGGAACCAGCCAGGCGCTCTTCGGCGTGTCGATCCGGGTGGACTCCGGGCAGGTGGTGGCCCTGCTGGGCCGAAACGGTATGGGCAAGACCACGACCATACGCACCATCATGGGGTTGACTCCGGCCTGGCAGGGAACCATTCTCTGGAACGGCCAGGCCATTGAAACCCGACAGCCCTACGAGATAGCCCGACTGGGCCTGGGGCTGGTTCCCGAGGGAAGGCAGATTTTTCCAACCCTGACCGTCCGTGAAAATCTACTGGTGGCAGCGGCCAATCGTGGCAATCTTGCCAGGCCGTACGATCTGGACCGGATTCTGTCCATCTTTCCCCGCCTGCGGGAACGGCTGGAGCACAGGGGGATGAGCCTGTCCGGGGGCGAGCAGCAGATGTTGGCCATCGGCAGGGCCCTGATGACCGGTCCCCGCCTCCTGCTGCTGGACGAGGCAACCGAGGGGCTGGCCCCCATGGTCTGTGAGGAGATCTGGCAGGGGCTGACCATACTGAAGAGGCGGGGCCTCTCCATCCTGGTGGTGGATAAAAAGATCGATACCCTTCTTTCAATCAGTGATCAAGTGTATATATTGGAGAAAGGAAAAATCGTCCGGCAGGATCGATATCCGTTTGCCGGCCTCACCCCGGAGATCAGGAACCGCTACCTGGGAATATAGCGGCAAGGTCTCCGGATAGCGTACGCCGAAGGACAGCTGTCATGTTTCCTCTTTCCGACGAGAACCCCACCTCCAGGACGCCGGTGGTGACCGTGGGGATCATTCTGGTCTGCGTGGTCTGCTGGTTTTCTCTGCAGGGCATGGGCAGCGAGCAGGCTCTGGCCAGGTCACTGTGCTGGTTCGGGCTGATTCCCGGCAAACTGCTCGGCCTGGTGCCGGAAGGGACCAGGGTGCAGGTCGGAAGAAACCTGTACTGCGTCATCCAGGATCACGGCAGTCTGATCACGGTCTTCTCCCATATGTTTATGCACGGCGGCTGGTTTCACCTGATCGGCAACATGTGGTTTCTCTGGGTTTTTGGTGACAATGTGGAGGATGCCATGGGGCCGGTGCGCTTCCTCCTGTTCTATCTCCTCTGCGGGTTGGCTGCCGCTGCCATGCAGACCGCCACCCATCCCTCCAGCGTCCTGCCCATGGTCGGGGCCTCGGGGGCCATCGGCGGGGTCATGGGAGCCTATGCCCGTCTCTATCCCAGGGCCAGGGTGAAGACCTTGCTCATCCTGGGTATCTTCATCACCGTGGTGTCCATTCCGGCCATGGTCATGCTGGGTTACTGGTTTCTCATCCAGTTGCTTGCCGGGGTTCCGGCCCTGGCCGCTGCCGGCGGCGGGGTGGCCTTCTGGGCCCATATCGGTGGTTTTCTGGCTGGATTCATCCTTTCGGTTCCCTTTTCCCTGGATGCACGTTCCGGTCCGGAACTGTCCTGACCGGGGAAATCGCGTCTGTCCGCCTTTCTCCTTGACATGGGGAAACTTTTTTTGTAATCGTCCCCACTGCGACTTGCGCTCCCGCCCGACTCCCGGATCGTAGCAGGCCATGGGCGGCACGGTGTACCGGTCCGGCAGCCCCTTGCCGTCACGGCAAGGGCCAGCAACGGCGATGACGGCTGTTTGCTGCTGATTTCAGGTTGTTTTTTATTTTCAAGGTGTGCAGGAGTTATTTTATGTGCCGTTTAGCTCTCAAGACAGCGGATACGCCATTTTCTCCCTATGAAGTGCTCACTGCCATGGAGGCCATGCAGGAAGGATATGATGGCAGCGGCCTGGGGCTTCTGCTCCGGGGGGTGACCTTTGCCGATTTCAATTACAATCCAAAGGAGCACGTCATCCTTTCCGGCATCGCCCATACAGAGGGGGCCATGCAGCGTTTCAACAGCTACATGGATAGCCAGGGCTACGAGCAGAAGTATGATCACGAGTTCACTGTCCATCCCGAGCTGATCGAGGCCAAGGACCGTCACAAATATATCGTCCGCGTCTACAAGGTGCCGGGTCAGGAACAGATGTCGTCCCGGGAGTTCGAGGATCAGCTCATGCATACCCGCCTGGCCCTGCGGCGGGACGGCGAGGAGCACGGCGGCGACCTGACTGTTTTTTCCTTCTGGCCGGATGTGGTCATGATCAAGGAGGTGGGCTGGCCCCTGGAGGTCGGTGATGCCCTCTCCCTCCATGACGACCGGATCAAGGCCCGGGTGGTCATGGCCCAGGGGCGGCAGAACACCAACTACGGCATCAACCTCTATGCCTGTCATCCCTTTTTCATCCAGGGGATCGGCACCATGACCAATGGTGAAAACACGGCCTTCGTGCCCATCAAGGAGTGGCTCACCGGTAAGAATATTCCGGGCTACACAGGCTACCAGAGCGACTCTGAAGTGTTTACCCATATCCTGCACTATGTGACCAAGAAGCTCGGCCTGCCCCTGCAGGCCTACAAGCATGTCATAACCCCCCTCAAGACCGAGGAGTTGGACGCGCATCCCCAGGGAGAGTTTCTCAAGGGGCTGCGAACGACCTGCCGGCGGCTGATCATCGACGGCCCCAATGCCGTCATCGCCACCCTGCCGGACGAGACCTGCATGCTGGTCATGGATCAGAAAAAGCTGCGCCCGGCCACTGCTGGCGGCCGGCCGGGTGTATGGGCGATCGCTTCCGAGATGTGCGGGGTCGACGCCCTGGTTCCGGACCGGGACAGGTCTCTTGACTTTCAACCCATGCGGGAACATACCGTAATCATCCCCCCAGAGCGAAAGGAACTTGTGATATGGTCTCAGTTCGATCCATTTACACTGCCCCAAGCAGCCTGACATACAGCGATCTCCCGTGGATCATCAAGCACCGGGAAGATCGCTGCACCCTGTGCGGCCGTTGTACGGCGGTCTGTCCGAAGCAGGCCATCTATCTGACCTATCGGCGGCAGAGGATGCCCAAGCTGGATATCCTCAAGAAAAAACGGGGCAATGAGTATCGCCATTTCGTCGGCATCCGCCAGCACACGTCTGTGGAGAAGAAGTGCATCGGTTGCGGCATGTGCTCCATGGTCTGTCCCAACGAGGCCATCACGCCGGTTCCCAACCAGAACGAGGACAGGTCCCTGTTCCATCAGAACCAGAAGGGAGACGCCTGGAAACGGGGAGGTCGCCGCAATGTGACCGGCCGAACCATCCTGGACCGGATCGCCTTCGACCGAATCTCCATGCTGACCGACCCGGCTCTGGATGCCGGCCGGCACGAGTTCAACACCAACACCATTCTTGGACGGATCCTGCCGCCGGAGGAATATCTCCGCCGGCAGGCGGCAGGCGAGTGGATTCCGCCGACCCGGGAGATCTTTCCCTTTATCATCGGTTCCATGTCCTTTGGTGCCCTGTCGCCCAATATGTGGCTTGGCCTGTTGCAGGGCGTGGCCTACTGCAACGAGGTACTGGGTATTCCGGTGGTCATGGCCACCGGAGAGGGTGGCTGCCCGCCCTGGGTGCTGAAGAGCCCGTTTCTCAAGTACATCATCCTCCAGATCGCGTCCGGCTATTTCGGTTGGGACGAGATCATCCGGGCCATTCCGGAGATGCAGTGCGATCCGGCGGCCATCGAGATCAAGTACGGTCAGGGAGCAAAGCCTGGCGACGGCGGCCTGTTGATGTGGTTCAAGGTATCCAAGCTCATCGCCCGGCTGCGGGGTGTGCCGGAAGGGGTTGACCTGCCTTCGCCCCCGGTGCACCAGACACTCTACTCCATCGAGGAGAGTGTCATGAAGATGATCCAGACAATGTCCATGGCCTTTGGATTCCGGGTTCCGGTCTATCCCAAGATTTCCGGTTCGACCTCTGCCAAGGCCGTGCTCAACAACCTCGTCCGCAATCCTTATGCAGCCGGACTGCTCATCGACGGGATCGACGGTGGGACGGGGGCGGCTTACAATGTTTCCATGGATGCCACCGGACATCCCATTGCCTCCAACCTGCGTGAGTGTTATCTGGACCTGGTAGCCCAAGGACGGCAGAACGAGATTCCCCTCTTTGCCGCCGGCGGTGTAGGCAAGAACGGCAACGTCACCCAGAACGGCATGGCCCTGATCATGCTCGGTGCCTCCGGGGTTCATATAGGCAAGTACATTATGCAGGCGGCTGCCGGTTGTCTGGGCAACGAGATGGGCCGGTGCAACGTGTGCAACGTGGGCATCTGCCCCAAGGGGATCACCAGTCAAAACGAAAAGCTCTACCGGCGGCTGGATCCCGATGACGTGGCCCAGCGGGTGGCGGATATCTTCATGTCCATTCGTACAGAGATCAAGAAGATCATGGCACCCCTTGGACGTTCCCAGAGCTTGCCCATCGGTATGTCGGACGCCTTGGGCATAGATGATGCCGCGGCTGCGGAACGCTTGAAAATCAAATATATCTGCTGAGTTTTCTCGCAGTGCTGGATGAAACAGATACCCTGAGGCAACCTGGCGTACACAACTCTCAGTGACCTGACAAGCTGGAACCCATGAGCGATACAAACAGGACAATACTTACGGTTAGCGGAAAGGATGAACAGGGGCGGCGGCTCACATCCAAGATCTTTGAAGAAGAGGTGCGGGGGGCTGCGGCCAGCGCGGACGAGCTGCTTCTGGAGTCGTTTGGTCAGCACAACATCGGCATGCGGCTGGGAAGTGCCGACTCACCCCTGACCATCCGGGTCAGAGGGCCGGTCGGGCAGCGGCTGGGCTGTATGGGCCAGCCGGGGTGTACGATCATCTGTGAGGGATCGGCCTCGGATGATGTGGGGTATCTCAATATCGGAGCCGATATCATTGTCCGGGGAGATGCCACCAACGGAGTCTGCAACGCCATGGCCTGCGGCCGGGTCATGATTGGCGGATCCATCGGTGCCCGCGGCCTGACCATGACCAAATGGAATCCGGATTACACCAGGCCGGAGATGTGGGTTCTCGGTTCTGTTGGCGACACCTTTGCCGAGTTCAACTGTGGCGGCATCGGCATCATTTGCGGCCACGAGCCAAAGAATCCGGACAACGTGCTCGGCTACCGGCCCTGCGTGGGCATGGTGGGGGGCTGGATATATTTCCGGGGAAAGACGGATGATTCCTATTCCCGGACCAATGCCAAACTGATCAAGCCGTCCGATGAGCAGTGGCAATGGCTGGTGGACCGGATGCCCGGGTACCTGGAGGCCATCGGCAGGCCTGAACTGCTGGAGACTCTCACTGTTCGCGAGGAATGGAACCTGCTGATGGCCATTACACCCCAGGAGCGGGCGCTGATGTTTTCCGGTCCCATGCCCATGGCCGAGTTTCGCAAGAGAATCTGGAACCAGGGGTTCGGTGGTGGCGATCCCCTGCGTGATCTCGCCCCGACCTTGGACAGAAGTGTTATAGGCCTCATAGAGAGTGGAGATCTGCGTCGACGCAAACCGTTCTGGGCCAACCGGGACTCAGCGGCGCCATGCACCTTTTACTGTCCCATGCATATCCCCACCATCGACCGATTGCGGTTGATCCGGGAGGGCAGGAACGAGGAAGCTTATGAGATGCTGCTCCGGTATACGCCGTTTCCGGCCTCGGTTTGCGGTACCATCTGCCCCAATCTCTGTATCCAGAACTGTTCCCGTAAAAAGATCGACTACTCCATCGATGTTTCTGTGCTGGGACAGGCGGTGCGCACCGCAGAACCTCCGGCCCAGGAGCCACCGACCGGCCACAAGGTGGCCATTATCGGTGGTGGTCCGGCCGGCATGGCCGTTGCCTGGCACCTGGCCCTCGCCGGTGTCGAGGCCCATATCTTTGAAAAGGAAAATCAGCTGGGTGGCAAGCTTTCCCAGACCATTCCCTGGGAACGGCTTTCCAAGGCCGTGTGGGAGATGGAGATCGAGCGCTTCCTCAAGGTTGACAACATCAAGGTCAACCTGGGTGTCACCATGACCAAGGAGAAGGTAGAGGAGCTGAAAAAGGAGTATGATTACGTCGTAATCGCTGTTGGCACCCATCAGCCGAAGACAATTCCGTTTCCTGGTCATGAACGGGTGATCCCGGCGCTCGACTATCTCAAGGCGGCCAAGAGTGACCATCCCATGCCCACTGGCAAGCAGGTCGTCATCATCGGCGCCGGCAACGTGGGATGTGATGTTGCCGCGGAATGTTACCGGTTGGGAGCAGAGCAGGTCACCCTGGTGGATATCCAGAAGCCGCTTGCTTTTGGCAAGGAGCGGGATGCTGCCGAGGCGCTGGGTGCGGTTTTCAAGTGGCCTGTGATGACTAGAGAGGTGACCGAAGAGGGATTGATCACCGATGACGGAGAGCTCATTCCGGCGCAGACAGTGATCATCTCCATCGGCGATGTGCCGAAACTCTCTTTCTTGCCTGACAGTGTGGAGTGTGTACAGGTGGCAGGCGGCTCGTGGATCAAGACCGATGCGGCGGGCAGGACCAGTGATGACAAGATTCTCGCCGTTGGTGATGTGGAGCGGCCGGGGCTGGCGACCAATGCCCTGGGAGCGGGAAAGCGGAGCGCCGAGTATATCGTGGCCACTCTCAAGGGGGAAGAGTGGCAGCCCTTCAACAAGAAACTGATCAAGTACGAGTCGCTCACCACAGCCCACTACGATCCGGTGGAAGACAAGGGAGTAACTGAGGATCAGCAGGCGGCCCGCTGCCTGAGCTGTGGCTCGTGCCGGGACTGTCACCTTTGCGAGACCATCTGCCCGACCCACGCCATTTCCCGCCAGGAAATCGTCGCCGGAGAGGACGGCATCAATTACCGGTATGTCTCTGATGACAGCAAGTGTATAGCCTGCGGGTTCTGTGCCGATACCTGCCCGTGCGGAATCTGGACCATGCAGCCGTTCTGAGAAGGTAGCAGGTGACTATTTCTTCATGAAGCGGAGTACGACCCGGTAACGGCTGCCATCCAGATCCTTGGGAAGCTGGAGGCCGTTGGGAACCAGGAGGGTCAGGATCCGGCCGTTCACCGGGTCCTGGCGGAACTGTTTGCGTCGTTCCTTGCCCTTGTCCGGCCGGCTGATTCTGCTTCGCGGCTGACGGACGTTGAGCAGTTCCGCCTCAAAAGTGTATTCATTGCCGGCTGGTTTGTTCACTGGTGGACCAGTGGGTTGAATCGCTCCGATGATGATGTCGACCATGTCCTTTCCTTTTTTTTCGCCGGGTTCCTGAGCCGGCTGATGTGTGCTGTTCTGCTTAATTCCTTGTCTTCCTGCTGTTTATATCGGTCAGTATACTGAATCTGGCTAGATTTTTTTACACGACTCCTTCCTGCCGGTTCGTCAGTAGGTGGTTTCGCTCGACCGGGATTCCCTCATGGACGAGAAGCTGCTTTTTCAGGTGGATGCCGGCTGAAAAACCGGTCAGCCTGCCATTGCTGCCGATGATGCGGTGGCAAGGAATGATAATGGGTAGAGGGTTGGCGCGGACGGCCGCCCCCACGGCTCTTGCCCTGCGGGCATCACCTGTCTGTACGGCAATGTCCCTGTATGTCGCCGTGGAGCCAAACGGTATCCCGGTAACGGCTTGCCAGACAAGCCGTTGAAACCGGGTTCCGGAGGGAGAAAGCGCGAGATCGAACTGTTTTCGCTTCCAGGTGTCATACTCTTGCAGCTGTCTTGCTGCTTCCCTGAGCACCGGATGCTTAGGTGACGACGCGGGCAGATCCTGAGGGAGCAACACACCAGGAAGAAAGAGACGAGTGAGTCCACGGCAATCGGCCAGGAGGGTGATCAGGCCAAATGATGTCATGATCTGAAGAGATTGCTGCATACCATATCGCTACCAGCCAGCGTCACTTCTGCCAAGAAAAAACCGTGCTGCCTTGACATGTCAATACCACTTTGCGACAATTTTTATAGGTGAATTGGTGAGTAGTGAATCAGTTAACCGCAAAGGAGGTCCCCATGATTCGCAGGATGACAACTGTCCTGGCTGCGCTGTTGTGGCTGCTGGCCGGCATCGTCCAGGCTGGAGATACGGTCAAGATCGGTGTGTTGGCAAAAAACGGCCCGGCAAAGGCTCTGAAGAGGTGGAAGCCGACCGGTGAATACCTGACGGCCAGGCTCGAGGGAAAAACCGTGGAGATCGTTCCCCTGGGTTTTGAAAAGGTCTTTCCGGCAATCGAAGGGAACGAGGTGGATTTTTTTCTTGTCAACTCCTCCATGTTCGTGACTGCCAAAGTGAAATACGGGGCCGAGGCGATTCTGACCATGATCAACTCACGGCAGGGTAAGGCTTTGAAATCATTTGGGGGGGTCATCTTCACTACAGCCTACAACGATGCCATCAACAGCCTGGCCGATATCAAGGGGAAAACATTCATGGCCGTGAAGAAATCATCCTTTGGTGGTTGGCAGATGGCCTACAAGGAACTGCTTGCCCAGGGAATCGATCCGTTCAGAGATTTTGCCGGGGTGGAGTTTGGCGGTAAACACGATAATGTAGTCTTTGCCGTTCAGAACGAGACCGTGGCTGCCGGCACGGTGAGGACAGATACCCTGGAGCGGTTGGCCGCTTCCGGCGCCATCTCCATGGAAGAGTTCAAGATATTGGGAAAAAAATCGTATGATACCTTTCCCTTTGTCTGCTCCACGGATCTGTATCCAGAATGGCCCCTGGCCAAGACCAAGCAGACCGACAGCACCCTGGCAGCGCAAGTTGCCGCCGCCCTGAAGAGTATGGGCCAGGATGACAAGGCTGCCAAAGCCGCCAAGATCATCGGCTGGACCGAGCCCCTTGACTACTCCGGAGTGGAGGATCTGCAAAAATCCCTTGGTGTGGGTGCTTACAGTAAATAACGAGAGGTTGTTCTTTTGTGCGGCGGCAGACATTGCATCGTCTCAGTAGCGGGTGATACAATGTCTGCCCGGCCGGGGGCGACAATTTTCATCTGATGGAATGCCAGTTCAATCTATCTATCCGATAACACACTCCTCCCTTCATCTTCCCCTTCTTTGTCCGTCCTATATGAAAAACAGTTCTCAACGCTTGACAATTTCGTTTCAAAATAAGATACTGAGACACTTCAAGGTAAAGAGACGGAAAGTTTCGCTGGAACTTCGCGGTGGACGGTCTCCGGCCAGAGCGGCCGTGATGGTTCCAGCGACATTTCAACATTGCCCGATCAGGCCGGATCACTTGTTCAGCGTTCAGGACATGTCAGCCTGACCGGGTTGCTCTTGAGGCACTGCTGAACAGACAGGGGCTTAACAGTTCAGGTCACAACGTCGCTGGCATGCGGTTCCAACTGCCGGATCGTGATCCTGTCTGGTTTCGGGATGCAAGATTTGGTCGCGAACTTCCGGCCCATTGCCATTGACGTCCATGAAGATTCTGCTCCGCCTCTGCAGGTTGGCCCCGGGTGGCACCTGTATACGTGGAGGCACCGGAAAGCCGGCTTTCTGCCCGCTGTCCGTAACGACCGGTTTGCAGCTGTCTCCTGAAATTCGTTATCCTGTGCCCCAACCCGCTGGTCATTCAGTAGTTTTGGGGACCAGGTGGTAGCAAAGCAACAATGCGGTTCTATCGTCCCCAATCCTTTTTTACCCTGCTGCTGACCGGCTTTGTCTTCGTTTCACTGCCTCTGCTCGTGGCCCTGCTCAGCTCCATCCAGATCCTGGACCGGCTGATGGAGGAAAGTGCGGTGGCGGTCTTCCGGTCCGTGGACCGGGTCAGCACCAGCCGGAGAATCATCCAGCTGCTTCAGGATCAGGAGCGAAAGGCGCGGTTGTACAACGTGCTCGGCGAACCGATCCATCTCCAGGGAGTCAATGCCACGGCTACGGAGATTCAGGAAGCCCTGGGGCACCTGGTGGAGATGAATAAAGACGAGCAGCTTTCCCATTCTATCAAGCGCCTCAAGGCCCTGGACAATTATATCGTCGCGTCGCTGAATTCCACTACCGGTGGTGCTGAACAGCAGAAAAAGATCCAGGAAGAGGCTCTGGAAAAATACAGCGAGCTTGGTCGGCTGGCGGTGTTTATTGAGCAGCTGACCAATGAACTGATGATCGCCGAGGTGGAGGGGCTGAAACAGAAGGTAAGGCAGGACAAGGAGACCCTGGTCTGGCAGACCTCCGGCTTACTAGGCTTCTCCATTCTGCTGGTTATCCTCTTCGTACTGCTCATCTCAAAACCGGTCAGACAGATCGACAAGGGAATCGAGCGGCTTGGAGACGGGGATTTCAAGACCGCCATAGTTGTTTCCGGTCCAAAGGACCTGGAGATGTTGGGCAAGAAACTGGACTGGCTGCGAAAACGGCTTGCGGCCCTGGACCGGGAAAAGGTCAAGCTCATTGCCCACATCTCCCATGAACTGAAAACACCCTTGGCCTCGATCAAGGAAGGGGCCGGTCTGTTGAAGGATGAACTTGCCGGTCCGATGAACAGTCGGCAAAAAGAGGTGGTGGCGATTCTGGACAAGAATTGCAACAAGCTGCAGAAGCTCATCGAAAATATTCTCAACTTCAACATGGCCCAGGTCAAGCGGGAACCGGTGGAGTTCGGTTCTGTCCAGCTGGATGCCCTGATCGATGAGGTGGTTGTGGACCACAAGAACAGCATTCTGGCCCGCAAGATCGAGTTGGATGTACGGCTCGCCCCCACCAAGATGACCGGCAACAGAAAACAGTTGAAGACAATTTTTGACAACCTGCTCTCAAATGCCGTGAAGTTTACGCCTGATGGTGGCATTATTAAGATTCATCTGAGAAACGATGGCACCAATGCCTTCTGTATCGTGGAAGACAGTGGGCCGGGAATCGACGAGGGGGACCGGTCGCAGATCTTCTCTCCTTTTTTTCAGGGAAAGGAAGCCAAGAAGGCAGTCGTCAAGGGATCTGGTCTCGGGTTGGCAATCTGTAAGGAATATGTGCAGAATCATGGTGGAACCATCCGTCTGCAGACGAGCAGGAAGGGAGCACGTTTCGCCGTTACCCTGCCATTGATATCACGGGTTGAATCATGAAAAAACTGGTTGCGATGTTCATGATGGGCGGGCTGTTGAGCGGCTGTGTCGAGATGATGCAGCAACCTCGGCAAACCGGTAGCACGGCCGGGCCGACAGTGATTTTTCAGTCCACGGATTCAAGCACCATCCTGGCATGTCTGAAGGAGTCCGAGAATATCCGTCCCAAGGAGTTCAACCGCTATTACAAGGCTGCCAGAAAGCGGGCAAAAGACGGCGACGATGAGGATCGGCTCCGACTGATCTGCTTGAGTCTGCATCCCCGGGCCGATTACAAGGTATTCAGGTCGGGCATGGAGGATCTTAAACAGTATATTGCCGATCATCCGGAGAACCAGAAAGATCTGCAGGGGTTGCTGGCTCTGATCAAGCGGCTGGACTTGGCGACCCGGAACCGCTGGAAGCTGCAGAAACAGATTTCTCAGGAAAAGGAGAAATTGCTTGCTGAGCAACGGGCCGTTGCCGAGGAAAAAGAAACCCTGCTTGCCGAGCAGGAAGAGCTTAGGCGTCAGGTGGAACAGCTGCAGGGCAGGCTTGAACAGGAACAGGCTCGGATAAAAGAGCTGCAGAGCCAGATTGAACAGTTAAAAAATATTGAAAATATAATTAAAAACAGGGAACCGGTCAAGGGGAAGATCAGTCATGAGTAATGATCAGGCATATCGCGTTCTGCTGGTCGATGATGAGGAAGACCTGCTGAATCTCTGGAAGTTACGTCTGGAGAGCAATGGCTACGAGGTGACCACGGCTCTCAGCGGTGAAGAGGCCCTGGCAAAACTGCCGGTCATCAATCCCCATGTCGTTCTCACCGACTTGCGCATGCCCGGGATCGACGGTCTGGCCCTCTTCGAGGCAATACGCAAGAAAAACAAGGCGATTCCTGTTATCATCATCACGGCCCACGGGTCTATTCCAGAGGCTGTCGAGGCCACGAAGCAGGGTGTTTTTTCTTTTCTTACCAAGCCGATAGACGGCAAAGAGCTGATCCGGGAGACCGAAAAAGCCCTGCAATTGTCCATGGGCGGAACCGAGCCGGCAGAAGACCTGGAGGAGTGGCGGGCAGACATCATTTCCCAGAGTGCTGTGATGGAGGAGCTGCTTTCCAGGGCCCGCCTGGTGGCCGAGTCTGATGCCACGGTCCTGATCCGCGGCGAAAGCGGCACCGGTAAGGAGCTGCTGGCCATCGCCATCCACAAGGCGAGCAGCCGGAAAGATGGTCCTTTCATTCCGGTCAACTGTACTGCCATTCCCGAGTCATTGCTGGAGTCCGAATTGTTCGGCCATGTGAAGGGGTCCTTTACCGGAGCTTCGAAGAGTTATGCCGGCCTGTTCCAGTCCGCCCACAAGGGAACCCTCTTTCTGGACGAGATCGGGGACATGCCTCTGCATCTGCAGGTCAAGCTGCTCCGGGTCCTGCAGGAGCGGCAGATTCGTCCAGTGGGCAGTACCCAGCCGGTCCCGGTGGATGTGCGGATCATTTCCGCCACCCACAGAAACCTGGAAAAGGCCATAGAGGAGAAGGTCTTCAGGGAAGATCTGTTCTATCGCCTCAATGTGGTCACCCTCGAGTTGCCCCCTCTCCATGAGCGGAAGGAAGATATTCCTGCCCTGGTGGACTACTTCGTGAAAACGCTGACCCGCAACGAGGACAAGCCGAAAAAGCGGTTCACTCCCGAGGCCATGCAGACCCTGGTCAATGCGGCCTGGCCCGGCAATATCAGGCAGTTGTACAACGTGATCGAGCATGCCGTGGCCCTGTCCACGTCCCCTCTGATATCCGAGGATCTGCTTCACGATGCCATCAAGCAGCACCAGAAAAAGATCCTTCCCCTGGCCGAAGCGCGCCGGCAGTTCGAACAGCAGTATCTTGTCCAGCTCCTCCAGACCACCCAAGGCAACGTGTCCCAGGCGGCCCGCATCGCGCAGCGGAACAGGACGGATTTTTATAAGTTGCTGAACAGACATCATATCGTTCCGGCCTTGTTCAAACACCAGAAATAGTTGGTGTCCTGCTGGATTTGCTGGTCACTTCCCGGCAGTACCGCTGCAGAGGAGGCAGGATGGCCATTTCCGCCGTCCTGGCAGCAACCATTTGACAAAATTTTTCAAATATCGTAATCTTTTTCAATTTGCAGTACCTTGCCGCACAACATTCCGGCGGCAGAATCCTGAGTACACTGACGGGTGAGAAATGTACTGTAGCGGAGGCGTAAACCGGTCTCCGGACAGGACCTTATCAATTCAAGATGTTGGTGGATGTATGGCGAAAAAAGTGAGCACAGTAAATCCCGGATTCAGCACCGAAGTCACTGCCCAGCCCGGAGGAGAACATCTGAACGCCTGTTTTTCCTGCGGCGCCTGCAGTGGTGCCTGTCCCGTGAGTCAGGCCATTCCTGACTTTGATCCCCGAAAGATAATCCACATGGTGCGCATGGGCATGGAGGAACGTCTGCTTGCCTCTGATCTGCTCTGGTACTGTTCCGGGTGCCGGAGTTGCGTCTTCGTCTGCCCCCAGGATGTCAGTTTTGCCGACATCATGGGTGCGCTGGCGAAACTGGCCCTGAAGAAGGGATATGTGACCCATGAGCAGCTGGTGGAAAAGGGCAAGGCTGCCCAGGTGCAGCGGGATCTCTGTGTTTCCTGCCTGACCTGTGTCAGGGTCTGTCCCTGGGAGATTCCCCAGATCGACGAGGGCGGCTTTGCCGCCATCGATGTAGAGGCATGCCGGGCCTGCGGCATCTGTGTCGCCGAGTGCCCGGCCCGGGCCATCCGCCTCAATGTTTCTGAAGACGAGCGGCTGCTGGCAGCCTGCGGGAGCAAATAACTCAGCGGAGCGGGAGAACCATGAGCTTCAATCCAGATATACGGTTATTCAGTTGTCACTATACCTCTCAGCAGGGTTGCGCCCATGACGGCAGGGAATTGGAAGAACTCGGCTTTCCCGGGACTGTCCGGCTGATCCGGGTGCCCTGCACCGGCAAGCTGGAGGTCACCACCCTGCTTGGCGCCTTTGAGGAGGGTGCGGACGGCGTTTACGTGGTGGGATGTCCGGTGGACAGCTGTCATAATGTCAAGGGCAGCCAACGGGCCGCAAAACGGGTGGAGGCTGTTCGCAATGCCTTGCAGGAACTGGATGTCGAACCGGACAGGATACGGATGTATCATCTGCCCCGGGGATTGCATCCTGAGTTCGTTGATGCCGCCAGGGAAATGGAAGCCCGGATCAGGGAACTGGGGCCTTCGCCGTTCTGAGAGGCTGGTTGGGCCTGGGAGCTGAACACCAGGTGCTCACAGAGAAAAATCTATTCCGGATAGAACGTTCTTCCCGGAGCCAGATAGAGAGGAGTTGCAGATGATCGTTGCGGAAAGAAAACCCCTGGCGGAAATCATCGACATGGTGCGAGACCATGGCCGGATCCTGGTGCTGGCCTGCAGAGGCTGTGTCACTGTCTGCTCGGCAGGCGGTGAGCGGGAGGCAGAGATCCTTGCCTCCCTGGTCCGCCTGGGGCTGAAAAAGGCTGGCAAAAAAGCCGAGGTGTTTCACGGTTCCCTGGTCCGCCAGTGCGACCGGGAATATATCGATTCCATAGATCAGTGGAAGGATCGGTACGATGCCATTCTGTCCACCGCTTGCGGAGTAGGGGTCAATTTCATCGCCAATCTGCGGCCGGACGAGAATGTCTACCCGGCCCTCAATACGACCTTTTTTGGAGGGTCTGCCGAGCAGGGCGTGTGGAGTGAGCAGTGCGCCGGCTGCGGTGACTGTGTCCTGCATCTCACCGGAGGCCTCTGTCCGGTGGCCCGCTGCGCCAAGAGCCTGATGAATGGTCCCTGTGGCGGCTCTGTGGATGGTCGCTGCGAGATTCATCCGGATGTGGAGTGTGTCTGGCAGCTGATCTATGACCGGATGGGCCGTTTGTCCCGTCAGGAAGAGATGACCCGGCCGGCGCCCATCAGGGACTGGTCTGCGGCCGGTCATGGTGGTCCCCGCCGGCAGATCCGCCAGGATCTCACGGTCTAGGGATCAGCCCCCGCGTTTCGTGGCCTCCTGTGCGGGAAAAAGACTGTCCCTCCAGGAGGCCCTTGACACCATTCTCCGGAGTTGCCCGGTCCTGCCTGCAGAGCAGGTCGTACTGGAACGTGCAGCCGGCCGTATAACGGCCCGCGACCTGCCAAGTCTTCATCCCAAACCAGCTTTTTCCCAGGCAACAAGGGATGGGTATGCCCTTGGTCCGCCTGCTGCCGACTCTGAGCAGCATACAACGGAATATCTCGTCATCGGTGAGCTAGCCGCGGGATCCGTGTGTTCACAGAAACTTGGACCCGGTACAGCGATCCGGATCATGACCGGAGCAATGATTCCCCGTGGCTGCCGGGTGGTCGTTCCCCAGGAGTTTTGTAAGGAGGAGGACGGACGGGTGGCGGTGAAATGGACCGCTCCTGCCGGCGGCCCCTCCCATATCCGCTGGCAGGGAAGCGAGTTGGCCGTCGGTGAATGCCTGGTGAATCAGGGGGAACAGCTCCATGGGTGTCAGCTGGCCCTGCTTGCCGACAGCGGCTATAACCAGGTGCCGGTCTACCGGCAGGCCCGGGTGGCCATCCTCTGTACCGGCAGCGAGCTGGTACAACAGGGAAGTCCCCTCCGAAAAGGGCAGAAGATCTCGACCAACGGCATTCTGCTGGCAACCCTGACCCAGACCCTGGGCGCCGGCCTGGCCGTTTCTCCCCGGACCGTCGGCGACGATCCGGGGGCGATCTGTAGCCAGTTGGACGAGCTGGTAAAAGTAGGCCCGGATCTGCTCATCACCACCGGCGGCATGGGGCCGGGAAAATTTGACCTCATGCAGAAGATCTTTGCCGACCAGGGAGCCTCCATCCTCTACGACCGGCTGGCTGTCCGACCCGGAAAATCCACCATGTTCGGCCTGCTGGCCGGTATCCCCTTTTTCTCCCTGCCCGGGCCACCGCCAGCGGTGAAAATTCTCTTCCACGAACTCGTTGCTCCGGCACTGAAACGGATGGCCGGCTGGAACAGGGTTCGTCCGCCGGCAGTGGAGGCTCGCCTGACGGAAGAGGTGACCATGAAACAGGATAACTGGCTGTGCCTCAAGGGTGGATTTGTCCGCCTGGATCGTTCCGGCAGACTTCTGGTGCGACCGGCGGCCACCCGTGACCGGATCAACGGCATCCTGCTGCTGCCCGGGGGTGGCGGGGACACCGTGCTGGCCGTGGGCAGAACAGTGTCGGTTCACCTGGTTGCCGAGCCGGGCTGGCCAAAGGACGAAGGGGGGCGCTGACAGCAGGGACAGAAATAGGTCGCCCTGCCCGCCAGGTCGATCTTCTCGATCTCGCTGCTGCAGGCGGGACAGGGCTGCCCTTTTTTTCCATAGACCGCCAGCTGGAGCTGGAAATATCCGGGACGGCCGCTTGCATTCAGGAAGTCCGAGATTGTCGAGCCGCCAGCGCTGATGGCCCGCTCCAGGATAATTCTGGTCTGGTGGACAAGGTCCCGCCACTGGGACAGGGACAGGTCGCTGGACCGGGTGGCCGGATGGATACGGCAACCGTACAGGATTTCGTTGGCATAGATGTTGCCGATTCCCGCGATAAGCCTGCTGTTCATGAGCAGGGTTTTGATGGCTGCCCGGCGGCCGGCTGCCAGATCGGCGAGCGCCTGGGCGGTAAAATCTCTGGCCAGCGGTTCCAGGCCGAGATTCTGGTTCAGTGCCTCTTCACGGGCTGGGCTTTCCTGCCCGGGCCAGACCGTGATGGAGCCGAAGCGCCGCTGATCGTTGAATCGGAGTTCCCTGCCGTCATCCAGGAGCAACCGAAGGTGGTCATGCGGTCCCACGGATGTGTCAGGGGAGAACAGACCGAGTTTGCCGGTCATTCCCAGGTGGACCAGGAGAACGGCAGCGTCGGCCATCCTGATGAGGAGATACTTGGCCCGCCGGTCAATGGTACGGATCCTGTTGCCAAGAATATGGCTGTCGAGCAGGGCGAGGGGGAGCGGTTGCCGCAGTCGTTTGCCGGACCAGTGTATCCTGGTTATGACTCTTCCCGGCAGCCAGGACAGAAGGCCCTGCCTGGTCACTTCCACTTCCGGCAGTTCAGGCATGGTCTTCCTCCAGTGCATAGGCCAGGATATAGTCCGGATAGATGTACACCTCGATCTTCCGGGTGGCAGTTTCTTCGCCCAGGGAGCAGCAAAAGGACCAGCCCTCAAGGGAAGTGTAGCTGACCGAATGAAGGGCCCGGAGGGTGATGGAGTGAAAAAGAGGTGGCTGTCTGCCGGGGGGAAGCTGTTTTTTCAGCGCCTCCTTTGCCGCCCAGAGCATGGTAAGCCGGATCGTTTCCGCCTTGGCGGTCAGTTTCCTTTTCAGGAGGAGCAGTTCCTGGTCGTTGGCGAAGTAGCTGCTGATCCTGACGATTTTTGGCACGATCTTCTGGATGTCCACTCCGCAAGGTCCGATACGGCTGGCCAGGGCGATCCCGTAGCGGTGGCTGTGGGAAATGGAGAGAAAAACCTGTTCCTCTGGCGGCGGCTCCATGGTCAGGCAGGGACGTCCCTCGGCATCAGCAGTGATCGGCAGGGCATCCGGGCCAGGGAGGCGGCCATCTCCGAGAAGCGACAGGCAGGCGATCTTGGCTGCCAGCCTGCCGGCCAGCCATTCCCGTTTCCGCTTTCCGTAGCGGAACGAGACCAGCCGGCGCTGTTCTTCCGGGGCGCACAGGCTGGCAGCGAGCCTGCCCTGCAGTTGGTCGTCCAGGAGATTCATGTCCAGGGCGGCAAGGACCGCCTCCCCGGGCAAGGGATCGGTCGTCCGTATTATCAGGTCGGCAACCGGTGCTGTCTCGGGGTTCATAAGCAGCAATTCAGGCGGAACATCAGCATGTTGGATTCTTGTTGCCTTCTGGCGCATCTGGAGTATAATTAATTTTGATTGTCTTTACATGCAATTCTGATAAGGTGTGCAGCTCCGGTCCTGCCGCGGCCGGGCCGGTTGTCCCGTTGTCTTCCATCCGGCACAATCTGGGGATTTGTTCATGATTTCCTTCAGCGAGATGAGTTCGTTCGATGTGGTTGTCCTGTTTATACTCGTGGCCTTTCTGGTTCGTGGCGTGTGGATCGGCTTCCTGCGCCAGCTGGCGGCCTTTTTCGCTCTCCTGGGCAGCTACTGGCTTGCTGGGCGGTATACCGGCCAGATAATGCCTTATGTTGATCAGGTGATCGAAAATCCCAAGCTGGTCTTCCTGGTCAGTTTCGGCATTCTGTTTCTGGCCAGCGCCCTGCTGTTCATCCTGGCCGGCAAGGTGCTCCACCGGGTCATGGAACTGACCCTGCTGGGGTGGTTTGACCGTTTTCTCGGTCTGCTCCTGGGAGGGCTCAAGGGCGCGATCGTCACCTCCCTGCTCTATATGTTTCTTGCCTCGTCGGTTTCTGCCTCCAATGAGCTGCTGCAGCGTTCGGTGACCTCCGGCCTGCTCAAGCAAGGTGCGGATACGATCAAGGAGCTTATCCAGGATCCACAGTTGCGGCAACTTTTTCTTGCCAGAGAGCCTGCCATTCCCAAGCTGGTTCTTCCCAAGCCGGCCGAAAAGCAACCCGGCAAGAACGACTGAAGGGGATTCAGAGTTTCTCCTGCGCCTGGTTTATCCGGGGCAGGTTCGATGGTAGAACCGGCACAGACACTCGGGATCAAGCCGGAGGAAGAGGGAGGCCAGGAGAAGCAGGTCGAGGAGAACAGTCTTGAAAACACCAAGGTGCCGACGGTGCCGGGCCAGGGTCGGGACCGGGCTCCCCGTCAGGTTGCTCCGTGCCGACCGATTTGGCTTGTCGACAGGAGAGATCGCGTGAAGATGTGGTGCCTGTGATCAATTACCTCGGTAAGACCGGATAGCGGCAGAAGAGGATGATTTGTTCTTTCTGTACGGATTCTGTCCGTCTCTTGCCGGTCCCTGTCATGGCAGGGCGCAACATGACATAACCGGTGGATTGCTGTCATGAAGAATAGGCGGAGAAGAAAAAAGTCTCCCCTCTCCTACCAGACCAGGACATACCGGCGGCTTGTCCGCTCCGAACTTGTTGCCAGTACGGTCAAGGTGATGGAGACCGACCTGCATATCCAGGCAAGCAGGAACGTAGTGGAGGCCGGCCTGGTGCTGGTGACAGAACTGCGTCGGCAGCTCGAAGAATATATCCGGGACCATCCTGGCCTGCGCTATTCCCTGGTTCCGCTCCCCCTGGATCCCGGTGCTCCGGAACTGGTCATCGACATGCAGAAGGCCGGACTCCGTTGCGGTGTCGGTCCCATGGCTGCCGTTGCCGGCGCCATTGCCGAACGGGTCGGCCAGGGATTGCGCAGCCAGGGAATCGACGAGGTGATAGTAGAAAACGGTGGAGACCTCTACCTGGACAGGCAGGAAGATGTCACTGTGGCGGTGTATGCCGGTGAATCGGTCCTGAGCGGCCGGGTAGGGCTCCGGATCCGGGCCGATCAGATGCCCTGTGGAGTCTGCTGTTCTTCCGGAACGGTCGGCCATTCCCTCAGCCTTGGCCGGGCCGATGCCGTGGTGGCGGTCGCGCCATCAACGGCCTTGGCCGATGCCGCTGCCACCAGGCTCGGCAATGAGGTCCGGCCAGGAGATATCAACCCGTGCATGGATCTGGCCAGGAAACTTCCAGGTGTTACCGGAGTGGTTGTCGTTCAGGACCAGCTGCTGGGCGTCTGGGGAGACCTGGAATTGATCCGCCTGGAGCCGGAACAGTCAGGATGATCTACGGATTTCCTCTATCAGGTCCTGCCGAAATTGCCGCGCAAAGCGCCTGATGTCCTCCTGCCAGTTCACCATCAGGTTGAGGGAACCCTCCTTGAGCCTTCGATTTTCCAGGATGGAGTTGGCAGGCCTTGGAGCAGGAGTCGGATACTCGGCCGTGCTACAGGGGGAAAGATTGTGCGGGACATCCATGGCTTCAAGAAAACACCTGGCCCCCGCATACCAGGTCGAATATCCCTCGGCCGTCGCATGGATCACTCCGGTCAGGGAACTGTCCACCAGGGAAGCGATCTGGCCGGCCAGCCGCCAGGTCCAAGTCAGGGAGCCGTACTGGTCATCCACTACCCGGTATGTCTGCTCCGGATCGGTCAGGACCAGGCGAAGCATGGTTTTGAGGAAGTTGTTTCCGCCCATCCCATAGAGCCAGGCAGTCCGGATGATGAGATGATTGTCCAGGATGCGGCGGATTGCTTCCTCTCCCTCCAGTTTGCTCCGGCCATAGGCGGACAGGGGGCCGACCGGGTCATCCTCGGTATAGGGCGTGGGAACCGGCCTGTCGCCGCTGAAGACGTAGTCCGTCGAGATATGGACGAGGCGGCATCGGTCCCGCCGGCACTGTCGGGCCAGCAATTCAGGGCCCAGGCTGTTGACGCGGTGACAGGGCTCCAGTTCTGTCTCGCACTGGTCCACCCTGGTGTAGGCGGCACAGTTGATCACCACTGCCGGCCTGAATCTCCGAAAAACATATTCTATCTGTTCCTGGGAGGTGATATCCATCTCGGACGGGGACAGGGCCAGGACGTCAGCCTTTTCCTTCAGCACCCGGGTACAGTCCCGGCCGAGCTGGCCCCGTCCTCCTGTGACCAGGATGTTCACTGTTCCGCCCTCCCGTCAGGGATGGTCTCCCGCACGATATCCAGCAGGTACTGGCCGTACTGGTTGTTGCGCATCTGGCGGGCCTGCCGTTCCACCTCGTCGCGGTCAATGTATCCGAGACGGTAGGCGATCTCTTCCAGGCAGGCGATCTTGAGCCCCTGCCGTTCCTGGACGGCCTGGACATAACTGGCTGCCTGCTGCAGGGATTCATGGGTGCCGGTGTCCAGCCAGCAGAATCCCCGGCCCAGGAGTTCCACGGTCAGGCGCCCCTGTTTCAGGTAGTGGAGGTTCACGTCGGTGATCTCCAGTTCACCCCGGGCCGAGGGTCTGATGGATGAGGCGATGTCCACCACCTCGTTGTCGTAGAAATAGAGCCCGGGAACGGCGTAGCGGGACTTGGGCCTTGCCGGTTTTTCCTCGATACCGATGACCCTGTTGTGCTTGTCGAACTCCACCACACCGTACCGTTGCGGATTTTTAACCAGATACCCGAAGATGGTGCCGCCGCTGGCCAGGCGGCTGCACCGCTGAACGATATCGGCAAAACCGTGACCAAAGAAGATGTTGTCTCCCAGGACCAGGCAGACGCTGTCCCTGCCGATGAATTCTCTGCCGATAATGAATGCCTGGGCAAGTCCCTCCGGGTGGGGCTGCTCGGCATAGGAGATGCGGATGCCCAGCTGGGAACCGTTGCCGAACAGCTCCGAAAACCTGGGAAGGTCATGGGGCGTGGAGATGAGGAGGATCTCCCTGATTCCGGCCAGCATGAGGACCGACAGGGGGTAGTAGATCATCGGCTTGTCGTACACCGGGAGGAGCTGCTTGCTGATGACCCGGGTAAGGGGATAGAGTCTGGTGCCGGAGCCTCCGGCCAGAATAATGCCTTTCATGGAATCGCTCTCTGGGGCAAGCATAATCGGATGCTTGCCAATTGGTGGATAAATATGCTAATCTAGTATGCAAATTGACGGCTGACATCAAGAAGCTGCCGCAGACCGCGGACCACGTTCCGGATTTGTCAGTCTATACTCCATTTACCTCCATCTTTCAAAAATCTTTTCACCTGGAGCCAGGAGATGAGCAATACCCTCCACTGTTTTACCGCCTATGATGTCCGCGGGCGTATCCCGGAAGAACTGAACGAGGATGTCGCCGCCCGGATCGCGCTGGCATTCTGCAGTCATTTCGGGATCAGCAAGGTCGTCATCGGCAGGGATATGCGGCTGTCGAGCCCGGGACTGGCCGAGAGCGTCATCAGGACACTTACTAGCCAGGGGATCGATGTAGTCGATATCGGACTGTCCGGCACCGAAGAGATGTACCATGCTGTTTTTTCCGGCCAGGAGGAAGGGATAGGGGGTGGTATCGAGGTCACTGCCAGCCATAACCCGGCAGATTACAATGGAATGAAGTTTGTCTGCCAGGGGGCGCGGCCCGTATCCGATGATTCCGGGCTCCAGGAGATCGCGGAAATGGCGGCTTCGGAGGAATGGTACCGGGACCAGGTTCGGAACCGGCCAGCCGGAAAGGGCACGCATTACCAGGTCCCCGACAAGGATCGCTATATCGCCCACCTGCTTTCGTACGTGGAGCCAGGAAAACTCAGGCCGTTGAAACTGGTGGTCAACAGCGGCAACGGCTGCGCAGGACCGGTTATCGACCAGCTCGCCCCCCACCTCCCCATGACTTTCATCAGGCTGCACCACGAACCGGACGGGACCTTTCCCCACGGTGTCCCCAACCCCCTCCTTCCGGAAAACCGGCAGGAGACCGCGGACATGGTCAGGCTGCACAATGCAGACCTGGGGATCGCCTGGGATGGAGATTTTGATCGCTGTTTCTTCTACGACGAGACCGGACGGTTCATCGAGGGGTACTATATCGTCGGCCTGCTGGCCAGGGCCATGCTCAGGCTCCATCCCGGGGCCACCATACTCCATGATCCCCGCCTCATCTGGAATACCCGGGATATTGTCCAGGAGGAGGGCGGCCGACCAGTGATGACCAGAACAGGGCACGCCTTTATCAAGGAGGCCATGCGTCGGGAAAACGCCGTCTACGGCGGCGAGATGTCGGCGCATCACTATTTTCGCGATTTCGGCTATTGTGACTCGGGCATGGTGCCCTGGCTGCTCGTCTGCCGTCTGCTCAGCGAGCAAGACACCCCCTTGTCAGCAATGGTCAATGATTGTATAAACAGCTACCCCGTGAGCGGCGAGATCAACTCCACGGTCGATGATCCCGATGCGGTGCTGGAGCGTATCGAAGCCCGCTTCAGTGACGGAAAAAAGGACTATACCGATGGATTGTCGGTCGCCTACAGCGACTTCCGGTTCAATGTCCGTAAATCGAATACCGAGCCGGTTCTCAGGCTGAACGTGGAAACCAGGGGAGACAAACTTCTCCTCCAGCAGAAGACCGGGGAGCTCCTCGAGCTGATCCGGCAGAACTGAGCAACCGCCAACAAGCATCCTTACCCGCGAGGTCTCCTATGAATATCCAGCCAGTCATCCTTGCCGGTGGCACCGGTTCCCGCCTCTGGCCGCTGTCAAGAGAGCTGTATCCCAAGCAGGTCATCAGGCTGACCGGGCCGCTGTCCCTGTTGCAGACCACCCTGAAACGGGTTCACGATCTGCCCGATATCCTGCCACCCATCCTGGTGGTCGGCGAGGTGCACAGGTTTCTGACCAAGAGCCAGGTCGAAGAGCTGGAGCTATTCAGTGAGTACCATCTCCTTCTGGAGCCCCTTGGGCGGAACACAGCCCCGGCGATATGCGGAGCGGCGTTATACGCGGTCCGGCGCGGCATGGAGGATTCTGTACTTCTCGTCCTCCCTGCAGATCATCTGATCAGCAAGGTCGAGGCCTTTGTCCAGGCGGTGCAGCAGGCGGTGCGTCTGGCCGGCCAGGGCAACCTGGTCACCTTTGGTATCGTGCCGAGCCGGCCCGAGACCGGGTATGGCTACATTGCCCGGGGCGAGGGAAATCGGGTGGCCTCCTTTGTGGAAAAACCAGACCTGGAGACGGCGAAGCGATACCTGGACGATGGCAATTACTTCTGGAATTCCGGCATGTTTGCCTTTCCGGTCGACCTGCTGCTGAAGGAGTTGCGCCGCCATGCCCCAGAAATCCTGGCGTGCATGGAGAAGGCCGTTGCCAGTGGCAGGCAGGACAATGTCTTCTTCCGTTTCGACCAGTCGACCATGGAGGCCTGTCCTTCGGATTCCATAGACTATGCCCTGATGGAGAAGACCGACAGGGCAGCCATGGTCGAGGCGGATATGGGCTGGAACGACATCGGCTCCTGGCAGGCCCTCTGGGATGTTTCAGAAAAAGATTCGCAGGGCAACGTGTTGAGCGGTGATGTGATCTGCGAGGATGTCCGCAACTCTCTCATCCGTTCCGAAGACAAACTGGTGGCGGCCATCGGCCTGGAAGATACCATGGTCATCGAGACTGCCGATGCTCTGCTGGTAGCGCCGCTGAGCCGTTCCCAGGACGTGAAACGGATCGTTCGCAGGCTGAAAAAGCTGGATCGCGGTGAGTATCACACCCACCGGACCGTCTACCGTCCCTGGGGAAGCTATACCACCCTGGAGTTGCAGGAACGGTTTCAGATCAAACGGATCACCGTCAATCCGGGGGCCAAGCTTTCCCTGCAGATGCACCATCATCGCTATGAACACTGGGTGGTGGTCTCTGGAACCGCCCGGGTGCTCAATGGCGATGAGGAGCTGCTCCTCCATGAGGACCAGGCCACCTATATCCCCCTGGGAACGAAGCATCGCCTGGAAAACCCGGGCGTCATTCCCCTGGAGCTGATTGAGGTCCAGATCGGCAGTTACCTGGGAGAAGACGATATCGTCCGCTACGACGATGAATATGGCCGGCAGGAGTAGCCAGGAAGTGTCGGCCGCTCTCCGGTTTCGCTGTGGTTCGTGATCAGCCCGGGGGCCAGGTCATGGAACGGCCGCCCAGCACGTGCATGTGGATGTGAAAGACGGTCTGGCCGGCCTGCTCCCCGTTGTTGAAGACCAGGCGGAACTGTTCGATTCCCTCCTTTTTTGCCACCTCGGCACCAACCCGCATGATGCGGCCCATCAGGGCTTCCTCTGCTTCGCCGACCGCAGCCGGACCGCTGATGTGTTGTTTAGGAATCACCAGGAAGTGGATTGGAGCCTGGGGGGCGATATCCCGGAACGCCAGGATATCATCGTCTTCGTACAGCTTGTCCGCCGGGATCTCGCCCCGGACGATCTTGCAGAATAGACAGGTGTCTGACATGGTGTACCCTCAGCATGGGATGGACGGTTGATCGGTCGATTCGCTCTGTTTGCTAGGACATCCTGAAAATAATACCAACAGCCGCGGTCCGGATCAATCGGTTTTCCTGACCGTTGGCCTGAGTTTCACCACCACGGCATGATCTCCAAACTCCAGGTCAGCGGTCTGCAGGGTAAGTGCCCGTTTCTGGCCGCTGAACATGGTGAGGAAGGGGCCGAACCGTTCGAGGACGAGAGGGTATTCCCTGTCTTCCAGGACAGCCAGGATTGGGGCCAGGGAAGTGGTTGATTTCCCGCCTTTTTTGCTTCCAGCCCGGGGAGCGAACCTGGGCTGGATGAAGAGGGTCTTCTTTTGCCTGTCAAAACGGAGAACAAAATCACCACTCACCGGCATGCTGAGGTTACCGAGTTTGAGTCGGATCTCCTGGCCGCCGATGCGGGTATTCATCACCAGGTTGTGTCCGGTGATCACTCCCTGGACAGACAGGAGGTTGTTGTGCAGTTCCAGCCGGTCCAGCCGGTCGATGGTCAGGGTGCCCTCCACCTGGGGGGAACCGGTATCCAGGGAGAGGGGCAGGGCCTCCCGGATGACCTGTTCCAGGGCGACTGCCGGGATGGTGATATCAACTGTCTCCTGGACAGCTTCGGCTGGCCTGGGAGGGACTAGAAGGACAAAGAGCAGGATCAGCCTCGGGAAAATGGTTTTCATCGTGAACCTCACTGTTTTCTGACACAACGGATCAGGTCGGGCAGCCAGAGTATGAACGTCGCTGCCAGGCCGGCCAGGCTGGCCAGGTCCCTGAGCCGGCTGTGTACATGGTATCGGGAAACCTGTATAGTATCTTGAGAGGTGAAAGCGCCCTGAAGAGACAGGATGGTCGCCTCGGCAGGCAAGCGGCCTTGGAGTTTCAGCCTCTCGCCGGTGAAGATGCGGATGGATCCAGCGGGCTGGGGAGAAAATATTCCCCGGTCGATTTCGATGTACCTTCCCGGCCGTTTTTCGCGTTCCCGCAGTGTCCCTGTATAATGGCAGTTCTGCTGCAACGGTCCGGCAAGCAGTACCAGCGGCAGGGCGAGATAGACCAGCAGCAAGAGCATGGCAAAGCCCAGCCGACCAGGAGACCGGACAGCGTGCGGGACGCTCGTTCGATAGGTTTTCCGGATGACCAGGCAGGCCACAAAGGCGAGCAGGCCCAGGCTGGTCAGGAGATAGGTCGGCCAACTTTCCGGCCAGAACAGGCCAAAGCCGGAAAGGTTCCAGGAGAGGGGAGCCAGGAAGTGCACACCGTTAGCCCATTTGATCTGCAGGGCATCGAGGAAGAGATGGGCGAGCACGTTGCCTGCCAGAACGAGAAATGCGCCAGTCCCCCTGCCCAGCAGCAGGGTGAGAGCGGCTGCAAGAACCAGGGAGAAGCAAAGCGATGCCTGGATCATGGTATAGAGGCGGAGACCGAGGAGGAGTTCGTCAGGGAGCAGCGGGGAGAGAAATCGCTGACAGACCCAGGGAATATCGGGCAGTATGCATCCAAGGGCAATCCATTTGCAGGAGGCATGTCTGAAGATCAGTCTGCTGCCAAGGGCCTGTATGCCGAAATGTGCCAGGGTATTGGGCATCTGCTGCAGAGTTGGCTGGATGGTTCGTGTCTGTCCAGACAGGAGGCATGTTGATTTCCGGGTCGCAAAGATGGTTTGTTCTTCCTGGGCAGACGTCGGTGCGCTGGGTTGATAAAAATTTTTCAAAATACCAGAAACAGTGAATGAGGGCAAGCCGGGAAAGGGACTGCGGATGACCGTGGGGGCCGAGTGCTGCCTGGAAGGGGCAACGGACAGGGTCAACCGGCAGATCCGCACACGGTTGACCATCGACAATCCCAAGTATATGGCGGCAAAACGGTATGGCCGCTGGATCGGCAAGGGAATAAGGCCAAAGCTCTATTATTTCCGCCAGGAAGAGGAGAGACTGTATTTTCCCCGTGGATTTGCCAACCAGGCCGTGCTGATCTGCCGGCAGCTGATGGGGTGCGCCCCCAGGCTGATCGATCGACGGCATCAGCTTGCCGAAGTCTCGTTCTGCTTTCAGGGCACATTGCGACCCTATCAGGAGGAGGCGGTCAAGGCTGTAACCGCCCGGTCCTTCGGGGTGCTGGAGGCTGGAACAGGTTCCGGCAAGACGGTCATGGCCCTGAAGATCATTGCCGAGCGGAAACAGCCGGCACTCATCGTGGTCCATTCCCGGGAGTTGCTCTACCAGTGGCAGGAGCGCATCAGCGAGTTCCTGGGACTGGAAGCCGGCCTGATCGGCGATGGCCACTGCACCATCACGCCTCTTTCCGTGGCCATCGTCAACTCGGCCCGCAAGCATCTGGGGAGATTGCCGGCCCGTTTCGGTCATCTCGTGGTGGACGAATGCCATCGGGTTCCTGCATCCCTGTTTACCGATGTTGTCAGCCGTTTCGATTGCCACTATATGCTGGGCCTGTCGGCCACCGCCTTCAGGCGGGAAGATGGGATGACCTCCCTGATCTACACCTATTTGGGAGATCGGATCCATCGTGTAGACACGGAGGTGCTGGCTGCTTCCGGGGCCCTGGTCAGGCCGCGGTTCATCCAGAAGGAAACCGGTTTTCAATGCCATTATCGGGGAGAGTATACCAAGCTGCTCAAGCGGCTGACCATCGATGAGCAGCGAAACAGCCTCATTGTCGAAGATATTGTCTCCCTGGTCGGCAAGGGACACCAGGGAACGATCCTGGTGGTCTCGGACCGCGTGGCCCACTGTGAAACACTGTATGACAGCCTCGTGGACCGGAACATCGCTGCCGGTCTACTCACCGGCCGGATGGAGGCACAGAGGCGGAACTCGATGATCAGCAGGGTGCGGCAGGGTGAAGTCCAGGTTCTCGTCGCCACCTTGCAGCTCATCGGAGAGGGATTTGACTGCCCGGGACTGTCCACCCTGGTCCTGGCCACCCCCATCAGGTACGAAGGCAGACTGCTGCAGGTCGTGGGCAGGGTCATGCGGCCTGCAGAGGGAAAAGAGGCCCTGGTGATCGACTACGTGGACAGCCGGATAGCCGTACTGAGAAACTCGGCCCGGGCCAGGTCTAAGATTTTTTCCCGTCTGTAATCTTCCGGATCCTGGGCTGCCGCTTGCATCCTTCCTGTGATCTGCCACCTTTTCTATTGACCATGTCATCGAGCTATACTATATGTTGTGTAAAATAGTTGTCGGTACACCTTATGCAAGGTGTGGAAGTTCGCCGATCCGGCGAATGACAGGGAATCCGGTGTAAATCCGGAACTGTCCCGCAGCGGTGAGTGGAAACGAACGCCGTCTCCTGTTCAGGCAGGCCTGTCCAGGAACAGCACTGGTCCTTTGACCGGGAAGCGACGGCCAGTAGGCAGATACAGTCCACGAGTCCGAAGACCTGCCGGCAGCACGTCTCAACCCGAACCTTCGCGGAAAGGAGAACGGTATGTCATTTTATGCACAGGGGCTCGTGCCCCCTTCACCCACTGTTTCCACTGTTTCGGATTCGCCGGCCGGGATGCTGTTGATCGGCCAGGACCTGCATGGCTTGAATCGCAGTTTTCTCGATGTCCTGAGCAGGCAGGATGAAAAACGACTCCTCGAACTAGCCGGTGTCCAGATTGATGGAGGCGCAGATGGTCTGGACCTGAATCCCGGTCCTTCGAGAACGGCGGCAGAACGGCTGGCCTGGGCTGTTTCCCGTATCCTGAAACGGTTCGATACCCGTCTCTTTGTCGGCTCCGCCATCCTGCAACGGCAGGATCTGCTGGCAGAATACGGGGACAGAATAACGGTCAACGGAGTCACTGCAGAGCCAGAAGGCCTTGAACGGGCCATGAAAACCGTTGTCTCTTCCGGTTCCGGCCTGGTTGTTTTCCTGACCCGGCCGGATGGCCAGGACAACTGCCTGGACAGCTTGCTGCTGCTGGCCATGGAGGTGCTGGAAACTGCTGAACAGGTCGGTTTTCCTCTGAATCGGCTCTACCTTGATCCGCTCTTTTCCTGGCACTGGACCGCGCGGGCCGGGGGGCTGGGAAGAGGTGTGCCGGATATTGATTTTTTTCTGGAAGTTGTGGCAGGGATACACGATTTGCGCAGGGAAACCGTGCAGACCATCACGGCCCTTGCCGCCAGCTCGCAGTTCCTGCCGGTTGTCAGAAGAAAGGCCCTGCACCGGCTGCTTCTGCCTCTCTTTCTTGAAGCCGGCCTGTCAGCGGTCATCATGAACTGCAAAGACAGTTCCTTGCTCTCAGAACTTGAGAAAGCAGACAGGATCGTCGGACGACAGTAGCGTAGCGGATCCAGAGGGATTCAAAGAAAAAAATATTTCAGGCCCGGTACGATATCACATCGCACCGGGCCTGATCAGTTATTTCTGCAAAGAACAACGTCAAGGATCGACCTGCTCAGCCTTTTTGGCCGCCGCAGGATGATCGATTGCAGCGCGAATGAGATGATAGGGGAATCTGTAGGTTGCTCCACCCCCTCCGCTGCCGTCGTTGAACGTGATGTCGATGGTGCAATCTGCAGTGATGGCCCCGGTAGTATAGATATCTTGATCAAGATTTCCCGCACATCCGGTAACCTTTGTCTGATAACCGGTCGGGGCATCGATAACCAGCTGAACCACCGTGTTTTCGTCAACATTTTGATTGCAATCTTCTGTACAGGTCAGACCTGCCGGGATACTGGACACTTTTCCACCCAATCCTGCAGGAGACATGGTTATGGAGACCGTGTATTGCGGGATGGTGGAATTCGGATCAGAAACCTGGCTGTCAAGCCTGGCAATAAAGGCGTCTCCGGTTCCTCCATGAAAACTGGAAGATGTTCCTTGGATGGGAAAATCGGTGGAAGACGTATTGCCGCTAATGAAGACATGGCCGGAGACATGCAGGATCATCGTATTCGCTTCATCGGCGCCTGTTCCCCCAAGGTAACTCAATACCTGCTTGTTCAGGTTGGAATCGAATTTTGCAATGAACGCATCGGCCGAGCCCTGAAGAGCAGTGCTGAATGCGTTTTGAGTGATGGCCAGGTCAGGAGAACCTGTATGTCCTGCCAGATATAAATCAGCAGCCGCGCTGCGGGTTACTCGAACCGCATACTCGTCTTTAGCTCCCTGAATAAAGACAGCCTGTTCCGGCTCGGAAGCCAAGTCATCTTTCAATTTTATCAGGTAAGCGTCTTGCCCTTTTGCCGTAGAGGCGCCGGGAAAGTTGGAAGAGCGTGTATTGCCGGCTAAATAGAGGTAGCCATTGGGATCCCAGAGAATGGAAGTGCCGAAATCGTCGTCGCTTCCTCCAACGTAAGCAGCTCGCTGGAGTGTCAGGTCGGGTGCAAAAATGACTATAAAGGCATCGGTTCTATTTGTTCCGCCTCCATGGTGGGTTCGGAAGATCATTGCTGAGTTGGCTGTTCCTGGTAGGCCTGTTGTATCAGGCGGATTGTTGACCGATTTTGTCGTGCCTGCAATATAGATGTTATTGGCCGTGTCAATATCCAGCCCCAAGCAGGTTTCTTCATCGGAACCGCCAAAATAGGTGGCAGCAAGAATTTCCAGGCTAGAGGTGAGCTTGATTATCAGCAGATCATACTCATCCGTATTCCAACCATTTGTGTCGTCTGTCCCGGCCTGCCGGTTGGAGTTCTGCCACAGCTGAGTTCCGATTCCTGTACTATCAGCATCAGAGGCGCTGATTCCGGCCACGATGACCTCTCCGTTCCGATTCAGCCCCATAGCATATGTTAGTTCATCCCGATCACCGCCGATGAGCTGGGATGCCAGCAGTTCAGACAGAGTACTGTTGAACTTCGCGACAAACATGTCTTGGCCACCCTTGCTCGCAATACTCCCGGTAGGTGATGGAAATTGATCTGATTCGGTCAGCCCGGCCATATACACATTGCCAACCTCATCGATGATCAAGGTGTTCCCGGTGTCGATATTCATGCCGCCAATTATTGCGGCAGACTCCAGTGTGTTAAGATCGTAAGAAAATTTTGCAATATAAGCGTCGTTCAAGCCACAGGAAGCACACTGAAAGGCACCCGGAGTAACAGGAAAGTCGGTAGAGGTTGTTGTTCCGACAACGTACACTGCGCCATTGAGGGCCATCTGATGACCTGTATCGTCTCCGGAACCGCCCAGATAGGTGGATGCGATCATGGGATCGATGATCAGTTCCCGGGATTGATCATAGGGACCCAGGGCGAAGCTGTACTCGTCGCCCTGGACCAGATAGGCGATATCGACGTATTGGCGTTTTCGCCGGCCCTGTTCGATGGTTTCCTGGTAGGCGATCGGGGTGGAAAAAAGAACTTCGCCCAGCGGTGTTTTCAGGCTGAGCTGGCCGTTCTGGTTGAAGGTCAACGCCTCTCCACCCTTCATGCTGAGGCGGATCTGGCGGTAATCGGCTCCGGGCCTGACACGGAAGATTTTTTCTACCGTGTTGCCATGGGCCGAAAGTTCCAGCTCGATGCCCTTGTACACCTCGCCCAGGCTGATCGTGGCATAGGTGGCCAGATTCTTGCGCCATGTTTTGGGATCAGGGCCAACATACCGACTGACCCTGGCCGCGGCCTGATCCTTGGCGAGTAGATGGGGAGAGGCCGCTCCTATCAGGGATTCGTAAATGGCAACCCCGTCGTACGACTGAGTCGCTTCGGGAATCTGCCGCCCGGATCGGCGGGGAAGCGAGTAAACAATGGTGCCGTCTCCGGTGACAAAGACCGTACCGTGAAATGTCCTGGCATAATATTTCACCCTGGAGTCTATCTGCCCCCTGTTTTCGATGAACGGTACCGCCAGGCCAAGGGAGGGCGCTCCGGCTTCCGGTAAGGCCGCTGCCTCTGCTTTCGGCCCGGTTTCTGCCGGCAACTGAGGCTGGCCCAGCATATCGGCGGAACCTGTCACCGGCTGCTGGATACCAAAAAGAAAAGGTAGCAACAACATGAATAATCTGGCTTTCCTCATAATGTTCTCCTCTGTTGTTTGCTGACTGAGATCTGTGCGGAAACCTGGCTGGAGTTGCTCGCAGTTATTGGTAACCCCCTACTTTCACTATTCTGGCAAGAATTGTGCCTTGCAGCCAGTGCTTCCGCTTTTTCTTCGCTTTTTTGCCTATCTAGCACAGGTTTTCTGACTGCCAGCATATTGAAAAAGGGTATTTCCGGAAAAAACCTCCGGCATTCCGTAAAACAGGCAGGGGCTTCCCCCTGGAGAAAAGAACAGCCGGTTATGCTTCTGAACAGGCTGTTTCTGCTTGATTAAAATATTCTCCTGTTTTGTGTTGCAAATTCCTTTCAGGATCACTAAAAAAGCCGGTACCTGTGTGGTCGCATGTCCGGGCGGGAATTTTCTGTGTTTTCCTATGGGTCGCTGCTGGGGTATCGAGCCGGGTGTTGTTTTGTCCGGTCAGTTGAAAATACATTGAATCAACAAAGTTGGCAACTATGAAAGGTAGTGAGATACGAAACCGGTTTCTGAAATTTTTTGCTGACCGTGGACATACGGTGGTGGAGTCCTCGTCCCTGGTCCCTGAAGAGGACCCCACCTTGTTGTTCACCAATGCCGGCATGGTCCAGTTCAAGCGCGTGTTCATGGGGGAAGAACAACGTGAGTATGTCCGGGCGACCACTGTGCAGCGGTGCGTCCGGGCTGGCGGTAAACACAACGACCTGGAAAACGTTGGCCATACGGCCCGGCACCACACCTTTTTCGAGATGTTGGGAAATTTTTCCTTTGGAGACTATTTCAAGAAAGAGGCCATCGGTTTTGCCTGGGAGTTTCTGACGCAAGAGTTGGGGCTTGATCCGCAGCAGCTGTGGGTGTCGGTGTTCGAAGAGGATGACGAGGCATATGCGCTCTGGGAAGAGGTCAAGGATCTACCCGAGGGGCGGATCGTTCGCCTGGGCAAGGCAGACAACTTCTGGGCCATGGGAGATACCGGTCCATGCGGTCCCTGCTCGGAGATCCATATCGACCAGGGCGTTGAAGCCGGTTGCGGCAGGCCGGACTGTGCCGTGGGGTGTGACTGCGACCGGTTCCTCGAGCTCTGGAACCTGGTCTTCATGCAGTATTACCGGGATGAGTCGGGGGAAATGACCCTGCTGCCCAAGCCTTCCATCGATACCGGGATGGGGTTGGAGCGGGTGGCCGCTGTCCTCCAGGGTAAACGAAACAACTTTGATTCCGACCTGTTTGCTCCCCTGATCCGTCGGATCGGTTCCCTTTCCGGAAAAGTGTACGGGAAAGACCCGCAGCAGGATGTGGCCATGCGGGTGATCGCCGATCATGCCCGGGCAACCACCTTCCTGGTGGCCGACGGTGTTCTGCCCTCCAACGAGGGCCGGGGGTATGTCCTGCGACGGATCATCCGACGGGCCGTTCGTTTCGGTCGTTCTCTTGGTATGGAAGGGCTCTTTTTCGGTTCTGTCTGCAACCTGGTGACCGAGATCATGGCCGATGCCTATCCCCATCTGAAGGACGGGAGTGACCTGCTGGCCAAGGTCGCCGAGCATGAGGAGAGCCGTTTCGGCGAGACCCTGGATCATGGCCTTGCCCTGCTGTCCCGCGAGATCGAACGGCTTCGCGAGGAGCAGGGTCAGACCGCCTGCCTCGATGGGGCATTCATGTTCAAGCTGTATGACACCTATGGTTTTCCGGTGGACATTGTCCGGGACATTGCCCAGGAGCAGGGAATCGGTCTGGATGAGCCGGGTTTCCGGCAGGCCATGGAGCGGCAGCGGCAACAATCGAAAAAATCGTGGCAGGGAACAGACGTGGATCACCTGCCGGACGGGGTCGTCGCCTTGCTTCGGCAGGGAAAGCAGAGCCGTTTTCTCGGATATGATCAATTGCGCTGCACCGCCGAGGTAGGGGCTATCATCGGTGCGGATGGCCGACTGGTGGAACAGGCCGGACCCGGAGAAAAGGTCCAGGTTTACTGTCCTCAGACCGTGTTTTACGCCGAAGCCGGCGGTCAGGTGGGCGACCGGGGTACCATCTCCTGGACCGGCGGCAGGCTTGCGGTGCGGGAAACCAGGAGTATTGGGGACGGTCTGATTCTGCACCTGGGCACGGTGGAGGAGGGGGACCTTGCAGTGGGCGGAAAGGTGACCCTGACCGTGACCGGGGAACGCCGCAGGGCCACGGCCCGCAACCACACTGCCACCCACCTGCTGCACGCCGCCATGAAGCGCATCCTGGGGGATCATGTCAAGCAGGCCGGATCACTGGTCAACAGTGAGCGGCTGCGGTTCGATTTCACTCATTACGCCCCGCTTTCCGGTGAGGAGATCAGGCGGATCGAGGAGCTGGTCAATGACCGCATCCTGGACAATGTTCCGGTCCAGACCCGCACTGTGTCCAGGGATGAGGCGATTCGGGAAGGTGCCACAGCCCTGTTCGGAGAGAAGTATGGAGAGACGGTGCGGGTAGTCAGCGTCGGTGACTTCAGCAAGGAACTCTGCGGAGGAACCCATACCCGGGCCACGGGCGACATCGGTCTGTTCAAGATCGTGGCGGAAAGCTCGGTGGCGGCCGGCGTACGCAGAATCGAGGCCCTCACCGGCCGGATGGCCCTGGCGTGGGTGCAGGATCTGAATGACAGGGCAGGAGAGATCGGCAGCCTGCTCTCCTGTCCCCTGGAGATTGCCGGTGAAAAGATAGGCAATCTGCTCAGACGACAGAAAGAACTCGAAAGGGAAGTGGCGGCCCTGCGTGCTTCCATGGCCATCTCGGACCTGGACCGACTGCTTGCCGAAAGTGTCGAGGTCGAGGGTATCAGGGTGATCGCCGGGCAGATACCCCTTGATTCGCCCCGGACGCTGCGGGAGGTCGGCGATCAGGTCAGGGAGAGGATGAATAGCGGTGTCGCCGTTCTGGGCGGGGAGTTCAGCGGCAAGGCAGCCCTGCTCGCCCTGGTCAGCAGGGACCTGGTGGACCGCATCCGGGCAGGTGATCTGATAAAAAAGGTGGCGGTGATCGTGGGTGGCGGAGGTGGTGGCCGGCCAGACATGGCCCAGGCCGGTGGCCCCATGGTGGACAAGCTGCCTGAGGCCATTGCCAAGGTGCCGGAGACCGTTGCCGGTCTGGTCCGGGGACAGTGACATGACCGGTCCGGACGAACGGGTCGTCATAACCGGTATTGGACTGACCGCTCCGGGCGGAGCCAATGATCTGGCAACGTTCCGCACCCGCCTCCTGGCCGGAAGGAGTGGTATCAGCACCATCGACCTGCGCTACATGGATCCTGCTCCGGCCGGGATCTGTTCCTTTCCGGAGACCAGGTATCGGAAGAAAAAGGAAAACAAGCGGGGGACCCGGGCCGGCTGTATAGGTGTTTACTGTGCCAACGAGGCCCTGGCAGATGCGGGGATCGATTTTTCCTTTTACCGGCGTCGGCGAACCGGGGTCTACATCGGTCTCACCGAACACGGGACCGTGGAAACGGAGAACGAGGTCTACAACATCGGCCAGTTCAACTACAACGTCGATTACTGGACCCATCATCACAATCCCCGCACCGTGCTCAACAATCCGGCCGGCGAGATCACCATGAACCTTGGTATAACCGGGCCCCATTATTCGGTGGGTGCCGCCTGCGCGGCCGGCAATGCCGCCCTGATCCAGGGGGTGCAGATGCTGCGCCTGGGCGAGGTGGATCTTGCCCTCTGCGGCGGTATTTCGGAATGCACCGGCTCATTCGGTATCTTTGCCAGTTTCCGGGCCCAGGGCGCCCTGGCGGAACACGAGGATCCGACCAGGGCCTGTCGCCCCTTTGACCTGCATCGCAACGGCATCGTCATCTCTGAGGGTGGGTGCGTGTTCATCCTGGAACGACTGGAGACGGCCAGAAGGCGGCAGGCAAGAATCTACGGAGAAATCAGCGGGTATGCAATCAATTCCGATGCCCGGGATTTCGTTCTTCCCTATGGCCCCCGCCAGGCCGAGTGCATGCGCCTTGCCCTGGATAGGGCCGGGTTGGAACCCGCCGATATCACGATCATCAATACCCATGCCACCGGGACACGGCAGGGTGATGTCGAGGAGTGCAGGGCAATCCGGAACCTGTTCGCCGGCTGTTCGGGGACCTGGATCAACAATACCAAGTCCTCCATCGGCCATGCCATGGGTGCCGCAGGCGTGCTCGAACTGGCCGGCAATCTACCCGCCTTTACCGACGGCCTGGTTCACCCGACCATCAATCTGGAAGCCCTGGATCCGGCCTGTGATCTCCCCAACCTGGTGAGCGGCAGCCCCAAACAGCTGGAACGGGTCGATGCCATCCTCAACAACTCGTTCGGCATGGTGGGGATAAATTCCGTGGTGATCGTCAAGAGACTGCTGGCATAAAATACCGGGTTGGAGTAGATTATAAAATTCGGCGCACAATTCGCACCGTACAGGCAGGGCAGCAGGGAAATTGCCGTGCTGTGCCAGAGACTGCGTACTGCCGAGAACAAGAAGAAGATTTCGTTTTCCTGTCTGGAATAGAGGAGTGGTATGACCCGAGATGAAATCAGGGATATGATCCTTGAAATTATAGAAGATATTGACGAAGAAGCCGATTTCGCCGATCTCGATGCCGATGCGCCCCTTCGTGATCAGCTGGACCTGGACTCCATGGATTTTCTCGATATCGTCATGGAACTGCGTAAACGGTACAAGCTGCAGATACCTGAAGAAGAGTATCCGGAGCTGGCCACGCTGACCAGCTGCGTCAACTATCTCGAGCCCAAACTGGCTGACGTCTGAACCTGTTGGCTGACTATCGCCTCATTATCATCGGGGGCGGATTGTCCGGGCTGGCCGCCGGTATCCGCAGTGCACGATTTGGCCTGAAGACCCTGATCCTGGAGCAGCACCATCTGCCAGGCGGTCTCAATTCCTACTATTTCCGTAACGGGTTTCTCCTGGAGACCGGTCTTCATGCCATGACCAACCATGCCCGGCCAGGAGAGAAGCGGGCCCCGTTGAACCGGCTTTTCCGGCAGCTCAAGCTCTCCAGGAGACGGTTTGTCACCCACGAACAGTATCGTTCCCGGATCGTCTTTCCGGAGGCCTCTCTTTGGTTCAGCAATGATCCCTCCCTGCTCGAATCGGAAATCGGCCGCTTGTTTCCCCACTGTGCCGAAAGCTTTCAGCGCATGATTGCCGAGATCAGAGCTTTTGACCCGTTCCGGGCCGCTCCCTGGCGATCCAGCAGAGAATTTCTGAAGAGGCGGCTGCCCGATCCTCTCCTCATTGACATGCTGCTTCTGCCACTCATGGTCTACGGCAACAGTGAGGAGGAGGATATGGATCTGGCCCAGTTCGTGATCATGTTCCGGGCGGTTTTTCTGGAAGGCTTTTTTCGGCCCCAGGGAACGATCAGGGACTTTCTTGGCATGCTCCTTGCCCAGTACCAGCGTTTTGACGGCGAGATCCGCTACCAGGCCAGGGTCAGGAAGATCATCTGCAGCGGGAAGAGCGTCGAGGGTGTTGTCCTGGAAAATGGGGAGGAGATCCGGGCCAGGGCTGTCTTGTCCACTGCCGGCCTGCCTGCCACCATCCGGCTGAGCGGCTGGCCAGTCCCGGAGGAGGATTTCTGCGGCAGGATGAGTTTCATGGAGACCATCACCCTGTTGCCGGCCCGCATGCAGGATGTCCTGGCCAGGGACCAGACCATTGTCTTCTACAATCACCGCGACCGGCTTCATTACCGACGCCCGGATCAGCCGGTGGACACCTCCTGGGGCGTGATCTGTTTTCCTGACAATTTTCAGGGACTGGAACCTGTCAAGACCTGCCAGGTGCGGACGACCAATGCGGCCAATTACCTTCTCTGGCAGGAAATGGGGAATGGAGAGTACCGGACGGCCAAGCAGCGCTGGCATCGGGAGGCAGTTCGTTCTGCCGAGAAAATTATTGGGAATTATTGCCAAGACACGGTATATGAAGACTGTTTTACACCGCTGACCATCGAGCGGTTTACGGCAAAATGCCAGGGTGCCGTGTACGGCAGTCCCCGTAAGATCCGTGACGGAAGAACCCCATGGTCCAACCTGTTCATCGCCGGGACAGACCAGGGCTTTCTCGGTATCGTAGGAGCCATGCTCAGCGGGGTCAGCATCGTCAATCAGCACCTGTTACAGTAACGAGTGACCGAACTCGCCGGGGCGATAGCACAGCATATGTCGTTTTCTTCCATAGACCAGGCAGCAGACAGATATGACGTGATCGTGGTGGGATCCGGCCTTGGTGGCCTGACCTGCGCCAACCGGCTTGCCCGGGCGGATCACCGGGTTCTTCTTCTTGAACATCACACCCGCCTGGGCGGCCTGGCAACGTGGTTCAGGCGAGGCGGGCATATTTTCGATGTCTCTTTGCACGGTTTTCCCTACGGCATGGTCAAGACCTGCAGGAAGTACTGGTCCAGGGAGATTCGGGATGCCATTGTCCAGCTGAAGAACATCGTCTTTGACAACCCCCAGTTTTCCCTGACCACCACCTTTGACCGGGAGGACTTCATCCGTATTCTCCGGGAGCGGTTCGGCGTGGAGGCCGAGGTGATCGAGCGGTTCTTCCAGACCGTGGCGGCGATGAACTTCTACGACGACCGGACCATGACCACCCGGGAACTCTTCAACCGTTTTTTCCCAGGTCGCAGCGATGTCCATCGACTGCTCATGGAACCCATCACCTATGCCAACGGCTCCACACTGGATGAACCGGCTATCACCTATGGAATTGTCTTTTCCAATTTCATGAACAGGGGGGTCTATACCTTTGAAGGTGGTACCGACCGGCTGATCGGCATGATGGCCGACGAGCTGAAACGGAACGGGGTGACCATAGTCACCAGGGCCCGGGTGGACCGCATCCTGGTGGAAAGGGGCCGGGTGGTCGGAGTGGCGGCCTGCGGGCGGCAGATCCGGGCCCGGGCCGTGGTTTCCAACTCGGGGATTACCAATACCATCAATAATCTGGCCGGCCGGGAACATTTCAGCCAGGAATTTCTCGCTTCGTTCGACCGGGTCAAGGTCAACAATTCCAGCTGCCAGGTCTACTTCGGCATCCGCCGGGGCGAATCCATCGAGGATGTGGGCGATTTGCTCTTCACCTCCACGGCGCCTGAGTTTTCCTCGGAAGAAATGCAGGACATGTACACCCGCAGCAGGACCTTTTCCATCTACTATCCCAAGACCAGGCCGGAGCACCCGGACTATACCGTGGTGGCCTCCATGAACAGCCGCTACGATGACTGGGCCTGTCTGGGCAGGGAGGCGTATCAGCGGGAAAAGGCGGCCATGATCGAGCGTTGCTTCACCGATCTTGAACGGTACCTGCCCGGTATCAGGGACAAGGTGGATTGTGTGGAAGCGGCCACGCCTCTGACCTTCAACCGGTATACCCTCCATACCAAGGGAACCTCCTTTGGTACCAAGTTCGAGGGACTCGACATCTCCAGGTCCCTGTTCCGGGAGGTGGCCGGTCTCTTTCATGTGGGCTCGGTGGGGATCATCATGAGCGGCTGGCTGGGTGCCATTAACTACGGGGTCATTGTGGCCAATGACGTGGATGGGTTTGTACGGGCTGAACAGGAGGTATGATGACTGACTTTGCAGGTCGAAAGGCCGTGGTGAGCGGAGCGACCAGGGGTATCGGCCTGGGCATTACCCGGGAACTGCTGGCACGGGGGGCCACGGTGATCGGCATCTACGGCCACGATCGGCAGGCAGCCGAGGCCCTGCGGGAATCGTGCGGCTCCCTGGCCGATCGGCTGCTGCTGCGACAGGTGGACGTCGCCGATCACGAGGCTGTTGGCCACCTGTTCCAGGAACTCGAGGACCGGTTCGAAACCCTGGATATCCTCGTCAGCAATGCCGGTATCCGGCGGGACGCGCTCCTGGCCATGATGCGGCCTGAAGACTGGCAGCGGGTGATCGACGTCAACCTGACCGGCGGTTACAACCTGAGCCGTTTCGCGGTTCCCCTGATGCTCAAGCAGAAATATGGACGTATTGTCTTCATCACTTCGCCCATGGGCCGGTTGGGCTCTGTCGGCCAGGCCAACTATGGCGCCTCCAAGGCCGGTCAGGTCGGCCTGATGCGCTCCCTGGCCAGGGAGGTCGCCCGCAAGAAGATCACGGTCAACTGTGTCTCTCCCGGGTTCATCGACACCGATCTCATCGCCGATCTCAGCGAGGCCCAGCGCCGTGAGTACCGGAGGCTGGTACCGGCCCGGCGGTTCGGCACTGTCGCCGAAGTGGCCGACGCGGTCCTGTTTCTTGTCGGGCCGCGGGCCGCGTATATCAATGGCGCCGTCTTGGAGGTAACCGGCGGACTGTGATGGAGACAGACTATATCCACAGCCGTATTCCTCACCGGCCGCCCTTTCTCTGGCTGGACCGGGTGCTCGAGGTGCGGGAGGATGCTCTCCTGGCGGAAAAGGTCGTTCCAGTGGATCTGGAGCTCTTCAGAGGACATTATCCCGACCATCCCATTATGCCGGGAGTATTGCTCTGCGAGGCGGTCTTTCAGGCAGGGGCCCTGCTGATCAGTGAACAGCTCGGCCGGAATGGAGACAGGAATACCGGGGTACCGGTCCTGACCAGGATTCAGGGGGCGCGGTTCAAACGGGAAGTGGGACCTGGCGACCGGATCGAGATCCATGTTCGCCTCAGGGAGCGGCTTGGTCCGGCCTGGTTCCTCAAGGGATCGGTGCGGGTGCATGGCCGAGTGGCCGTGACCGTGGAATTTGGCTGTACCCTGAAAGCAGAGGAATAGGCGATGGATTTTCTCGGACTGGCCGGCAAGACGGTTGTCGTATTCGGTCTGGCCAACAGGAAGTCGGTGGCCTGCGCCATAGCCCGGGTCCTTGAGGAGGCAGGCGCCATGGTCATTCACGTGGTACGGAGCAGGGAACGGGCCGAGACGGCGGCCAGGCTCTTTCCCGATGCCCCGGTGTTTGTCTGTGACGTGGAGGAGGAGGAACAGATCGTCCAGGTTCGGGACCGCATCGCCGACCACCTGGACGCTCCCCTTGCCGGTATTGTCCATTCCATCGCCTTTGCAAACTATTCCGACGGGATGCAGCCGTTTCATCGTACCAGGAAAAAGGATTTCCTGCAGGCCGTGGATATCTCCTGTTTTTCCCTGATCGCCATAGCCAACCATTTCCGGGATCTGCTGGCAAAAGATGGTTCCGTGGTCACCATTTCTATCTCCACAACCCGGATGGCAGCGGAAAACTACGGCTACATGGCCCCCATCAAGGCGGCCCTGGAGTCCTCGCTCTGCTTTCTGGCCAAGTCGTTTTCCGCCTTTTCCCGGGTTCGTTTCAATGCGGTCTGTCCGAGCCTGCTCAAGACCTCGGCCTCTGCCGGGATCCCGGGATACGTGGACAGCTATCTTTTTGCCGAGAAGGCCATTCTCCGCAAACGTCCCCTGCAGACCAGCGAGGTGGCCAATGTGGCGGCCTTCCTGCTGTCGAATCGCTCCTCCGGTATCACCGGTCAGTGTCTGGTGGTGGATGCGGGCATGGGAATGAACTATTTTGATGCAGAAATCGTCCGGGCCGTGGTGGGCTGAGTCATGCAGAACCAGTTTCCACTGCTCAGCAGAATCTGGCAGATGACCGTCCATGCCGGCCGGGTCTTGCTTGCCAGGGAAACCCCACTCTATGTCAAGGTCATCCTGGTGGCCGGCCTGCTGTACGCCCTGTCTCCTTATGACCTGATTCCCGAATGGGTACCTGTGGTGGGCGTGCTCGATGATCTGGCCCTGGCCGCCCTGCTCATCGGCTGGGCCTCTCGTTTTCATCAGGATCGGTCCTGATCATGCGCTACTCCCGTGTCTGTCTGCATGGTTTCGGCTATGAGTTGCCGCCCCGGATTGTGACATCTGCCCGGATCGAGGAACGGCTGGCCGACGTGTACGAGCGGTTGCGCCTTCCACCCGGGCGGCTGGAGCTGATGAGCGGCATCCAGAGCCGCCGTTTCTGGGAGCAGGGCACCAGGCCCAGCCAGGGTGCAGTGGCTGCCGGTCGCAAGGCCCTGGAGGGGAGCGGCATCGATCCGGAATCCATCGGCTGTCTGATTTTCACCTCGGTGAGTCGTGACATGATGGAGCCGGCAACGGCATCCTTTGTCCACCAGGGCCTGGGGCTGCCCAACCGGTGCCAGCTTTTCGATCTCTCCAATGCCTGCCTGGGATTTCTCAACGGTATGATCCTGCTGGCCAACATGATCGAGCTGGGTCAGGTCGGATATGGCCTTGTCGTGGCCAGCGAGACCGCCGAGGACCTGGTGGAATCCACCATATCCCGACTCTGTGATGACCATGGCCTGACCCGCAGGGGAATCAAGCCCGCCTTTGCCTCCCTGACCATCGGTTCCGGAGCTGTGGCCCTGGTCATGGGCGACAGGAAACTGACCGATACCGGGCACTGGTTGATTGGCGGTGCCTGCAGGGCCGCCACCGATCACAACGATCTTTGCCAGGGCGGCCAGGCTGGTGGTAACCAGATCCTCATGGCCACGGACTCAGAACAGCTGCTGCAACGTGGGGTCGAGACAGCAGTGCAATGTTGGCAGGATTTTCTTGCCGAACTGACCTGGACCCGGGAGTGCATTGACCGGTTTTTCTGTCACCAGGTCGGCCGTGCCCATGCCCGCCTCCTGTTTGAACGGTTGGGCCTGGATCAGGGGCGGAACTTCGAAACCCTGGCCGAACTGGGCAACGTGGGCTCGGTTTCGGCCCCCATCACCATGGCTCTTGGCCTGGAGGCCGGGAAGCTGCGGAAAGGTGAGCGGGCCGCTTTGCTGGGGATAGGTTCAGGGATCAATGCCATGATGTTGGGAATCGAGTGGTGATGGTCCGGCTGGACAGTCTGGCCGAATATCCCTACGTACCCAAAACGGTGCGGATCGGCGTTCATACCATGGCCTGCCTGGACGAAGGCGAGGGAATGCCGCTGGTCATGGTGCATGGAAATCCGAGCTGGTCGTATCTCTATCGCAACGTGGTCTCAGCGCTGCGGGACACGTATCGTTGTATCGTCCCGGACCATCTCGGCTGCGGTCTTTCGGACAAACCTGCCGACTATCCCTACCGGCTCCAGGATCATATCGACAACCTGGCGCATCTCCTTGAACGGCTGCAGGTGGGACGCTGCCTGCTCATGGTCCATGACTGGGGCGGCCCCATCGGGCTGGGATGGGCAGGAAGACGGCCGGAACAGGTGGCTGGATTGGTTATCCTCAACACGGCCGCCTTTCCGGCCTCCAGAATACCCCTGCGGATAGCGGTCTGCCGCTGGCCTGTGCTGGGCACCCTGCTGGTCCGGGGCTTGAACGGTTTCGCCCGGAGCGCCACCTTCATGGCCGTGGCCGGGAAGATGAGCCGGCAACGGGCAGCCGGCTTCCTGGCTCCCTACGATTCCTGGGCCAATCGGGTGGCCATCCACCGGTTTGTCCAGGATATTCCCATGCATGCCGGACATCCATCCTGGGCAACCCTCAAACGGGTGGAGGCCGGCCTGTCACGTTTGCAGAAAATTCCCACGCTCATCTGCTGGGGCGGCAGGGACTTCTGTTTCGACAACCGTTTTTTCCAGGAGTGGCGGCAGCGGTTTCCTGCTGCGGAAAGCCATCTTTTTCCCCATGCCGGCCATTATCTCCTGGAAGATGCCCTTGCGGATATTCTGCCCCTGCTCAGCTCTTTCCTGCAGCGCTGTTTGACCAGGCGTTCAGGGTGAGGCCGGCACCAGCAGGCTGGTACCCGTCGGATCGCTGTTTGTCATGGCCGCGGCCCAGAAACCGTCCCAGGGCGACAGGGCCTTTCCCGGCCGCACTGCCTGGTAGCCGGTGGTCTCGTCCACATAATGCCAGAAGACGTCATGGAGTACTTGGGCCTCGTTGGCCTCGCTCAGGGTGCAGCCATCGGCATCGGAACAGTCGTGCACCGGGGTGGACGCTGCCGTTACGACCCTGAACAACTCCACATTCTCGCTGCCGCAGAAGGGAAAACCGATCATGTTCCACTGGATGGAACTGGTCGGTCCGGCCAGGGACAGGGAATAGCAGCCTTCCGGTTCATTACAGGCTCCAGGGAAGCCAACCGGCGTGGGAGTCGTGGATTCGGGCATGTCGATGTCCACGGCAGTGCCTGTTAGTTGCAGAATCCACAGGCCCTGTCCCTGGGCAATGGTACCGTTATAACCGGGATCGATGTACTGATTCGTCACCGGGTCATAGACGTAGACCCGCCAGGTTTCATCGTAGTTGCCCGGAATATCGTCACCAAAGATGGCGGCCACGGTATTTTCGTTGCCCGGATCACCCGGCAGGCTGAGCTGTCGCCACTGGTTGTGAGGCAGGGAGACTGTATAACAGACATCGGTGATATCGAAAACATAGGCAGATCCCGGATCTGCCGTGTCAGGGTTATCATTTGTTGCCCCGACAACGACGGTCGGCCAGTCTGCGGCGACTGCAGTGCCGAAGTAATCGTTTTCCTGCCCGTCGCTGGGAAGCAATTTCGAGGTCTCTCCCCAGTTGTTGCGGCCGCCTGCGTTCCGGGCGAACAGATAGGCAGCACCGGAATCGATACCGTTGTCGTCAGCACGGGAAGCCCCAGCTACTGCAATATCGCCACGGATATCCACAGCCAGGCCAAACTGGTCTCCTGCAAATCCGTCACTGGGCAGAAGCTGCCTGATCGTTCCCCAGTTGTCTGTACCTCCCTCGTTTCGGCCCAAAAGATAGGCCATGCCACGGATACCAACGCTGTGGAGGCCCGGAGCCCCGGCGATTACCACGTCACCGCTGATAGCTACCGAGTAGCCCATTCTGCCATATGCGACGTGGACGCTGGGCCAAACGGTTTTGATCAGTCCCCAGTTGTCCGGCCCTCCCGTATTGCGTCCATGGAAGGCTATGCATCCGTCATCGATAAAGTAATAATAGTTTTTCCCAGGCTCACCGATAACGACAATGTCTCGTTCGATACCTACAGAGAAACCGAACCAGTTGTTTGATCTTGGGTCGGTGGCGATGATCCTGGTCACCTGGCCCCATTGGTTGGCTCCTCCCTGGTCCTGATAATAAATATAGACCGCTCCTGCACCTGGTTCGATTCCGCTCCCATCTCCTGGATCATAAGCGGTATTTGGGGCTCCGACCACGACGGTATCCCTGCTGACAGCTACAGCAGAGCCGAACTGGTCGCCATCTTGCGCTTCAGTGTGCTGAAGTTCACTGACCATTCCCCAGTTTCCGCTTCCTCCCTGATCCCGGGCAAATATATAGGCAGCCCCTGGAGGATTGGTTGTCGATCCGTCTGTTTTCTTGTAGGGAGCACCGATTACCGCAATGTCACCATCTATGGCAACGGCATATCCGAAGTAGCTTTCTATCGAATTGATTTCCGGTAGGATTTTTTTGGCCAGTCCCCAGTTGCCTGGGCCACCGAGATCCTGGACGAATATATAGGCCGCTCCGCCATCCATGTCCATCTCATCGCTGCTGTGGGCTCCCACGATGATCTGGTCTTCGTCGATGTCCACGGCCCAGCCGAATTTTTCTCTGGGTCTGTACGGAGTAGGTAGCAGAGAACCGGTCTCGTGCCAAATCGAAGGATCGTCGAGATCCTGGACAAAGACAGAGGCTGTGCCCGAAGCATTGCCCACATTGTCGTCCTCGGGAGCTCCTGCCACGACACTGGTCTGCCAGATGGCTACCGAGGTGCCGAAATAGTCATCCGCCGCCCCATCTGCCGGCAGGATTTTCCTCTGCTGTCCCCAGTTGTTGTTGCCGCCAAGATTCCTGGCAAAGATATAGGCACTGCCCGATTCGGTATCGTTGTCGTCGTCGTAGGGAGATCCAACTACAGCCAGATCTCCTTCGATATCAACTGCATAGCCAAAGTTGTCATAGGCTGTCCCGTCATTGGGGAGAAGTTTCCTTATCTGCTGCCAGCCGCCAAGGCCATTGGCGAACAGGTATGCCGCTCCGGAAGCCTCTCCATTATCACTTTTCAGGGGGGCCCCAACGATGGCAGTCGCACCGTTGATTCCCACAGCATAACCAAAAGTGTCAAAGTCTGCAGGATCGTCCGGATGGAGGGTGGTGGATCGCTGCCAGCCACTGCTTGTACGGTCATAAATATAGGCGGCACCACTGTACATGCCGTTATCACTGTTGAATGACGCACCAACGATCAGTAGATCTCCATCCACGTCGAGGGAATTCCCGAACCATTCATAGGGTACCAGGTCGGTCAGGTATGGGATGTCATCGACATATGACCATTGGTAAGGATCGCTTCCATCTTTTTGGTAGATCCACACCATTCCGCAATCGATGTAGGTTGCGATATCGGTTCCCGGAATGCTGATCGCATACGTATCACCGCTGATTGCAACGGCATAGCCGAGAAAATTCTCTGCTTCTGATCCGATATGTTTGTTTATTTCTCCCCAGTTATTGACGCCACCCGCGTTGCGGTAAAAAAGATAGGCCGCTCCGGCGTCCTCCTTATTGTCTTCCTCGTCGTCCGCCCATGGAGCACCGACCAGGATATAATCCCCGCTGATTGCCACAGCCCAGCCGAAATAATCCCCATCGCCGCTATCGCTGCCCTGGATGATCTTCACCAGTCCCCAGTTTTCGGGTCCGCCAAGGTTTCGTTCAAAGATATAGGCGGCGCCGGCATCACTCGCCACTCCATCGTGCGCATGCGCTCCCGCCACGATGGTGTCGCCGCTGATATCCACGCTGTAACCAAGATGATCATCTGCAGCGGTGTCCTCAAGTACGAGCTTTCTGCTTTCGTTCCGGATCAAGGGATCAATGGTCACCGGCCAGTTGCAGCCATTGATACTGACCTCCAGAGCGATGCGGCTGGATGCGGTCCTGAACAGGCGGACCGGGAGTGTCTTGTTGGCACTGTCCCGGGCCATCAGGCCCCCATAGCTGAAAACCTGGTCTCCGTTCCGGATCAGGAGCCTTTCGCCGTCCTGCAGGAGCGTCCAGCCCCGGGCCAGGTCAAGCTCGAGCGTCACGGTCCGTGCAACACGGTTGCCGGGAGGGCTGTCCAGGATGAATCCCTGTTCCAGTCCCTGGGGCCGGTTGATATACCACTCCGTAATGCCGTGGCTGCGACGGTATTCGAATCGGTTGACCTGTTTTTCACTGCGGGAACAGGAGAGGAGAGTCGGCTGGAATGTTTTGTCATCCCACCGGATGACAGCCAGGGAGAAACGTAACTGGCCGGTGCCGGATTCGGTTTCCAGGGTTGGCCCGCTTCTCGTAAAGACTGTCGTGTATCTCTGCCGCCAGTTTGGAGCATACCATTGACCCGGGATGGTATCCCGATGGCGGATCCGGTATTGATCCTCCTCGATCTGCTGGCGGATGGATCGGTAGGCCGACTCTGGCACCTGGTTTTTCAGCTGGTCGAGGCCGGAAGCGACTCGGGTATGCGCTGGATGTCGGCCGGAAAGAAGGCCTGCAGGCCTAGACGGAACAGCAAAGCTATCAGTGGAAAAGGATACAAGAAAAACAGGCACAGCCGCGGGAAGGAGGAGAACAAAGCGAGGGAGTAGCTGGTGGAGAACAGAGACGAGAGCAGATAACGTTTTCATGGCGCACCTCCTGGCAGAGTGGACCCGGTCTCGAAGACCGGTCAGGCAGCGTTGCTCTCTCCTGGCGGGAGAGTCTCTGTCAGGGCCGGGCGGGCAGGGGCTTGTACTTCCCGAAAGGGGAGATGGGATGAGTCCTGAACCGTCCTGGGGGAGGAATCTGTCTGTTTCGGAATCGTGCCGGCCCGGATGAACAGATCTCCAACCGGTATGGTGGTGAACCGGTCAGGTCGGCCATCGGACCCATCGTCTACCGCAACCTGTGCTGTTTGTCAAAAATCTAGCAAAAACATTAACAAACAGTTGGCAAGATGTCAAGAAGCCGTCAGGTCTTCGCTGGATGTCTTGTCCTGCAGACAAAAAAGGAAAAAGCAGGCCTTGGGGGCAACATTCCCTCGGTTTCCGCCTGTGAAGACGCCTCTCTTCTAGATTGAGACATTCTTGTGTTCAGTCATGGGATGTCAGGATGGTTGTTGTTCCTGCATTGCCAAGAGCCGCAGCCCAGAACCCGTCCCAGGGAGACATGGCTTCTCCAGGCTGTATGGCCTGATACCCGGTTGCTTCATCAGCATAATGCCAGAAGACGTCGTGGAGAACCTGGGCCTCCCTGGCCTCGACCAAGGTGCAACCATCGGTATCGGAGCAGTCGTGCACCGCGGTGACCAGGGAAGTCTCCACCCGGAAGTCATCGGTATGCCCTGTCGTTCTGAATGGATAGCCCAGCATGTTCCATTGTACGCCGTTTGTAGCCGGGGGGATGACCGTGATGGCATGGCAGCCGTTGGCAGAAGGACAGGTTTCCGGCGAGATAACCGGAGTGTCAGAGGTGGTATCTGGCATGTCGATGGTTACTGGTCCTCCGCTCTGTTGCAGGATCCAGAGACCCGTCCCCGGAGAGATCGTGCCGTCGAGACCAGGATTACGGTACTGATGGGTTTGGGCGTCATAGGTGTAGACGATCCAGGAAGTTCCGTAGGTTCCTGGAATGTCGTCAGCAAAGATGGCGGCCACGGTGTTTTCCTCTCCAGGATCTCCCGGCAGGCTGATCTGTCGCCACTGGTTGTCGGGCAGGGTGAGGTCTGGGGGAAACTCGGCCGGCCCGATCCGCTGGGTAGAGACCACCACGTTGTCCAGCATGATTCCCTCTACGCTGTGTTCCCCATGGTGGAAAAGGTTCAGCCAGAGAATGGTTAGCTGCAGATCACTGGTGGTCCGGAACCAGAGATCCGTCCAGGGGCCGATCTCGACTCCATCGATCCAGAAAGTGAGGATGCCGTTGGCCTCCGCGTCCGTCCAGACCGGGTCGCCGGCATCGATCATCATTTCGATGCAGTACCAGCGACCGGTTTCCAGTGCCGGCGGCGTCACGGTCTCCCTGTGCTGTTCCTTGGTACAATATCTTGTTCCCTCGTCGAGCATGCAGGGAAAGAAGTCCCCCCAGCAGGAGCCGTTGGGGTCTGAACACTCCATATACATACCGCGGTAATAGGTGTAGGCCACCAGTCGATGGGTGCTGGTTTGGGGTTCTATCCAGGAAGAGAACCAGTCGGTTCCGTCAGGCCGGTAATCCGAATGACCAAGATAGTCGCGGCTGCCGGCATGCAGTCCGCTGCCATGGGAGGGGGCGTCGAAGTCGTAGCCGTCTTCCCATTTCACATACCAGCGGGCATAGAGCCGATCGTAACCGCCACCAAGTACCTTGACAAAGTCGGCTCCGCCTCTGCCGGGCGGTACACGAAGCTGGGCAACATGGTTACCCTCCAGGCCAAAGGGACCGCCGTCTTCCAGCAGCCTGTTGGTTTCCGGAGGATTACCATCATAGTCATCCCAGATGTCGAAATTTCCCTCTTCGAAGCCGCTGCAGAATATCCAGCCGGGCTGCATATTCTGGCATTCGTCGACAGGCCGGGCTGTTATCGTGGCCGGCATGGTCAGGATGATACCTGCCAGGCAGAGAAAAAGGAAATATCTGCGTATGAAACAAGACATGACGGGCCTCCCTAATTAGGCAGCGTATTGAATGAAGGTTGGGCAGCTTGTCACGGCCAAAGACAGGCCTCTCAGGCCCTGATCAGTTCCTCTTCAAGCAACCGGTCGGCAAAGTCGAGAACAAACTGTCGCTGGGCAGGCGTGGCCCAGGCGATACAGGAACAGTGCAGGTTATGGGAGCTTCGCACCAGGAATTCGAAGCGCAATTCCTGGTCATCCAGCATGACAGTACAGTAGAATGGCCCGCATTGTTCATGGCCCTGCTGTGCCTTGCCGAGCAAATCCGGTGGTATTTCCAGCCAGAAGACTCCTTCCATGGGCCCCTGCTTCAGGGTCCGTTTCAGAAAACTGTCGATATTGTCCCGCTCGAGAAAGGATAGTTCATCTATCAGATATTGACGCATGATCCTGTCTGTCAGTTATATTCATTATACATCTTTTTGGCTGCTGTCGGCAAAACCGAATTACAGATCCAGGCCGGTGGTGTCGCTGTTGAGGAGTTCCGCTTCCTTTTCCCGGACCACCAGCATGTTTTCCAGCCGGATGCCTCCCCAGTCAGGCAGGTAGATGCCGGGTTCCACGGTCACCACCATGCCGCTGCGCAGCTTTTTCCTGCTGGCAGCAGACAGCCTTGGGTCCTCATGAACGGCCAGGCCCACGCCGTGCCCCAGGGCATGGCCAAAGTACTTGCCATAGCCTGCATCGCGAATCACCCGGCGGGCAGCCCTGTCCACATCCCTGCAGACCGCACCGTGACGGATGGCGCTGATGGCGGCCTGCTGGGCCTTGCGGACAGTTCGAAGCCGCCGGAGAAAGGTATTGTCCGGCGTGCCCACCACAACGGTACGGGTCATGTCCGAACAGTAACCATTCAGGATCAGCCCCATGTCAATGAGGACGATGTCGCCTGTCCGGAGAATCCGCTCGCCGGGAACGGCATGAGGACGGGCGCTGTTGGTTCCAAAGGCGACGATGGGGGGAAAACTTGGTCCCTCCGCCCCCAGCTCTCGCATGGTCAGCTCCAGGGCCAGGGCAACCTCCCGCTCGCTCATTCCCGGTTCGATGGTGTTATACACCAACTGAAAGACCCGTTCATTGAGACGGACCGACTCTCGCAGGGCGGAAATCTCTTCTTCCCGTTTGACGCATCGCAGCCGTTCCACTTGGCCAGCTAAAGGAAACAGGCTGATGCCGCTCTGACGGGCCATCCGCTCCAGACGTAGATAGGTTTCGTGCAGGGTGTAGTGGCTCTCAAAGCCCAGTCGACGTATCCCCAGTCCAGGCAGGAGTTCTTTCAGGCTCGGCAACAACCCTTTTCGGTAGATATGCACGAGAAACCCGGAGCTTTCCTCCTCTGCCTGGAGGGCGAACCGGGAGTCTGTCAGCAGGTAAGGTGTGCCTTGGCGGGGAATGAGCAGTGCACCGGCTGATTCCTGTATCCCATGGTCGGGAGCGGAATATCTGCTGAGATAGCGCCGGTTTTCCGGCTGGGTGACAAGAAAACCGTCAAGCCTGCGGCCCCTGAGGAAGTTCTGCAGTCGCTGGACAGGAGAGGGATGCATGGATGCCATTACGCCACGGAATACCTCAGGCCGGAAGTGCAAGCCGCTGGGCAAGCACCTGCCGATGCTGCATCAGGGCCTGGTTGTACTGCCCATCGAGTTCGGCCTGAATCCGGCTCCACTCTTCCTGAAACTTCGGCTGCATGGTCGGGTCGATGCGCAACCCTTCGTTCCGCATACCGGACTGTTGGGCCAGCAGCTGTTCATACTGCATGCGGATCTGGCTTTCCAGCTGTTCCCTGAGCTGTTCCCTGTGCTGCAGGTATTGGCCGAGGATATGTTGGATTTCCCGGCCGATGGCACTGATGTCTCCTCCATGGCCCCCCAGGTCCAAAAGCCCGGCCAGCGCCCTGTTGATACGTTCGATCGCCTCCTCGGACCTGGGCAGGACGATGTTGCGGAGCAGGGTCTCGATCATGCCCTTCCGGATGGCTGGCTGCAGTTCGGGCTGCTGTTCGTTCAGCAGGCCGGCCAGCGCCTCGCTTTTCCTGTCGAGATATTCCGCCGCCATCTGTCTGCCGCGGGTATGGGCATCGGCTGAGCGGAGTTCCCCGCTGGTGGCCGTGCCCATCCGGGCGGCCCGCTCCATGACCAGGTCGAGGGTCGATTTTATTTCTGCCATGTGAAGGTCCTTCAGGCTATATCGAACAAGAGGAGATGTTCAGTATTGTCGTTACTCGTTGGTGGAAAAAGACACCGGACTGACTCTGCAGCAGTTACTCTATCAGGCCGGAATACAAGTGTCATGGAAAAACTTCCTATTGCCCCTCGATAAACAGGATGCTGCCGTAAAACGCTGAGAGGATCAATTTGTCGCTTTAGGGCAGGATATCTGGTAAATTGACAGGATTGAGTTGAATACGGCTAGGATGAGACAGGAGAACATGTGGAAAAAGTAGCTCTTCGGGCGCCTCGCAACATGATGGCCTGTCCTGACTGTGATCTGCTCCTGGAGCCGGTCCCAGTGCAGGACAACCAGAGTGGGTTCTGTCCCCGTTGCGGAGGGCGTCTCTTCCGGATCAGGCGGCATGCCGTGCAGAAAACCATGGCTCTCAGCCTGGCTGGCCTGCTGCTCTATCTGCCAGCCAACCTGCAACCGCTGATGACCTTTGAAATTCTCGGCACCACCAGCGGAGCCAGCGTGTTCACCTCCACCCTGGCCATGTTTGCCCAGCACCAATATCTAGTTGGGACCGTGGTCGTGCTGACTGCCCTGGTCTTTCCCCTCCTGGTTCTCACCCTGCTGTTCTGGGTGAGTGTGGGCGTAAGCCGGGGGTGGAAGTCGTCAGCGCTACGGTGCGGGTTCCGCTGGCTGCATCATCTCCAGGAATGGGCCATGACCGATGTGTACCTGATCGGTATCCTGATCACCATTATCAAGATGGGGCACCAGGCCGAGATTGAACTGGATACCGGTTTCTACTGTTTTGCCGGCCTGGTCCTGGTCACCATCGGGGGCCTGGCCGCCATCGATCACCACGGCTTCTGGGAAAGCCTTCGGTCCAAAGATGGCCCCTATCCTCTTTCAGGCCATCAGGCAGGAGGAGAAGGGACCACGGCCGGAGATGCCGGGCTCGTCCACTGCCTGACATGCAATACCCTGGTGCCGGAGGCGAAAGTCGGAGCGGCCGGGCGATGCCCGACCTGTCACGCCCACCTGGCTTTCCGTAAACAGGGAAGCGTCAACCGGACCTGGGCCCTGTTGACCACCGCAGTTCTTCTGACCGTACCTGCCAACATCCTGCCCATCATGGAGGTGGAGTACTTTGGCAGTCTGGAGCGAAAAACCATTCTTGACGGTATCCTGTATTTTTTTCAGGAGGGATCATATGGTATCGGTATCATCATCCTGACCGCATCCATACTCGTGCCCCTGTTCAAGATCATGGGGTTGGTGCTCATCCTGTTGAGCATCCATTTTCGCCTTGAAGGATGGCTGCGTCATAAGCAGATGATGTTGCGTTTTATATCGTTTATCGGTCGCTGGTCGATGCTGGATATATTCGTTATCTCGCTCCTCTGTGCCCTGGTTCGTTTCGATTACCTGTCCACGGTCAATGCGGCTCCGGCTGCCTTTTATTTTACCGGGGTTGTTCTGTCCACCATGTTTGCGGCCATCAGTTTTGATTCACGACTGCTCTGGGATGCAGTCTCCTTGGAAACCGGGGAACCCGCCCATGGAACAGCCTGTCCTGCGTAATCACATCAGTATTTCACCTATCTGGATCCTGCCCCTGGTCGCCCTGTGTATTGGCGGTTGGCTCCTTTATACCGGTATCAAGGAGGCCGGTATAGACATCACGGTCACCTTTGCCAGTGCCGAATGGGTGACGGCCGGGAAAACAAGGGTCATGTACAAGGGGATAACCGCAGGAACAGTCACCGGGGTACGGGTCAAGGATGATCTCAAGGGAGTGATCGTCTCCATCGAGATGGATCCCAAGACAGCACAGGGCCTGGTGGAAGATACCAGGTTCTGGATTGTCAAGCCGGAGATCACGGCCGGCCGGGTCACCGGCCTTTCCACCCTGCTTTCGGGAAGCTATATTGCCATGGATCCGGGCAAGTCCGACAAGCCCTGCCGGAATTTCGTCGGCCTGGACGAGCCGCCGACCCTGCCCCTGGAAACACCGGGCCTGCGCATAGTTCTCCGGGCGGACAAGCTCTATTCGCTCCAGAAAGGGTCCAAGATCTATTCCAACCACATCCAGATCGGCAGTGTGATCGACTATGAGCTGCAATCGGACAACACGGTGGCCATCCGTTGCTTCATCAAACCGGAATTCAGCCATCTGGTCCGGGAGGGTACCAGGTTCTGGAATGCCAGCGGTATATCGCTCAAGGGGAATCTTCAGCAGGGCTTCCGGATCAATGTCGAATCCCTGGCCGCCCTGATCTATGGCGGTATCAGTTGTGCCACACCACCGGCACTGAAGGATACGCCCCCTGCTCCCCAGGGCTATCGTTTCGAACTGTACAAGAATTTCGAGGATGCCCAGTACGGCATTCCCATGACCCTGCAACTGGCCTCCGGCTATGGAATTGTGGAGGGCAAGACCAGGGTCATGTACCGGGGGTTGAAGGCCGGGGTGGTGAAAAAAATCGATGTAAACGAAGACCCCCAGCATACGGTTTCCGCCACCATTCTCCTGGATCCCAGGGCCGAACCGATCCTCCGGGCAGGGACCAGATTCTGGGTCATCCGGCCCCAGGTTTCGGTGGATGGTATCCGGCACTTGGATACCCTTATTTCCGGGCCGTATATCTCGTTTATCCCTGGCGATGGCCCATTCCAGGATCACTTCACCGTGCAGCCGGGGCCGATGCCTAAACCGGTACTTCGTCCCGGTACCCGCTATGTCCTGACTGCCAAGGATTCCGGCTCGCTGTATCCGGGAGCACCGGTTCTCTACAAGAAGCTGGAGGTAGGAGAGGTCACGGGTATTGATATTGCTCCGGATGACTCCAGTGTTCATATCGAGCTTCTGGTCTACGAGGAATATGCGCACCTGGTTCATACGGACAGCCTGTTCTGGAACGTCAGCGGGCTGGAACTGGATGCCAGCCTCTCCAAGATCAAGATGAACCTGGCCTCGCTCAAGGCCATGCTGACCGGTGGGGTCGCTTTCACCAACCCAGGTGGAGAGCAGGGGGCTGGCGAGGCCGCCCCGGCCGGTGCGGTCTTCACCCTGTATGAAGACTATGCGGCGGCCCTGGCAGCCAGGCTTGCCCGGCCGGAATCAGCCCTCCATCTGAGACTGATAGCAGACAAGCTGCCATCGGTTTCGGTCGGTGCTCCTGTACTCTATCAGAATCTGAAAGTCGGTGAGGTGACCGGTTTCCGCCTGGCCAGCGCCCTCAGTGGAGAGGTGGAGGTCGATGTCCTCATCTATCGGCCATACAGAACCCTGGTCACCACCAACAGCCGCTTTTATAATATCTCCGGTTTTCGTCTGGATGCGACCCTGTCCGGACTGCATCTTCGATCCAGTTCTCTGGAATCCATCGTTGCCGGTGGTATCGGCTTTTACAGCCTGCCCGGGGGAGTAGACGCCAAGGAAGGGCAGGAGTTTCGGCTCTATCCTGATCAGGAGAGCAGCCGCTACGATGATCAGCTCCATATCGAGTTGACCTTTTCCACGGCCGAAGGTATCCGGGAGCGGATGTCAGTCCGGTACCGAGGGATACGCATCGGTACAGTGGCCCGCCTGCAGTTCACTCCCGGGCTCAAGGAGATCCGGGGAACAGCCCACGTGCGGCGGGACGCTGCCCACCTCTTTCGACAGACGACCAGAGTGAACCTGGTCCGACCGGTCTTCGATCTTTCGGGCATCCATCACCTGGAGACGATACTTAGCGGGCCGTACATCGAAGTCGTTCCAGGAGAGGGACCGGAACGGGATCATTTCCATGTTCACAGTTACAGCAGAGAGGGAAATTTTGTGGGCAGAGAGCTTACCCTCATACTGGAAACCGACCGTCTCGGCTCTCTGAAGAGATTCCGGCCTGTCTATTACCGCCAGGTACCGGTGGGCCGAATCACCGACTTCACCCTTTCTCCTTCGGCCCGCAAGGTCTGGGTGACCGTGAAGATCGATCCCCCCTACGCCCATTTGGTTCATCGGGGATCGAAGTTCTGGAATTCCAGCGGGATCTTGGTATCCGGCGGATTGTTGAGCCAGCTGACCGTGGAGATGGAGAGCATGGAATCACTGCTGGCCGGCGGTGTCAGTTTTGCCACGCCCGAGGGCGAAGCCATGGGAGAGCCGGCACAGGACAACGATCACTTTGTTTTGTATGACCGGAAAGAAGAGGAGTGGCTCCAGTGGAGTCCTGACCTGGGGCCGGTCAGCGCGCCTGCCCCTGAAGAGCCTCCCTCCCATCCCGCTGTTCCGGAATCCAGCCTCAAAGAGAACGGAAGCGGCGAGGAGATCGAGGAGAATCTCTGAACCGGGCTCAGGAATGGCTGGCCTATGCAAAGCAGAGATGTCGCTGCCTGGTTTTCCACAGGGTGCAGCGGGCGTGCAGATACATTCTCTGTGCCGGTTGTACCGATCGCAGGCCAGGGTGTCGTCGGCCAGGAGAGTGAATCCGAAGTAACGCCTGTTCAGGGAAGCGGTTCTTTTGAGAACACCAGCCCGGTCTCCCCCGGACAGTACCCTCTGCCTTTGATCCGGCTGATCTGTTTTGCCTGGAACGGCTGGGTAACAGTCTGGTTGTCAGTGCCTTTGCCGTGGACCAGACTTCTAGCCCGAACGGCCGTCTGGAGGGGGTGGTGGCGGGGAGGATGTTGTCGCTGTTTTCGGTCCGGGTAGCAAACGGCGGCGCTTGGCTTCATAGACCGAGAGAACGAAGAGGGTGGCGAATGGCTGGGTCAGCAGACTGCCCAGCCCGGTGGAGTTGCCCAGGGAGGTGAGAACCAGAAAGACCGCGACCACCGCCAGATGTTCACTGATCGGTGGCTCCATGGCCATCCGGATGCTCGCCTTGACCGCCTCGACCAGGTTCAATCCCTGGTCCGTCATCAGGGGAAGCATGTACATGCAGAAGAAGCCAAGCGCAAGTCCAAGGACGATGCCGGGCAGGACGAGCATGGCCAGGCCCAGGAACACGGCAATGCCTGCCACGAGCATGAAGCCCAGCAGGGGCAGGAAAAGCCGCATGTACATGAAGAGGTCGCGGACCTCTGGCTTGCGGCCATCGCGAAGGGCGAAGAGTAGGGACTGCATGTAGCCCGCCGTCACCACCGGAGCCAGGATACCCAGGGTCACCAGTGACACGCCGATGAGGACCAGGGTGGAGATGAGCATTGCCGGCAGGTGGGCGACAAACACCTTCCACGCGTTTTCAAAGTGTATCCTGAAATCCATGCCCGCTCCTTTTGCCTCTGGTTGCTGTGTCGTTTTGTCAACTATACCTGCAGAACGATGAGATAACAAGCAGACATACAGAAAAAGTCATGCCAGCCCCTCCCCTCAGGGAGTCATCTCCCAGCCGGTGGCGATCAGTTGCGCTTCCTGTTCCGGAGTCAGGGGTGGCCCGGTGCGCATGGCTTCGGCCTCGGCGTCCACGGGATCACCGCTGCCGGCAAGTTCGAAACCGGCAGACCCGGAGTTCCCGGTGTCAATCCGGGCCGGTTCATGGAAAAAGACAAGGCTCCAACCGTCTCCCTGGTTGCGGCAGGCGATGCCCCCGGAGATGGTTTCTCCAGGTCCCGGGTCATGGATCATTTCGAACTGGCGGCAAAATCTCAGTTCCCTGTCCTGAAAGGTCCGCAGGACGATCAGCTCGCTGTGGAATTCCTGCAGGAGCAGGCGCCGGCCGCTGGGCAGGGTCTCCAGGGCTCGGCTGAAGGCGTTGCTCCCGGCCAGCCGGCTGGCCCTGTCCATCCCGGCGGGGGGAAAGGAGGAAAAATAGAGGATCAGGCCGAGACCGAGGATCAGGACGCAGCCAAGGGCCGCGGCAAAGGCCGGCTGTTTCCGGGGCAGGAGCGAGGCAAGGAACTCCCCGAGCCTGTCCGTCCAGGAGCGGGTCATGCGGCCGCGAACCGTCCTGAGCAGGCGTTCGGGCACCTCCTCTTCCAGAGGACGGCTGTAGGCCTCCCTGAGCATGGCCGTGCTTTCCCGGAAGAGACGGGCCCTGTCCCGCAGCTCAGGGTCAGTTTCCAGGGCCCTGGCTATCTGTTCGGCCTCTTCCTGGTCGAGTTCACCGTCCACATAGGCCATGATGGTTTCATCGCTGATCGGTTGCATTGCTGTTCCTCTCCTGTTTTGTGGCCTCTCAGGCCGTGACCAGGGCATGGAGCCGTTTCCTGGCCCGGGCCAGGCGGCTCATGACCGTGCCCACCGGAATCTGCAGGGTGTCGGCAGCTTCCCTGTACGACATGCCGTCAAGGCAGACCAGGGAGATGATGGCCCGTTCCTGCTGCCTGAGGCGTTCCATGGCGGCCATCACGCTCTCCAGCTGCCATCGGGCCTCCAGGGTCCTGACGCCATTGATCGTTCTGGCTGCAAGCCGCTCCTCGTCCAGGGGAATGTGTGGATTTTTGTGCCGCATGGATTTCTTCCTGTCAAGCATCAGGTTGTAGATGATCCTGAACAGCCAGCTGTCAAGCCTGGAACCGGGCCGCCACTGGTGCTGACGGGCCAGGGCCCGTTCGCAGGCAGCCTGGACCAGGTCGTCCGCCTCTTCCATGTTTCTGCACAGGGAAAGGGCGAACCGCCGCAGCCTGGGTAGCAGGGTGACCAGTTCGTCGCGGAATGCACACGCCCCATGTCTCATCTTTCGTGCCGTCATGCTCCCGTAATTGACCACAGGGTATGGAACCCCGCAGTCTATCATACTTCCAAACTGTGTAATTGGTCACAGGTGCTGCAGAGTCGCACGATCTCTTCTGGCCGCTATGGCTCCCTATGCGGCCAGAAGAGATCGTGTGAAGAGGCGATGCCTGTGGTCAATTACCTGCTCCCTGGCTGGTACCTGGGGGAACGGCGGATATAGGCTGAGGTCATCCGGCTGTTTCCATCCTCAGCGCCTGGTGCAGCTTTTGTCGCAGTAGACCAGGCCCCAGCCGAACCGGGGGTCCTTGCCTGGCGGGCCAAGATCGATCACGTGTTGTTTCAGGGCGTCCACCAGGGCTGCTCTGCCGGCCTGTTGTCCGCGGTGCAGGGCCAGCAGGTGGGCCGCCATGGCCGTGCAGTAGGCAGTGGCATAGGAGGTGCCGCTCCTGTAGCCGATGGTCCCGGACTGTTCAGGGACCGGCACCCGGACGCCTGGCGCGGCGAAGCTGACATAGTCACCCCGGTTGGCCTGGTGATAGAGACGCTGAAACTGGTCAACGGCTGTGACCGCGATGACCCCCGGCCAGGCAGCGGGAAACACCGGTCTGCCCTCCCTGCCCTGGTTGCCGGCCGCGGCCAGGAGCAGCGTGTCCGTGGCCAAGGCCCTGGCGATTCCCTGCCTGAGCAGCGCATTGTCCGGACCGCTGAAACTCATGTTGACGACCGGCACCCGTTGGGCGACCAGCCAGTCCAGTGAGCGGACAATGGCCAGGGCCGTGGCCCTGGGGTCGGTGCCCTTCCCGCCCGCAAAGGCTCCGGCCGCATAGAGCACGGCATCCGGGAGCAACCCGCAGAATTCGGC
>CAZVDY010000050.1:0-2666 GCA_964626235.1 uncultured Desulfobulbaceae bacterium | reverse complement strand
CAGCGAAGTCCCCGACATGGTCATTCTCGATATTTCCATGCCCAACTTAAACGGTATCGATGCCATCGAGCGCATCCTGGAGATGCACCCCCAGATCAGAATCCTGATCCTGACCATGCACAAGAGCAGCCAGTATTTTTTTAATGCCATCCAGGCCGGCGCCCATGGCTACCTGGTCAAGGACGACTCCGACACCGAGCTGCTCTCCGCCATCCAGATGGTCCGGGCCGGCAAGACCTATGTCTCCCCATTGTTATCCGGTGAAATAACCGACGGCATGCTCACCGCCTTCCGGGAACACCGCGATCCGGTCTCGGTCAAGCTGACCCCCCGGGAACGGGACGTGCTCGGCTTTGTGGTCAAGGGATACACTTCCAAGCAGATTGCCAGCGCACTCTGTCTGAGCCCGCGCACCATTGACCATCACCGGGCCCGGCTGCGCAGAAAGTTCAAGATGAAAAATACGGTCGACCTGGTCAACTTTGCGCTCAAAAACAACCTTGTCCCGCCCGAATAACCTCTTCATTCCACCTTGCCCACACCTGTTATGTCTGCCCACCCCACCTGGTCCATTGCCGATCTCCTGGATCTCGAATACTTTCTTGACGCGGACAAAAAATCAAGCATGGCCGGTCAGGAAGAGAAACTCCACCGGCGCGACCGGAAAATCCACGAAGAGATTGCCCCGCTCTGCGCAGCCGGATCTCCCCGGCAACAGCGGGCCTGCCTGCTCCGCCACTGGCTGGAGCGGCGGCGGGAACAGGAACAGGCAGGGGATGTGGCCCCGCTGCCGGGCCAGATCTTTACCGAGCTTGTCCGGATCGGATCCTGGCTCCTCTGCAGCCTGGCCCTTGTCTCCGGCTGGGGTCTGGCCTTCTCCTTCCTGAGTTACAGCGGCACCGCACCGATCAACGTGGCAACCTTTTTGACCATCTTTGTCGCCAGCCAGCTCCTCCTGCTTTTCATCCTGCTCTTTTTCCTTGCCGCCGGCCGGCTCAAGACCCGCCCGGCCCTGCCTCTGACCTATTCTCTCGTGCGTCGGGGGCTGCTCGTGCTGCTCAGGAAACTGGGCCGTCTGGCCTTTACCAGGGGCAGTCGCTGGCTGCAGGAACTCTCCGGCAACATCCATGCCTATGGCGATATGTATGGCTTGATCTTCATGTTTCCGATTTTCCTTCTTGTCCAGCTCGCGGCCGTGTGTTTCAACCTGGGCATCCTGGCTGCCCTGATCTTCAAGGTACTGACCACAGATCTGGCCTTTGGCTGGCAGACCACGCTGCAAACCGGCGCCGTGGCCGTGGCCCGGCTGGTCGAACTGCTTGCCCTGCCCTGGTCCTGGCTTTTGCCCGCCGGTACCGGCTACCCGGATCCGGCCCAGATCCAGGGCAGCCATATCATCCTCAAGGAGGGCATCAGCCAGTTGAGCAGCACGGCCCTGACCTCCTGGTGGCCCTTTCTCTGCCTCTGCCTGATCGTCTACGGTCTTCTACCCAGACTGGCCCTGTATCTAAGCGGCAGGATCGCCCTGACACATCTGCTCCGGACTTTCCGTTTTGACGGCGCGCGTCACCAGCAACTGCTCCAGCGGATGCAAACCCCTGTCCTGACCACGACCGAAAAGGCAGCGCCTCGACAGCCTCTCTCCCGAAAAAGAGAACAAAAAACGGCATCTCCGCAACCGACAGGTGCCATCCCTGCCAGGGCCCTACTTCTGATACCCGAAGAACTGGCTGACGAATATGACCCAGAGGCACTCAGTAAGCAGATCCGCAGGCAAACCGGATATAAAGAAATTGAAACTCATTTTTTTGATCCAGCCATGCCGGTCACATCTCTCTGCGATGCCAGCCTCTCCTCACAACCCAACGGAGAAAACAGGCCGGTGCTTATACTCCAGGAGGCGTGGCAACCGCCCATCAATGAGTTTCTTCATTTTCTGACCCAGCTCCGAACAACTGTCGGCGATACCGTTTCGCTCTTCATTTTCCTGATCGGCCAGCCAGATGCGGACGCAGGGCCGAGCCCGCCCAGAGAACAGGATCGTACGATCTGGATCCGCACAATTGCAGCCCAGGGCGATCCACGCCTGGATGTTTCTTCCTTTCGCAGATCATAAAAAAGCAGATCCCATGCCAACCAGACAAAAAAGTCCTGAATTCGCGGTGGTCGGCCACCCCAACGAGGGCAAGTCCTCGGTGCTCTCCACCCTGGCCGAAGATGACTCGGTACGAATCAGCCCGATTCCCGGCGAAACCAGGGAATGCCGCCGCTTCCCTGTCCGGGTGGACGGCCGGGAGATAATCGCCTTTATCGACACGCCGGGATTCCAGAACCCGCGCCGTACCCTGGCCTGGATAGAACAGCATCAGGCCGCTCCGGACAGGATGCTGACTGATTTCATCCAGGCACACAGCCATGATCCCGATTTCCACGATGACTGTCAGCTGCTGGCCCCTCTGCGCGACGGAGCCGGGATCATCTTTGTCGTGGACGGTTCGCGGCCGGTGCGCAACATGGACCGGGCCGAGATGGAGATCCTCCGCCTCACCGGCCTGCCGCGGATGGCCATCCTCAACTGCAAGGAGGGAGACACCCGCTTTCTTGAGCAGTGGCGGCTCGAATTCAGCAAACACTTCAACTCGGTCCGCCTCTTTAACGCCACCCGG